>JAUIEA010000070.1 GCA_030429045.1 Bacteroidia bacterium | reverse complement strand
CGCTCCACCTCCTGCTGGCGAAGTGCCATTTTCTTCAACTCATGAATATCGACGCCCCAGTTTGAAAACCGGGAATGGGCTTTTCGGAAAGTCGTAGAAAAGGAATGGCGGAGCAACTGCCACTTTATTCCTGGCTGATCAAAATTATGATCAGCCAGTTTACACTCACTCAGGAGGACAGTAGTCGCTGCAGCAAATTCCAGGGGGAAAGGAATCGTTTCGACCATACCGGGTTTGTGGAGACACCTTCCATTCAAAGAGTCGGTGAATGCCCATTCCGGATGATCATCCTTGGCCAGATGACCTAAGAGTTCGGCCAGAAAAACAGTATCAAAATTCAGGAATGTACGCGATGCCTGGCCGTACTGCACCCCTAATGTCTGGCAGGTGCCGCAATAGTGATTTCGATGATCCTGATAGTCTGTGCAGGACTGATCAACACCCTTATTTCCGATGCGCATGAATCCAAACATGGAAATGGCTTTCGGCTATTGACTGCTTCAGAAAAACATAACCTGTTTACCTGAGTGTTGACTCAGATACTCCTGTATCGTAATATTCCATGGAAAAATAAAAATTGTTTTGAATATTCAGGATGATCTGGGTCATCTTCCGTTGAGTAAGAGTAAAATTTTAAATATGCTCAAATGTGAATTCGCACTGAATGACGAAAGTCATTTCTCGATATCGAATGAATTTGTGCTGAGAATTGTTCTTGAGTCAGACTGCGTAGAAACGGTTCTTTCTTGATCAGTGAAATAAAAGAATTTTGGGCATGAAGAAATGGACCGTGCATGGCGCTGGTTTATTCAGCCTAAAATCAATGATCATGAAAAAGATCATGTTTTTGCTCATCATCGCATTATTGATGATGACATGCCACAAGGATGACATCGTTGTGAACGGGATAAGCGATCTGCCTGTATCCGGCAAGATCATCTACAAGAAGAATAACCGTATCCTGTTGGCAGACCTCTCTTCAAATGTGCATAGTGTGCTCAGTGCTGACAATGTGATCCTGGACAGGGATTTCAGGATATCCAACGATGGTCAGCGCATTGCCTTTAAGCATGTTGGAAATAGTGACGAGGACCCACGATTCTACATTCGGGTGATAGATATCGAATCCATGGAAGCGGTGAACACCATGGAAGGCATGGACCATCGCACCACAGGTATGGCCTGGTCGCCGGATGGCAGTGAAGTGGCTACGATCAATTATCCAACAAATTCTATCCGGATTTTTACTGTGAATACAGGCCGATATCGGGATGTCTTCTTGCCGGGTGAAATGCCCTATCGATTTGATCTGACCTATTCACTCCTGGATTGGAGCAGAATGGATGAATTTGTTTTCTCGGTAAGGACTCCTGATTATCCATACTCCATGGGAGATATGCGCCTGGCATTCATGTTCGCTGATGGATCCGGATTCAGATTGCTTGTATCGGATACAGACGACTATTCAACGGTGGATTATCCACGTGATGTGCGATTTTCTCCGGATGGGAATCAGTTGATCCTGAAGAAAGGCTGGGTGGTCAGTCAAACGGTGATTATCGATCGATTCGCGGAAAGCGCAGTGCCTTTTTGGGACTATTGCATCAGCGATCCATCCTGGTCGGGTAATGGTCAATATATTATGGCCACCTACATCGATGAAACGGATCTGGTTCATCCGAAAGTGAATATCCAGGTCCGGGAAGTGAATGGTGCGCAAAAGACCACTGAAGTGATGGAGGCAGTGACATATTTATTGGATTGGTGGGATAATTAATCAGACCTTTTATTGTATCACTAGAATAGTATGATGTAGATCATACCCGTTTCCGCCATACGTCATTTGTCGTGTTGAAAAACAGGACTAATTAGCTTGACTTAAATCCTTGGTCATGACTACTCCACGTCAGATTCAGGTGCTCGTTCTTTTTTTGTTCCTGAGCATCGGTTCGTTTTGGATCGCCGGATGTAAAACGTATAAATGGTCAGCTAAACCCCCGGTGAATCTTAGCGAGATCATGGAGCCCGGGGATAAGCCCGTGAATATCTACATGACCACGCCGGGTATGCAGGCATTCTGGTTAATCACTCCTGGTACTGTAGATCAAGAGAAGTTGTACGGGAAGGTTGTTTCCAGAGAGGAGAAGCCTCCTTATCCGGTGGGGACTCAAGAGCAACGGTTAAGTCGGCGCAATATCCGACTGATTGTGACCACACCAAAACTGGATTCACTTTTAACTTCCGAAAGTTTTGAAATCCCACTCTCGGACATATCCAGAATTGAGGAGTATCAATTTGATGAGGCTGGGACAATGATATTGACTTTGGTGGCCATCCTGGCCGTTCCCGCAATCATATTTATAGTGATCATGATTGCAAAGGGTACTTCCTGTCCGTTTGTCTATTCCGGAGCGGGTGATAATGCAGTATTTGAAGGAGAGATTTTCAGTGGAGCCACGCGGCCGAATATGGAACGTGATGACTGGCTGCCACTCCGTCATCTCTCTCCAAAAAATGGCCAATATCAGATCCGCATCACCAACGAAGTAAAGGAGATCCAGCATACGGATCTGGCTGAACTGATGTTGGTCGATCATCCCATCGAGACGAAGGTCCTGTTTGATAAATATGGCAAGGTTCACACGATCACAGAAGAGCAATTACCGCTTATGGCTGTTGATCGAAATAGCAAGGATGTCCTTCCGTTCATTCAAAGCCGGGATAGTCTGCGCTTTATGACCAGCGATGTCGAAGGTACCGCTGACGGACTGGAGTGGGTAGACCTTACTTTTTTGCGGCCTGTAAAGGCCGATCAAGCCAAACTGATCATTCGTGCCAAGAACAATATGTGGTTGGATCTTGCCTACAGCCTCTTTGTGGATGAGCAGGGTGTGTATGCTCAACGCATTAAAGAAGAAGGCCTTAAAAAGACAAAATCCGAAGGTGAAGCCTGGATGCTGGACCAGTATATTCCTTTGGCGGTGCTATTGGAAACGTCACCTGGTGAATTCACCCAAGTGGATTGGTTTAATCTGGCCGGTCCAATGGCATTGCGGGAAGACATTCTCTTGCTCGATCTGAGCGAGGTGCAGGGCGATCAGATCCGGATCAGACTGCAGGCCGGGTTTATGTTTTGGGAGCTTGATCATATTGCAATCGATTATCAACCGGACAAGGAGGTACTTGTTCAGACCTTACCTGCTGTAGAAGCAAAGGATCAACATGGTTTATCTCAACGAGAGGCATTAAGGGCAGATGATGGACTCTACTACGATCAGCCGGAAATCGGTGATGCTGTCACTTTGACCTTCGATGTACCGGATCTGAATTCAGGTCTGATTCGGAGTGCTTTTCTGCATGCCCGGGGGCATTATGAAATCCTGCGGGAGCCTTCCCGTCGCAGACCCTCCAAATCCTATCTGGCAAAATTCCGTGAGCGCGGAAGATTTACCCGATTTGCCCTGGAGCAATATCAACTCCTTAATCAGCGGGGCTATTCCTTCTCTTCCTCCTTAAGTCGATAGGACCATGAATTCGGTAATGAATCATACACCGGTAATCCTTTCAGGCTGGCAGTATCGTTTAGCACGAATCAAAATGTCATGGGGTGTTTGGCAGATCGCTAGAATGGCCTATTCTGATGGTAGAAAAGCTTGGATGGCACTCGTCCGAACGTTGAAGGCTGTCCGTTTCAACCATCAGTTTCGGTACATCGGCAAGGGTGTACAACATGAAGGGTTGCTATATGGGATGGTGGGTATGCCGGGATTCCCTTCCCCGGCCTGGAAACGGATGGTGCGGAACGAACTTCATCGACAATTCCCTATTTCAGGGCACCCAGGCAGCCTCTTTGTGGCCATACTGGCGTTGACTCGGAAGTGTCCCCTGAATTGTGTTCACTGTGTGGAATATCCATCGCTCAATCAGAAGGATGTCCTGACTTTGGAGGACTGGAAATCCATCATGCGAAAATGTGAAGCTCATGGTGTGGCCCAGGTGGAGATCAGTGGCGGTGAGCCGCTCAATCGATTGGAGGAAATCCTTATTCTGCTTGATGAAATCAGGACCGACGATATGGATGTCTGGATACTTACATCGGGGTATCATCTGACAGTAGACAAGGCACGTCAACTAAAGTCGGTGGGACTTCAAGGTGTTTCCATCAGTTTGGATCATTGGGATCCTGCTATCCATGATGCGTTCAGGGGCCGGGAAGGTTCGTATGATTGGGTCATTAAGGCTGTCAGGCATGCTCTTGAGGCTGGTTTGCTGGTGAGTCTATCAATAGTGCCCACCAGAGAATCGTGCAACCGTCATGACTTGATGCTATATGCAGATCTGGCCCGTGAATTAGGTGTTCATTTCATTCGAATCCTCGAACCCAGGGCCATCGGCAGGTTTGCTGGCCAGGAGGTTGAATTATCTGAGCATGAAAGGATGGTCCTGGATCGGTTTGTACATGATCTTCAATATCATCGAGAATTTCGGAATTATCCACCCATTGAATATCATGGAACCTATCTGCGTCAGATGGGGTGTGTTGGTTGTGGTAGTCGTTACCTGTATATGGATACGGCGGGAATGGTTCATCGATGCCCATTCAGTTCCGGCACGTTTGGCAACCTTGTCGAACAGGATTTGAAGGATATTCTGGATCACATGAATTCTGATCATAGTTTTTGTAATAGCACAATTCATATGTAAGTCATCAATACGATTCTACCTGTCAAGTTTTTTACATAGAAAATACTCAAACAATTGATGTTGCTTTTTAAACTGTATTAGTTGCACAATAGAAATATTTATCATGAAGTATTTATCATGAAATATAGTTCATTCTTACAAAAGGAGGCTTTCGTTTGGAATGCATTTGCAGGTATTGTGATTACGATGTTCCTAGCATGTTGCATCCATAGTTCGTCTTTGATAGCCCAAAATTATCGACCTCACAAGTCCCCGATTCATTACTCGGCCCAATTGGGAGTCGGAGTTGGTGCTCCGGGGTATACTGCCACCAGTAGTCTCAATGTGATCGCAAATAATAATTTATTTGCTTTTCGTGTGGTCAGAGCTGGTGAGATCAGTGTGTTCGGCGGTGGAGTGAATGAGAATTTGTGGGAGATAGCATTGCTCTATGGACGAATGATAAGAACAAAGAAATCATTGATGGGCGGAGCGCTGGGATTGGCCTCAATACAGGGAGTACGACAGGGAGGGCTCCTTTATAAGGGATGGTTTGGAAATGTTTACGAGGCGGTCCCGTTCCGGCATATGGGCCTGGCGATGGAAGGCCAATTCTTTTGGATGCCACGACCACATTTTGGATTGGGATTGATTCCGCAGATCAATATCAATAGAAGCCTGCCCTATTTCGGAATCCTGTTGGGCATTCGTGTTGGACAAATGCATTATTGAATACTTTTTTAGTATCTTTTTTTTAAAGAAATGTATTCTGCTGATCATAGGGTTTTGGGATAAATAGTAATCAATAGAAAAGTCTTGATAAGCTGAATTGATTTGAATGATACTGATGGTTTGAAATTATTTTTATCACTTTAAATAGTATGCATTATGTGGGGCGATATGTTTTTAAAAATGACCCGGTTTCCCCTTTTCAGAAGAATCGTATGGAAGCCCATTTATGAGTTTACGGCAACGGTGATTCCCACTCGCGAGTTTCGGTTCATGAATTACGGGTATACACCGAATGAAGATGAAGGTAAGATTGAACTCCGGCAGGAAGACGAAGTGGACCGGTATTGTATCCAGCTGTATCACTTTCTCGCGGTCCGAACGGAGATCAAAGGCAAGCACGTCCTGGAGGTGGGGAGCGGCCGTGGGGGAGGATCTGCCTATATCTACAATTACCTGCACCCGACGACGATGACCGGACTGGACCTGGCCGGACATGCCGTATCCTTTGCCAATCAGAACTGGGCACATGGTGGCTTACGTTACCTGCAGGGGAATGCGGAATCCATACCGCTTGGGGATGACAGTATGGATGTCGTCATCAACGTCGAGTCATCCCATGCGTATGGCTCATTCCCAAAATTTGTGTCGGAGGTTCATCGTGTCCTGAAACCCGGTGGTATATTCCTCATCACAGATATGCGTCTTCCTGTTGACCTGAAGACAATGCAATATTATCTGGCCTCATCAGGTATGGATATCCTGGAGGAACTGGATATTACGTCCAATGTGGTTCAGGCGATCGAGTCGGATGAGGAAAACAAAGAAAAGCGCATCCAGGCCCTGGTGCCTTCCTGGCTGAAGCCGGCGATCCGGGAATTTTCCGGCGTCAGGGAATCAGCAATTCACAGACACATGCGAGACAGGGATCGACTGTATTACCGCTGGATGCTTCGGAAGAAGACTGAGGCGACTGTGCAGGAGGCATAAAGGTTCAGTATGGACTTAGTTCAGCCCCGGAACCCATCAACAGGCAATCAAGCCCAAGAACCTCTTGTGTGGTGGACTGGGATATGCTTCATTCAGTTTTAGATTCCGAATAGGATAACCCGGAATAATGGCGTGAGTCGGGAATCAGGAACAAGGCCTTAGGCAGGTGTTGGGCGTTGGGCATTGGCGTTCCTTAGGGTCTAAAGCGGGCTTATTTCGTTAAGGCGTGATTTCGATATTTCGAGGGACGAGGGATCAGGGCTGAGGACCGAGCCCGGACGATCCCACATTCAGTGGGATGTCCGGATCCAGACTTGGCCCTTTAGGCCAACGTCTGGGGGCCGATGTCGGGGGACTGCAGAATGAGGTACCAGGAATGAAATCCCAGGTCCAAACATCACGTTAAACATTGAACTGGCTCCCCGAGACTTCGGGGACGCCTTGAACGTTGAACAGCCGGGCCCTGTAACAGAGTGCTCAGCCGCAACAATCAGGAATCAGGAATCAGGAACCAGGAACCAGGAACGCAGGAACCAGGAACACACACGAACCCCTCCCTCGAAACGAACGGTTTTCCAGAGAATAGCTATATTTCTATCCTAACCAACCTAATCAACACGATGAATTACTTCGCCTTAATCGTTGCCGCACTGGTCCCTATGATCATGGGGATGATCTATTACCACCCCAAAGTGATGGGGAATGCCTGGATGCAGGCCAACGGATTTACCGAGGAGCATGTCAGGGCCAACATGCCCAAACCAACCATGTACCTCCTGACATTGGTCACGTCCTTCCTGCTGGCTGTCTTTTTCTGGGGTTGGGTCACCGGAGGCGGAGGCGCCGATGGAGGATTCCAGACCACAGCGCCTGACGGCCACAGTTATGTCACCTTCCAACATGGAGCTTTCCACGGACTGGCGTTTGGCATAACAGTACTCCTGCCCATATTTGCGTCCATGGCCATTTTTGAAATGCGCAGCCGTAAATGGGCGATCGTCAATATTCTGTATTGGACCCTGACCGCCATCGTGATGTGTGGCATCATCAGTGCCTGGAGATAACCTCCAATTCGATCTCACAAAAGACGTTTGTCTAGAAATTTAAAGGCCCCGCCGACACAATCGGTGGGGCCTTTCCTTATGCTATTATGAATCATGCCTATTTCCCCAGATCAAAGGAGGCCGTGATAAAAAAGGACCTTCCGGGTGCCAGGAGTCGGGTGGCGGGCTGGATACCCGTCATGGCTCTGGATAAATGCTCGGAATAGGCTGCATCCAACAGGTTTTGCGCACCACAGGATATCCGCAAGGTGGGCAGTACCTGCACCGAAACCTGCACATCCAGCAACCCGAATCCATTTGTGGTCTGTTCGCCGAACTCGGAGGAGACACGGTCCTGATCAAGCACCTGCCGCCAGGTGACCCGTGGCGAGATCCGACCGTTCCAGTAGGTTCCCGACAGGCTGATCCGACCATCCAGAGGAGGGATCTCCGGCAGGGGTTGGTCGCGATCGCGGTCCTCGCCATAGACCCAGGCGACCATGATCTCCGACTGCAGGGATGCCGGCCAGGATTGGATCCAGGTAGCCTCGGCACCGACCATCATTACCTCAGACAGATTGACAAACTGCCGAACACCCGGAGCGGTCGGGATGCGCGGACTCAGGTCGGGTCTCTTCTGGCCAGAGATGAAATCCGCCAACAGACTGCCAAACACGGCCATTTGTACACGGCCACCGGCATGATCATACTGGACGTTCAGGTCCAGTTGCTGGTTGATCTCCGGCTTCAGGTCAGGATTTCCCAGCATTTCGAAGGGATCCAGACCCACAGGCAGGTAGTGGATGAATCGCTCGATCAAACCTGGACTCCGCTGACTGCGGGCCAACCACACACTGGTGGTCCAGCCTCCCTGCCACTGCCGGATCGCCCCCAGGCTGACAGCCGGGTTGACCTGTCGTGAATCGGGCTCCGGATACTCTTCCAGGAACGTCGCAGAAGGCGACTGCAATTCTGCCAGGTTGAGTCCGAGCCGACCAGCAGCAATGAGTTGGTACTGACCCAGTTGATGATGATATTCTGCAAATACGCCGGTATTGGTGATCCGACTCTCCTGCCAGACTGGATCGGTTACGACCTTACCCATCATGGGGCCCATCAGGAATTCCCGGACCCGATCCCCTTCTGCCTCCTCCTGGCGGAAGTCAACACCCGCATACAACAACTGGCCTCCCAGGAGGAAGGTGGCCTCTGTCCGGGCACCGTAGGTGGTCGTTTTGGCAGCCGTGCTCATATTCATCATGCGTGGATCAAGCGGTTTCAGCAAATTGTCCATCAGATGGTCGACAAAACTGCCACTGACGATGGTGCTCCATCGATGCAGTCCTTCACCCTGGCCCTGCCATTCATGTCGCAGGTTGGTCATCCAGGTGTCGTCCTTCCGCAGGTCCATGCCCAGGGAGGCGAATTCTACGTCACGGGCAATATTCCTGGTGGCATTGACCTGGAGGGTATGGACATCATTGACCCGTAGATGGGCATTGGCCCCAAAACTTCCGCGGTTGAAACCCGAGGATATCGTCTGACCCTCCCCATCTACGTAATCACCTCCTTGAGACCAGGAACCATTCAGATCTACGGCAACATGCCGACCGGAAAGGCCAAACAGGCCTTCCGTGCGAACCAGATCGCCATTTGACTCATACCCCGTACTGAGGCGGCCGCGAGCAGTCGTTTGATCTGAATAACGTGGCCCGGCACTGGTGAACAGAAGCGTTCCGCCCAGTCCTGAACCGTACCGCAGGGCATGCGGTCCCTTGATCACTTCCACCTTTTCCATCTGGTTGAGCGAGACCTGGCTTGCCGGCGGGTCCATGCGATTGGGACAGGCGGCCACGCAACTCTGGGCGCCATCGATCACCATGTTCAGTTGGTCATATTTGAATCCGCGAACCACCGGATCAAAACCGTATTGGCCGGCTTTTCGGATCACGGCAATGCCCGGGCTCTGGGTCAGGACATCTCCGGCATCGTGCGCCAGCCAGTCCTGGTCATCAAACTGCTGATGACTCTGGGGCCGGTTTCCCTGGCGAAGGGCCAGGACGGTGACCGGCTGAAGGATGATGCCGGCCTGTCGCTTCCAGGTGAGGGCACCGGTATTCTCTAATTGTCTCAGTTCCGTTTCACTTAATATCCATTGTCCGTATTCCAGGTGCGACAGTCGCAGGTTCGTACACTGTCCTTTCGGACAGAGGCATCGTCCTTCTTCATCAGAAATGCCCTGATGGTGATCACAGGCGAAATGCGCAAACGGGATGGGCAGACCGGTATCGGCATCCTGCAGGATAATGGCAGATGGTGCATCCTGCGCCAGGAGGGAATTTGGGGTGACCCATAGGAGGGCCAGGGCCAGAATGGCCATATACAGGGGTCGCAAGCCTGCGACCGTTGAAGAGGTAGTCATGTTCGTTGAATTGCAGGGTCGGAGCAGATCCGACCCTCATGAGGAAATAGATCATCGATGTGAGAACCGAAGCGTTGTCCGAGGACCTATCCCCATGGCGGATGGAAGACATCCGGAAGATGACCGGCTGTTATGACACGAGGCACCCGAAAGGCCAGGCGCACCATCGTGATGACTTCTTCTGGCAGGCCAGGAAGAAGGGTGGGAAGCCCCAGGATCCACTCCCGGATCTCGGGAGCGCTCTGGGGTTGTTCTTCTCCCACCGGTGAAGCGGCCAACTGCTTTTTCAGATGGCATTTTCCATGGCATTTCAGTTCTGGCTTTGCCCTGTTCTCACAGAGGGTCCGTTCGATCTCTGCCCGGTGGAGATAAAATCGGCCGAGGATGAGGGTCTGTCCCAATGCCTGGAGGCAGAAGGAGAAGATCAGGGGCCATATGAACCATCGGGGAGACATTGCGATCAGGCCATTTCCTTCTCCAGTTGGATGGCTCTTGGAAAGAGCAGATTATTCTCCAGGTGAATATGGGTGTGGAGGTCTTCTTCAAACTCCAACAGCAGCGCATACAACACACGCCAGCTGGTACATGCTGCTTCAGGGTAAACCAGATCGCCGGTCAGCTGCCGGATATGGACGAAGGATTCACCGGCATCATTGTGTTCGGATTCCATCATTCGGATCGGGTTGTTGACCGAACCGAAGGGAGGGGGCGCCATCTGACTGCCCCGGGACTGGGACAGGACGAGTTGACGGATATACGGGAAGAGAATATTTTCTTCCTTGCCCAGATGAGATTCCAACTCCAGGGCCAATGCCTTCACTTCCAGGAAGACCGTCTCCAGATAGGGGTATTCCTTGCCATGACGCAATGCCACTTTCTGGGCTGTCGCAACGAGCACAGGCAGGGATTTGCGCACATAGCTGTGATGCACTTTTTCAATGTGATCGATCAGAAAGGAGGTGTCCCACGAATCGTAATCCATGGCTCTTCCGGCAGGCTGATTGAGAACAGCTTCCAGTGCCGAGGCAACCTCTACGGGATTTGCCCCCACTTTGGAACAGGCATCTTCCAGATTACGCTTGCCACCGCAACAATAATCCAGTTTCCAGCGAGACAGCACTTCAGCTGTCCGATAATCCTCCCGGACGAGTTCTCCGATGGGTTTCTGAGTCAGTGGTGTGTGTTCCATGTGCGATATCATTTATGTGAAGTAGTGTATTAAAAGTCTTTGCGTAGGGAGATATACCGGATCATGCTCACCGGTAAAACGGCCCAGATGACCAGGATGATCAATGCCAGACCCATTCCCAGAGAGGTGCCTAGAAATTTATTGAAAACAGCGCCGGTATAACCCATTAATGCGGAGACATCCAGTTTGAGCAGGATCAGGATGCGGGCCAGGTCGATCGGGTTGAATACAGTGACGCCGATCGCTACATTTTCCAGGGGATAGTCCGAGAACCAGGCCAGGCCCAGCAGGAATAAACCGTCATACACTACAGCCAGCAGGAGCCAGACCAGGATGGCCAGGCCGAAACCACGGATCCGGTTGTCGTTGATCAGGGCCAGTAAATAGCCCAGTGCGGAAAAGACATAAGAGAGTAATACCCCACTCAGTAGCAGGATGGAAAAATTCCAGATCTCTCCCGATAGGAATATGCCAGAGAGGACAAATGGGATCCCCGCTCCTAATAGGAAGCTGATGGCCAACGCAGTGGCAATGCCCAGGTATTGTCCCAGGAAAATGGAGCGCCTCGGAATGGGCTGGGCGAGGAGCAGCTCCGTGAATTCACGAGTGTTGTACTGGACCATTACCCCGAAGAGCAGGGCCACCAGGGGCACAATGAACAGGATGGCGTTCATCAAGCTGACAATAACTTTGGACAGGTCGGCACTGATAAAAAACAACGCACCGGTGAGGACCAGATAAAAGCCGGTATAGAAATACAGCCAGCGGCTGCGGATCAGATCGGCAAAACTGTAGCGAATGATACGGAGCATGACTTAAAATTTTACTTGAGGTTGAACAACTTTTCCGTTCATCTTCCGGATCGGCTTGGAGTCCTTTTGCGCAGGTTGGATCGGTGTGAGGTGCCCTCCGCTGAGCAGGCTGGCAATGGCCTTTTCCAGGTTGGGCTCTTCGACGCGTTGTTTGAGTTCCTCTGGCTTGCCATCGAAATAGATACGTCCTTCCAGGAGGAAAACGACCCGGTCAGCGAGTTCTTCCACCAGGCTCATGATATGCGTGGTGATCAACAGGATCTTGCCCTCATCTTTCGCCTGGATGATCAGCTCTTTCAATTTGACCAGTGCCACTGGATCCAGACCTGCTGTAGGTTCATCCAGGATGATCACAGGGGTGTCATACATCAGGGTGAGTACCAGGTTGACCTTCTGGCGGGTGCCTCCTGACAAGTGTCCAAGCTGGGAGTCCAGCACGGATTCCAATCCGAAATGATGGATCAGCTCTGCACTGCGTGAGGGTTGTGACCGGAAGGATTCGATCATCCGGATCAATTCGTGAACCCGCAGATTTTCCGGGAACCGGGCGATCTGGGGCAGGTAGGAAATATCCTTTCGATACTGGCCCAGTTTGTCGATCGGCTTGCCATCAAAGTGAATTTCTCCCTCATTGGGCAACACCATGCCCAGGATGGACTTGAGCAGGGTCGATTTTCCGGAACCGTTGGGTCCCAGCACGGCAGTGATCCCGGGCTGGTCAAAGGCCAGGTCCACTCCGCGCAAGACCTGAAGCCGGCCGAATGATTTGTGGATGTGATGTAAATGGATCATGGTAATAGGTCGGTTATCGTGAATAGCGATGCATGGTCGGGGATGCATCGGAAACTTCAGCAGGGGTCAGCACCGGGCTGACCTTTTCAGAAAAATTGAGAATCTCCACCAGCAGACTCCGCATCAGAATGATGGTCTCCGGGGTTTGGTCCACGACATAATTGAACAGCTTGATCGGACGATAGGGGATATCTCCGATCCCGTTTTTATCGAGGTCATAGCCGGAATAATCACCCCAGAAATTTTCTTCAATCCGATTGCTCTGCATATTGCCGACAGCTGCAAAATCAAAACTGTTGCCTATGAAATTATTGCGGATGAAATCGTTCTTTTCACAACCTCCACCCACTTTCACGGCCCAGCCATTATTCAGAAAATCATTGTCTTTATAATGGATGCGATTGGACCCTTCCGTGAAGATGCCGATGGTATTCTTCTGGAAAACATTTTCCCGGATCTCGGCATCATAGATCTCTTTCAGCAGTAATCCATAGGCAGCCTGGCCCCAGTTCAGATGAAAGAGGTTATTCAACATGTGAATGCGTCGGGAGAACATGACCGCTACACCGGCCCCATTATCGCGAAAGGTGTTCCGGGTGTAGATATCGTCGTTTGAAAACATGAAGTGCAGGCCATATCGCAGGTTCTGCTCACTGATATTCCGACGGACCCTGGATTCGGTGGCGAATTCAAAATAGATGCCGTCCCGATGACCGCGGATCAGATTGCCTTCGATGTCAATATCCTTGCAATACCAGAGATGGATGCCATTGCCGCTATTGGCTTCCCCCAGCGGTTTGCCCAGTACAGCATTATTGGTGACCCGTCCGGATTTGGCATGCTCCAGGTAAATGCCGAAAAAGGTCAGGACCAACCGGTTGTTCCGTATGGTAAAGTCCTGATTGCGTTTGACCCGGATCCCCGCGCGGTCTTCGATATAACTGTAGCCGGTATTGCGGATCTCAAACCCTTCCACGGTGACGCTGTCTGCTTCGATGATGATGCCTTCCTTTTCGCCGAGGGCATCCAGGACCGGCATGCCATAACCGGTCAGGGTAACCGATTTGTTGACGATGATCGGGCATTCCCTGTACAGTCCGGGATGGACGATGATCTGGTCGCCGGACTGGGCAGCAGTCAATGCTGCCAGGATGGTGGAAAACGGATGATCAGCCCCTACGTGCAAGGTCTTCCCGAGCACAGGAGCTGTGCAGAGAACGGAGAACACGATGATGAATAGGCTGGTGATCCGTCGCATGGGATGTGGTTTATTGAGGGACCTGTTTTTTAGCAGCAATGGCTTCTTTCAGGGAAGTCCAGGAATGCAGTTCACCTGTCATCTTGGTTTGCATGGCTGCCGACCGGTTGGCATCATCAAAGGCATTGAGAAAGGCACCCATCGGGCTGGGGAGGTTGGGACTGATCAGATAACTGGATGACCGGGCATCCATGAGCGTCCCCGGCTGGTCGTAATTAGCCACCAGCAGATGACTGAAGGTCGATTCATCCAAGGGTGACACATAGTGGACCAGGCATTCGATCGCATCAAACTTGTACACCTTTCCCTTGAGGGTGACTGCTTCGGCGCTGTGTTGCTGATCCACTATGGTCATCTTGCAATAATTGCAGGCATCCTCACCATATGAAATGGGCTGAGGCCCTTTGGAACAGGCACACCACGTCAGGGTCATGAGTATGAGGATGAGTCGCATGATTACTGTTTACGTCTGAACCAGTAGGCCAGAAATGAAAAGAATATACCGGCGCCGGCCAAATATCCTCCGATATGCGGCAGGGATACTGCAGTGAAATTGAGGATCTCCTTGGTGCCGATCAACGGTGGTTGGAAGGATGCTCCGGGTATCTTGATCGGTGCTGTATCACTGAGGTTATGGCCGTAGTCATACTCCCAAAGATAAAAATCATAGAATCCCAGGATAGACAGCAGGACCATGATGATCAGCCAGGTCAGATACAGGGATTTTTTGTTGATGGCAGCAGCGAGAAGACCGAGACCGGCCATCACCAGAATCACCATGGGGAAATACTTCAGTTCCGGAATGGCATCCGGTTCGATATATTTCATTCCTACATAGTGATTGAGGATATTGACATTTTGCAAGGTGCCCGGCTCGGTGCCATCGATCTTGTTGATCCAGATATTCATCTGAACACCAGTGGGGTATTGTGGTGCATAGAGAATGATCTTCCACATGGGGAAGAGGAACAGGCCTAGAATACCGGCAGTGGCCAGTACCATACAGAGCCTTGGTAGGGCTTTCATGAGAGGTTGGGTTTAGAGAAGAGAGCCGACCGGGATCGGCCGGCTCTCTTGCGACGAAAGAAGCAACTGATGGTTTCACATCCACCAGCTGAAGCGCTTATTGTTCGGGCTCAGGTTCACCGAGACTCCAGACCAATGGCGTATTGGCATTCGCAGCAGATACGCGCACATATCCCTGCATTTCCTGGTGAAGCGCTGAGCAGAAGTCGGTGCAATAGAATGGAATGACACCTTCATTCTTTGGATACCAGACCAGTGTTTCCGTCTGGCCAGGCATGATCAACAATTCAGCATTATTGGCACCCTGGACGGCAAAACCGTGAGGGACATCCCAATCCTGCTCGAGGTTGGTGACGTGGAAGTAAACACGATCACCCACTTTCACACCTTCGATATTGTCCGGAGCGAAGTGACTGCGGATGGTGGTCATGTAAATGTGCACATCCTTACCACTGCGTTCTACGCGGGCTTCTTTTTCGCCCAGTGCTCTGTACGGGTGCTTGTTTTCTTCCAGCGGGAAGAACTTCTTGGAATTCGGAACGATCCGATCCGCAGAGATACCCTGAGCATAGTGAGGTTCACCAACAGTCGGGAAGTCGAGCAACATCTTCATCTTGTCACCGGTAATGTCATACAGCTGAGCAGATTGTGTCAACTCCGGTCCGGTAGGCAGATAGCGGTCCTTGGTGATCTTGTTCAAGGCCACCAGGTATTTGCCCTGAGGCTTCTTGCTGTCTCCACCAGGAATCATCAGGTGACCCACAGAGTAGAACGTAGGTGCACGATCTAGTACTTCCCAGGTACCGACCTTCCACTTCACAACTTCTGAAGAGATGAAGAAGGTGGTGTAGGCGTTTCCTTTGCCATCAAACTCCGTGTGCAGAGGGCCAAGACCTGGTTCTTTGACAACACCCGCAACGACATCCTCGTACTTGAGGACAGGGATACCGGAAATGGTCGTTTCAAATGCCTGATTTTCAATAGCGGCCAGCATCTTCTTGAAGGAGTGTACCGTCAGGTCAGCAGACAGTTTACCACTGGCGACAATATACTCACCGGTAGGATCGACATCCACCCCGTGAGGGGATTTTGGCGTTGGCAGGAAATAAACCAGGCCAGGGCAATCTTCCGGAAGAAGGACTCTCACCTTATCCACTTTCTTGGAGGTGGCCATGTGCGTCTCGTCAGAATAGCTGTTATCCCGGTAGTTGGCAGGGATCTCTTTGAATTTGCCCTCCGCGATATATTTTTCAGCCAGCTTCCAGTTCACTGCAGCGATATAGTCCTTGTCGTGCTGGGAAGCACCCACTTCCAGAAGTGTATGCTTCAACTCGGTATTATAGGTGGTGAAGAATGTCCAACCATGGGAATCACCTTTTCCGGAGTGTGCCAGATCATAGTCAAAGGCCGGAAGCAATACCTGGAATGCAACATCCATATCGCCATCCTCCTTATTCACACTGATAAAGCTGAGGACACCTTTGAAGTTTTCAGCGTATGTGTTGATCGCTACATCCTTCTGAGGATAGGGTACACCAAAACGGGTGCCGGCAACGACATACTCCGTATTTTCTGTGGTGAATGGTGAACTGTGGTTACCACCGGAGTTGGGGATCTCAATGATCTCCGCCGTTTCAAAGGTGGTCAGGTCGATCCGGGCGATACGAGGGGTGTTGTTCCCGTTGATGAACAGGTAACGACCATCCGTTTCCCCGTTTGTCTGAGACAGTTCAGGGTGGTGGGCATCGTCCCAGGGAACGAAGCCAAAGGATGTTTCCAGCATCGGTTTTGTTTCCTCGTTAAAGCCATACCCCTTCTCTGCATCTACTGCGAAGACTGGGATGACCCGGAGCAAGCGTCCGGAAGGAAGGCCATAAACACCCACCTGACCACTGAATCCGCCTGACATGAAGGCATAGAATTCATCATATTGTCCGGGGGGGACATAAACAGCAGAAGCGGCATCACCGCTGACTGCACTGGGTCCGGCTTTGCCCTGATTGCCTCCGCAACCGGCGAACATGCCGGCCAGCAGGATCAATGTAGCGGCCGAAAGGGACCAGGAAAGGAACGACATCTTCGTTTTCATAGCGACTTGAATTTTGTGTTGAACGTGGATGGATCTCCGTTTTCTAATAAAAGACCCTTATATCCTTTATTTATGCAAAGGTTGTCCAACCGGCATCGCTGACAAATGACACTGGTCAATGTGCCCCCTGATAAGGATCACATTGAATCAATTCCCTATTTTTCCTGCGATATTCCAAAATAAAGGACATTTTTGTCCTTAAATAGGAAGCAGTGGCTACCACTCAACTAGAATCTCACGTGTTATCCAAAAGTTGCCAGTATGCCCTCCGGGCTGTTGTTTATATTGCAGCCCGTGCAACGCCTGGCCATTTGGTTGGTGCCCAGGAGATCGCTGATGGTCTGGATATCCCCAAACACTTCCTGTCCAAGATCCTCCAGCAATTGACCAGGAACCACCTCATTTCCTCGACCAAGGGACCCCATGGGGGGTTCTTCCTGAGTGAGGAAAATGAACGGGTCACCATCGATCGGATCGTGGAGGTCATGGATGGACCGGGATTGTTCAAGGCTTGTGTGCTGGGTATGCCCCAGTGCTCTTCCGACCATCCCTGCCCCCTGCACACTCAGGCAGTGGAGTATCGGGATGGCCTGTATAACAAATTGAAAAGATTGAATATCAAAGAATTGGCCACAGTAGTCCACAAGGAAAATATACAGCTCTAACCCTATAATCATTCACCTATTATGAAAAAGAAACTGATTCTGTGTTTGTTGCCTCTCGGGCTTTTGACAGCCTGCGGAGGTGGCGACGAAACTGCTGACAATTCCGGTGATAAGCCGGCTGCTCAGAGCATGATCGAAGAAGATGCTCCCGCTGACCCGAAGGGGATCGGTGAGGTTAAACATGTGGAACTGAACAGTCCCCTCAACGAGGAAATGGTCAATAAGGGTAGAGAGATCTACGACCTGAAGTGTTCAGCTTGCCACAAGTTGACTGATATGCGTGTTGTCGGTCCGGGTTGGAAGGGGATCACAGATCGCCGCACACCGGAATGGATCATGAACATGACCCTCAATGTAGACGTCATGCTGGAAGAAGATCCTGCTGCACGCGAGATGTTGAAAGAGTGCCTGGTCCGGATGCCCAATCAGAACCTGACGCAACAAGACGCACGCGACGTATTGGAATTCATGTTGAAGAATGACGGAAAGTCCTGATCATCGGATAAGCGGCGTGCCACCAGGATCGGGCTGGTTTCAGATTGCCCTTGTCAATTTCCTGGTGGCCGCCATTATCGGTGTCCTATTACGCTACGCCTTTGTCGGCGAGATCCCCGGCTTCCATTTTCGGAAGTTCATGTATGCCCATTCTCATGTGGCCATGCTCGGATGGCTCTTTCAGGGATTTTTTGCCGTCCTCTTGCCCAGGCTTTACCAGGGTGAGATCCCCAGAACAATCCATCGATATTTCTGGTTGTCCCAGGTCATGGTCCTGGGGATGCTGGTCGCCTTTCCAATCGTCGGCTATACCTCCTATGCCATCGCCTTTGCAGCCGGACATATTCTGGTGTCCTACGGATTTATCTACGTGATCTGGAAGGAGCTGGGAAAGCGTCGTTATGATTTTCTTCTCGGTGTCCTGTTCATTCGCACTGCTCTGATCCTCATGGTGGTGTCTACCCTTTCCCTGTGGGCCATCGGTCCCATCATGGCTTCCGGTTTGCGCCAGCACGAGATTTTCTACATGGCCGTTCAATGGTTCCTGCACTTTCAGTTCAACGGCTGGTTTTTATTTATGGCTCTTGGTTTGTGGTTTGTTCAACTGGAATCCGAAGGAGTGTCTCTGCCCGTTCCTCAGGTCCGTACCTTTTTCTGGTGGTTGCTGGTCTCCACTCCGATCACCTTTGCCCTGGCCATTGCCTGGTCCAACCCCGATCAGCTTGTTTTTGCGGTCAACAG
>JAUIEA010000230.1 GCA_030429045.1 Bacteroidia bacterium | reverse complement strand
TTCGGGCTGGTTTGCCTTTGGTGATTCAGAGACGGGCCGATTTGCCTCTGTAGAGGAACTGGTCAATGCGCGGAAAAGCTATAAATACGAAGTGACCAAGGCCGTATTCGATCATTTGATCGAGGCCTCCGGGAATAGCAATATGATCCGGCCGCGGCTGGAGATCAGTCCGGTACCCCGGATGATCGCTGCAGCCAAGGGAGACGATGCTGTTATTCTCCTTGAGGAAAAGGCCTATGATATTTGTGCCAGTTTCGGAGCCGACTCCCTGAATGCCCTGGCCACCCTGCTCGGTCATGAGCTGGTGCACTATTATGAAAAACACAACTGGGAAGATCATTTTATCCGGGAACACCAGGGATCCACCACAGCTGATCAGATCCGCGAAAAGAAACTGGCCAACAAGATGCTGCTGGAGACACAGGCTGATCAGATGGGCGGCCTGTTGGCTCACACGGCAGGATATGCGACGTTGAAGATCGCTCCCGAGCTTCTGTCCAGACTCTATGAAGGGTACAACCTGCCCGCTACCAGCCCCACCTCCCAGTATCCATCCCTGGATGAACGGAAGGCCATCGCCAAAACCAGCATGGACCGCCTCAAGGAATTGATCGGGATCTATGATCTGGCTGGCTATTTTCTGGCCACCCACCAGTTTGACTGGGCGCGTTCCTATTATGAGTATATCCTCACCAAAGGCGGTTTCCAGAGCCGGGAGATCTACAATAATCTGGGTGTTGCAGCGGCACTGTCCGCCATGGAATCCCGAAAGCAGGAAGGCCCGCAATATGTCTATCCCCTGCAGTTGGATTTTTCCAGTCGCATGGCCAGCCGCGGTGGAGGCCCGGATGAGCAGACTGCCTTACTTCAGGAAGCCCTGCGTCATTTCCAGGCAGCCTATGATCTGGATCCGGCCTACCTGCCGGCCCTCATCAATATGGGTTGTGTAGAAGCCGAACTGGGGCATTGGGAAGATGCAGATGACCTGGCGCGTAAAGCCATCCGCAAAGCCAAAAAAGCTGAAAACAAGGCCGCTGAATCAGATGCACTCATCCTTTCCGGGATCATCCAGGCCATGAACCAGGATGCAGCTGCAGCAAAGGCATCCTTCACAGAAGCCGCCGGGCTCCAGAACCCCCTGGCTGACCTGAACCTGCAGGTCTTGAATGGTGGGTCATTGCCACCGCCGAGCCTGCCCGGTCCGGTCTCCAGCGATGAGATGATCGACAACTTCAACCTGGACAAGCTCTATGCTTCCTTTTCTTTGGAACGGTTTGTACCAGAGATCATGATCGGTGATATTGTCAGTTCGTTCACCTATGCCACTGCCCGGGAAAAAACCTCCACCGTCCTCGTGCATACAGATATGACCGGCAAGGAGATCTACGGGTTTGTTCAGGTAGCTGACCCTGGATATACCGGGTCCAGCTTCGAAGGGATCAAAGTCGGTGATCCGCTCAGCAAGGTCATCGACCTGTATGATACACCGACACGCCGTTTGAGCGGTGTACAGGGAGAGTGGCTGGTGTACAATAACCAACAGATCATCTTCCGGACTGATCGCAAGGGGAAGGTCGTCAATTGGGCGGTGTTCCGGATCAAACGGTCCTGATCACATCAGGTCTCCAGGAGAAAATGCCCGGGTTGAACAATCAGCCCGGGCATTTTTTATTTGCGTGATCTGAGTAATGGAATTCTCAGAATCCATATCCCGAGGACTCGGGGCTGAAGCGGGAGGAATGAGAAAGGCGGAAATCGGGGGTGCGATTCTGGGACTGTGAGACTGTGAGACGATGAGACAAGGCGGAAATCGGAAAGCGGAAGTGCGAAATCGGAAAGCAGAAATGATGGAGAAAAGTGAGACGGAGAGAAAAGTCGGACTCAGGACATTGAGACGAAGAGACTGAGAGACCAGGAGATTGCATCATTGATAAGTCGTAACGGCTGCTTTAGCTGCCGCTTCACCAGCTGCCAATGGGGTGCGGGGGTCCAGACCCCAAAGACTCGGGGCTGAAGCGGGATCGTCTGGGATCGGAAATCGGAAGTGAGGATGCGAGCGGGTGTTGTAGGGGTGACTTTAGTCGCCCGTGGGTCAGGGAAAGGGAGACTGTGAGACGATGAGACAAGGCGGAACCCGGAATGCAAGAATGAGGAAGGTATTGGCCGTTGGGTTTTGGGCATTGAGTGTTGGCTTTCTTCCGGGTTTAAAAGCAGAGTTATTTCGTTAAGGCGTTGTTTCGAGGAATCTGGAACGTGGAACCAGGAACGCAGGAACCAGGAATCAGGAAAGCAGGAACCTCCTCTCTCAAGAAAAAACGCTGATCCCATACGGTGAGACACCACCCAGGATAATCATTTTTTGAAACGGTCATTATGGAGCAATGCGTCACGCGCTGCCGGTGAGACACCGGCACCAGCATCCATTATTCTACGTGGCAGTCCAGGAATCAGTGACCACGCCCTAAATTGGTTACAAGCCCTGAAGGGGCGACATAGACTAGCGTTGGGCAGCGCCCAACGGACATGATGGGCATAATACAGAAGCCCTGAAGGGGCGCAATCAAGAGCGAACAAAGGAATCAGGAATGCCTGCCTGCCGAGGCGGGAGGAATGAAAAAGGTATTGGGCATTAGGTATTGGTAATTCCTTGGGTTAGCAGCAGTGGTATTTCGCAATTGCGTTAAGGCGTTATTTCGAGGAATCTGGAACGTGGAACCAGGAACGCAGGAACGCAGGAACCAGGAACCTCCTCTCTCAAGAAAAAACGCTGATCCCGTACGGTGAGACACCACCCTGGATAATCATTTTTTGAAGCGGTCATTATGGAGCAATGCGTCTCGCGCTGCCGGTGAGACACCGGCACCAGCATCCATTATTTTAAGTGGCAGTCCAGGAATCAGTGACCACGCCCTAAATTGGTTACAAGCCCTGAAGGGGCGACATAGACTAGCGTTGGGCAGCGCCCAACGAACATGATGGGCATAATACAGAAGCCCTGAAGGGGCGCAATCAAGAGCGAACAAAGGAATCAGGAATGCCTGCCTGCCGAGGCGGGAGGAATGAAAAAGG
>JAUIEA010000069.1 GCA_030429045.1 Bacteroidia bacterium | reverse complement strand
CAGCGGTGAAATCGCCAGAGTCAGCTGTGCATATAATGAGGTAAAATTGCGGGTTGTCAATTCGTTTGATGAGTACGCTGTTCGACCACTCCGTGGTCGGAAATCCGAATTATTCCACACCCCTGGCGAGGCCAGGGGCTATTTAATTTTGACCACTCCGTGGTCAGGTATTTGGATGAAGGAGAATGATTCTTGGAGGGCAAACTCCAGTCGGATGTGCACACCTCTTCTTCGGACCAGAGGTCGGCGAGGGCCTGGAATAAGGCTGATGCTCAATTTATGAACCTGAGTAAAATAGGAGACCGCTCAGCCACATGGGGCGTTCAGACCCCGCACCAGGTGATGAACTTTCGAGGCGTAGATGCTCCGGGAAGAAAATCGTGTCCTGATTTTAACGCTTATACCAGTTGACACTCCAACAGCTCCCCTCAATGACACATCGGGATATTGGTCATCTCATGCAAGAGGCGAAGATCCACCGGAATGGGTACAGAAAACGCCCGGAGGATGAGAAAAACCCCTGTCAGGATCAGGAAGGGCGGCAGCAGATACGTTCGAACCAGCGCAAACTTTCCCTTGATCTTCCAGCCGGCAAACTGTGTAGCGGCCAATGCGGGGATGGTGCCCAATCCGAAATAGAACATGATCCCGGCCCCGAGCTGAACATCTCCGGTGGCCAGCGCTGTCGACAATGCCAGGTAGACAAGTCCACAGGGCAGTAATCCGTTGACCATGCCACCGGCCAGAGGGGCCCATCGGGACGGTGATTGTAAAAACCGGCCATAGGCCTTGGGAATCCATTCGCCCAGCTGCCGCAAGCCGGGCAACTTCCAGATCTGCTTTTCCCAGGGAAGGAGGGAGAAGGCTGCCAGGATCAGGATGATTCCGGCAATGAGGGAGAGGTAGAATTGCAAGACACCCCAAAGGGCCATGCTGAGCATGCCGATCACCAGACCGAGGAGGATATAGGTGGTGATGCGCCCGAGATGGTACAATCCCGCACTCCAGAAGGTACTTCTTGCCTGTTTGCTAGCCTGCTGATGGATCACGATGGCCAGGGGACCGCACATGCCCACGCAGTGCAAACTGCCAAAAAAGCCGAGAAGAAATGCTGCCCACATGGATCCGGGGTAGTGACGCGATCAGGGGATGACCAGTCGGGTTTCCTTGAAATAGGTCCGGCCGCCAGAGGTCCATTCAATCTGTACGATCCATTGCCCGGATCGCAGTTTTTCAACAGGGATAACTTGTTGGTTGCTGGCATCGGTCTGGATGGGAACCCGGTAGTCAAGATGCGCAGAAGACGGGCGGTAAAAGTGGACCTCTCCAGTAATGTCAGTCATCTCTGCCGGAAATTGAAGCTGATAGGACCGGGTATCGCCTGCGTAGGACTCCTCGACCTTCTCGGTCAGACGCGTATAGTTGGCCACCTTGTCCTTATGCTCCTGGTAGGCCAGATCGGTCTCGTAATAATTCTCTGTGACCAGTGAATTATCCTGACCCAGGGAGAAGATCAGTACGAGAATGAATGCCAGGACAAATACACTATAGAAGATGGCGATTCCCCAGCCCCAATTGATTTTCATGATCGGTTATTTAATCGGCCCCATGAAATTGGTTTTCACCTTTTCGATCAATTCGCCATCGGCATAGACCTCGATGAAAATGGGGTTCTTCTGTCCGTGAAGATCGTCTTTTTCCAGGACGATAAAGAAAGATCCGGAAGCCTGACCACTCTTGCCCAGGGTCGGTTCCTTTCCAACCAGTTTGATCTCACCATCCATCTCCACCAGTTTGAAGTGGATCTGCTGGTATTCCTTATTGGTCTTGTTGACCACTTCGTAGTTATACAGATTGGACAAGTGTTCGTCATCTACCTTCTGATAGCGCATCCCCGGGGTCCGGAGGATGAGGGTCTCGATCTGGGACCGATGATTGATCAGGAAGACCTCCAGTCCGATCAGGAGCAGCAGGACAATGGAATAAGCGGCCATCCGGGTGGTGAACCGGCGTTTTTTACCTTCTGCAATGGTGTTGTACGAATCATAGCGGATCAGTCCCCGGGGCCGGTCGACCTTGTCCATGACGGCATCGCACACATCGATACAGGCCGTACAATTAATACACTCCAATTGTGTCCCATTTCGAATGTCAATGCCGGTGGGGCAGACCTGGACGCACAGCTTACAGTCTATACAGTCACCGATCTTCGGTGCATCCTCAGTCAGTGTTTCTGCCAGCTTGGCCTTTTTGATCCTGGTGCGCGGCTCACCGCGTACAAAATCGTACGCGACGACGATGGAGTCCCGATCCAGCAGAACGCCCTGGAGGCGACCATAAGGGCAAACCACCAGACAGACTTGCTCGCGCATGTAGGCAAACACAAAATAGAAGACACCCGAGAAGATCAACATGGCAATGAAGCCACCCACATGCATGCTGATCGGTTCCGATATGATCTGGATGACCTGATCCGAACCGATGATGTAAGCGAGGAAGGTATTGGCAATGACCCAGGAAACGGCGAAGAAGAGAGTGTACTTCAGGCCTTTTTTCCAGGCCTTTTTGCCGTCCCATTTTGCCGCGTTCAGTCGTTTCTGGGCATTGGCATCGCCCTCGATCCAGTATTCGATCTTTCGAAAGACATTTTCCATGAAGATGGTCTGGGGACAGATCCATCCACAGAAGATGCGACCAAAGACCACTGTAAACAGGATGATGAACACGATCATCGTGATCATCGCAAACACAAACAGATGAAAATCCTGGGGGGTAAACGGCTGACCAAAGAGCACGAATCGGCGCTCGAGGATATTCAACAGGAAGAGCGGCTCCCCGTCAATGCGGATGAACGGCATCCCAAAAAGGGCAATGAGCAGGATGATGCTGACAATATCCCTCCACTTGGTAAAGAAGCCTTCCGGCTTTTTCGGGTATACCCAGATGCGCTTTCCAGCGCTGTCTACGGTCCCGATATGATCCCGGAAGGCTTCCTGCTCGTCGTCCTGGAATATACTATCGACAAGACTCGGCTTTTGACTACTCATAATACGATACAATTCCTCTCTCCGGGAACCCCTCCCGGGTGAATAACCTGGCTCTTCTTACAACGAATTAGTCTCACCTTCAGCTGGTGCCTCTTCTGCCGGGGCGCCTTGTGCATCTGCAGGCTCATACAATTCACCTTCCGGTGCCTTCGGATTCGGCGGGTCCGTTCCCTGCAATGTGAGAATATAACTCGCTACAGCATGCATGTCGGCCGGGCGGAGTTGAGCCTGCCAGGCGATCATCCCCTTCTCGGGAACACCATACTTGATGGTCTTGAACACGTCGGTGATCGATCCGCCATGGATCCAATAGTTATCGGTCATGTTTGGACCAACAGTGCCCTCACCGAATTGGCCATGACAGGCGACGCAGTTGGCATCAAAAATGGCCTTACCGGCAGCAAGAGCCTTTTCGTCCGTCAGGAGTTCCACATTCGATTCGTCAATGAGGTTGGCCTGTTTGGACAGGAACTCGGCGACCTGTTCTTCTGCCAATGCCACCTCGGCTTCATATTCCTCTATCTGGTTCATGCCCATGTCAGAGACATGGTAGTAAAAGAGATAGACGCCAGCGAAGATGATGGACAGATAGAACATCGCCACCCACCAGGGTGGAAGTTTGTTGTCCAGCTCGTGGATGCCGTCATATTCATGGAGCAAGAGCACATCGGCCTCCTTTTCCAAAGGAACAGCTGCAGTCCAGGATTTGTACAGACGGGTCATCCAGGATTCCTTGGGTTTTTTAGCGACCTTCAGATAGGCATCCATGCCCTGCTCCTTGTAGATCTTGATCTGTTCGACCTTGATCACGGTCATCAACAGTCGATAAAGGACCAGAATGGCCACGAGCATGACCGCGATGGCGGCGATGACGATCATCTTCACGAACAGGTCACTGAAGAAATCATTTGAACCAGCTGATGCGGCTGCATCCTGAGCCATCAGGAATCCGCCGGTCAGCATCAGGGTGACGAGAGCAATGTATCGTTTCATAGCTTAAGATTGGGGTTCATTCATGGAGGCATCCTCTTCCAGGGGAAGTTGGGCCATGTAGTCGAAGTGTCCCTTGCGTTGGGCAAAGACGACAATGATCACACCGGCAAATACAATGAAGAAAAGGAGTAGTGGCATCAGGGCCATCCAGTCGATCTCCTCACTGATCCGCTGCAAGATTTGTTTGTACATGGCGAGTGGTGCTTCTTCAATTATTTAGTGGACGTGTCTGCTTTGCTGATGTCTGTTCCGAGACGCTGGAGGTAGGCGATCAACGCAACGATCTCCTTCTTCTCCAGTCCCTCCTGTTCGATACCATCCTTCCGCAGACGCTCGGCGATCTTGGCAGCCTGCTTTTCGACATCGGCTGCGGCGATGTCCTCGTATCCCTCAGGATACGGAGTGCCCAGCATACGGAGGACATTGATCTTGGAAGACAGGTTACTGGTGTTCAGATCATCCTCCAGCATCCAGGGATAGGGTGGCATGATGGAACCTGGGGACATACTTTCCGGATCCAGCATATGATTGTAATGCCAGGAATCAGGATACTTGCCACCAATGCGATGCAGATCCGGTCCGGTGCGCTTGGAGCCCCACAGGAATGGGCGATCATAGATAAACTCACCAGACTTGGAGAATTCTCCATATCGTTCTACTTCCGAGCGGAACGGACGGATCATCTGGGAATGGCAACCGACGCAGCCTTCCCGGATATAGAGGTCACGACCCTCCAGTTCAAGGGGCGTATAAGGTTTGACAGTAGCAACCGTCGGGATGTTCTCACTGATCATGAACATGGGGACAATTTCCACAGCACCTCCGATCAGGATCAGGACCAGGCTGGCCAGCAACATCTGGGTCGGGCGGCGCTCGATCCACTTGTGCCAGAATTCCTTGGCCGCTGACTGATAGCGGGCGCGTGCAGGAGCTTCATCCATCTCATCACCGATGAAAGAGCCGATTTTCGCAGTTTTCCAAAGGTTATAGGCCATAATACAGATCCCGGTCAGGTAGAGGGTTCCCCCGATCGCGCGAGTGAAATACATAGGAATGATCTGGGTGACCGTTTCGAGAAAATTGCCATATTTTAAAAACCCTTCTGGCGTAAACTGCTTCCACATCAGGCTTTGGGCGAATCCGGCCCAATACAGCGGAACAGCATAGAACACGATGCCCAGCGTGCCGATCCAGAAATGGATATTGGACAGCTTCAGTGAATAGATCTTGGTATTATATAGTCTAGGGATCAGCCAGTACAGCACCCCAAAAGTGAGGAAGCCGTTCCAACCCAATGCTCCGACGTGCACGTGGGCAATGGTCCAGTCTGTATAGTGACTGATGGCGTTGACACTCTTGATGGACATCATCGGTCCTTCGAACGTCGACATACCATATGCCGTAACAGCGACCACCATGAACTTCAGGATAGGATCCTGGCGAACACGGTCCCAGGCACCGCGAAGAGTGAGCAGACCGTTGATCATACCGCCCCAGGAAGGCGCGATGAGCATGATGGAGAAGACCGTGCCGAGTGATTGGGCCCAGTCGGGCAGAGAGGTATATAAAAGGTGGTGTGGACCGGCCCAAATGTATATGAAGATCAAGGCCCAGAAGTGAATAATGGACAGTCGATAACTATACACTGGACGGTTGGCAGCCTTGGGCAGGAAGTAGTACATCAAACCCAGATAAGGCGTTGTCAGAAAGAAAGCTACGGCGTTGTGTCCGTACCACCATTGCACCAGGGCATCCTGGACACCGGCCCACACCGGATAACTCATGGTGAGACTGTAAGGAATTTCAAGGTTTTTCACCACGTGGAGGACCGTGACAGTGATCCAGGTGGCGATGTAGAACCAGATCGCGACATAGAGATGGTGTTCACGTCGCTTGTAGATGGTGGCAAACATGTTGATGCCAAAGGCGACCCACACCAGGGCGATCAGGATATCGATCGGCCATTGGAGTTCGGCGTACTCTGCGGAACTGGTGATACCCAGTGGCAGCGTGATCGCGGCCAGAAGAATGATGAACTGCCAGCCCCAGAAATTGAACCAGCTGAGGAAGTTGCTGGCCATCCGGGCCTTTACGAGACGTTGCAGGGAATAATAGACTCCCATGAAGATCCCGTTTCCGACAAAGGCGAAGATCACCGCATTGGTATGCAGTGGGCGCAACCGACCAAAGGTCAGCCAGGAGGTCGAGAAGTTCAATGATGGGTAAACCAGTTGAAATGCAATGGTTACGCCAACGAGCATGCCCACGATTCCCCATACCATCGTGGCTATGGCAAAGGCGCGGACAACCTTATTGTCATAACGAAACTGTTCTACGTGGGTCGATTTTCCTTCCATGACCTATTCAGTTTTAGCTTTTTGTGGGTGGTTTTCATGTAACATCCGCATGGCTGGCGTCTCATCATCATCATATTGACCGCTGCGGGTTGCCCAAATAAAAGCGCCCAGGAATCCCAGGGCGATCAACAGGCTGAGAGCAATCAAAAGAATCAACACCTCCATACGGTTTAAAATATGGCGCAAGTTAGCGCTGTAAAAAAAGGCAATTTTTGACGTGTATCATAATCTTCATTGATCGTGATCATGGATGGAAAAACCCAGTCGTTTCGATTCCAAATGACTGGCGATCCAGGCATAGATCACAACACTCAGGCTACTTAACGGCATCAGGATGGCCGCAATGATAGGCGAAAGATCACCCCGGATCGCAAACGACAATCCCACAACATTGTACAGGAATGCCAGACCATAAGCCAGATACACATGACTGACCAGTCGCTGAGCCAACTTCCGGACAGCTGGCAACAAGATAAAGGACCTCGCCGAAAGGATCATATCCGAAGCCGGTGTAAAATTGTTCAGTGACTCCGTGATCACCACCCCGACATCACTTTGTTTCAATGCGCCCGCATCATTCAGGCCATCGCCGATCATCAATACCCGATGCTTGTTGGATTGCTGTTCCTGGACGAACTTCAGTTTGTCTGCCGGCAATTGCCGGAAATGCAGGTGATCTGAACTGCCGATCAGATCGGACAGAAACGCCTGATCGACCGGCCGGTCTCCACTGACCAGATGACGGGTCATGTGATCGGGCATGTTGGCCAGGGCATCTACCAGGCCCTGCCGATAGCGGGGTTGGAAGAGGAAGGACCCCACATAGGTATGATTGACATGAACCTCCACGGAGGTGATATCCGTTTCCGGAGCCACCCCGGTATCCCCGAACCGGCCGATCGCATAGTCCTGGTCCTGGACAGTGGCGTGTAGCCCCTGGCCCGGAATTTCATGAAAATCATGGACGGTGATGGACCTGGGGGGAATACCCAGATGGGCCGACAAACTCTGACTGAGCGGGTGAATGCTCTGGCGGCAAATGGCGGCAATTGCATTTTTCTGATCCCCGGAAAGCGGCTCCCCCTGCCATTGGATATCACTCTGGTCCGCATAGGTAATGGTCCCCGTCTTGTCGAGGACCAGGACATCTGTGGTCGCCAGCGATTCGATCACTTGTGGCCCACGGACATAGGCGCCATTATTGCCCAGGATCCGTACCCCATTCCCCATGATAAACGGCACGGCCAGGGCCAGGGCACAGGGGCAGGCAATGATCAGGACGGAGGAGAAGGCATGAATGGCCTTATCCGGATCTACAGCCAGCCAGTAGGCCAAGGTGCCGAAGGCCAGGCTGAGGATGATCCAGGTGAAGTGGCCGCCCATGACCCGGGCGATCCTGCTCGCCCGGCCCTTCTCATCGCTGTGGAAAGACTGCTCATTCCACAGTTGAGTCAGGTAACTCTGCTTGACGGTATGACTGAGATGCAGCAGCAACCGGCCGCCGGTCTGTCGTCCTCCGGCATAGACCTTCTCCCCGGGTTGAATGGCCACAGGGGCACTCTCGCCACTGACAAAACTGTAATCGATCATGGCATCCCCTTCGAGCAATACCCCATCTGCCGGGATCAGTTCCTGGTTTCGGACCAGGATCCGATCTCCTGGAACAAGCTGGTTGAGCGAACGGGTGGTGCCATCCTCCAGGGTTGCCGAGACTGGGAAATACGACTTGTAGTCTCGCTCGAAGGACAGTCGGTCAAAACTCTTCTGTTGGAACCATTTGCCGATCAGCAGGAAAAAGACCAGTCCTGCTAATGAATCGAAATAGCCGGCACCGGTAGCGGTCCATACTTCTACTGTGCTTCGGATAAACAGGGCGAGGATACCCAGGGAGATGGGGACATCCATATTGATCTCCCGGATCCGGATGCCGGCGATGGCGGAGCGAAAGTAATCCGTGGCAGAAAACAGGAAGACGGGCAGGGCTAGCGCCAGGTTCAGATAGCCGAAATACCGGCTGAAAAGGCTTTCCCGAATGGAATTCAATCCGAGGTATTCTGGAAAACTGAAGAGCATGATATTGCCAAAAGCAAATCCGGCGACACCCAACTGATAGATCAGTCTTCGGTTGACCGCAGGGGCGTGATCCCTGTCCAGGTCAGCCAGGCGGATCGCCGGGCGGTAGCCGATATGATCCAGGAGTTCGACCAGCTCACGAAAGGAGATCTGGTCCTCTTCGAACACGACAGATAATTCTCGTCTGTTGAAGTTGACCCGGCTTTGTCGGATGCCGTCATTCAGGCGGTAGAGTTTTTCCAGGAGCCAGACACAGGAGGCGCAATGGATCTGGGGCAACTCGAACAGTACCCGGACAGTGGTGCCCTGACGAAATGCGATCAATTGATCCCGGGTCTCGGGATCATCCAGCCAACTGTAGTCGAGTTTGCTCGTTTGGGAGAGTGAAAAGCCCGGCTTCTCGGCCAACGTATAAAAGTCATCCAGCCCGTTCCGGGTGATGATCTGATACACAGTCGAACAGCCCTGACAACAGAAATCCCGATCATCGGTGACCACGGCTTCATGGCCGCAGGGTTCACCACAGTGATAGCAGATGTCGGGCTGCTCCATTACCAGGGTCTCTTCCGACAACGCCCCGGAATTGACCTGATCCATGGGGGCAAAACTACCCTCATCGGATCTTCGGTAAAGTGACCTTTCTGACGGGCACAGGTGATCATGATCATCCGGCAGGTTGGATCCGACGGATGACCCGTCGGTCATACACGAATACAGCAACGGCTGTCAAGGCCGCCAGTCCGGCAAAAATGGCCCACATCAGGTCCGGCCGCTGCATGTCCCGGGCCAGGGCCCCGTACATCTGCCCGGAGAGAATACCGCCAAACAGATTTCCCAGAGCAACGCACCAGTAGAAATAACCCATATACATGGCCACCTTTTCCGGTGGTGCGATCTTGCCCGTGTATTCTTTCGATTTGGGACTGGCCATCATTTCCCCGAAGGAAAAGACCAGGATACCAGCCAGGACGATCCAGCCCGTTGTGCCAAAGACCAACACACAGAAGCTGACGATGGTGATGATCACGCCCCAGAAGATAGTGGTGAACGGCTTCATGCGCGTCACCAGGAAGGAGACCAGCACCTGAAAGAAAATGATGGCACCCGCATTGAAGTTGATCAGATATTCAGGGTTGATCTGTCCTTCGTTGACCATGGAAGAATTGACCCAGTCTGCCGCACCGCTGAGGCCGATGCCATTCAGGAGTCCGGTGAACCCGGTCATCAGGTCGGAGGTATCCGTAAAGTCACGGATATGCAGGGGGAGGGTGTAGAAGAGCTGGTTGAAGCTGGTCCAGAATCCGGACATGATGAGCAGAAAGAGTCCAAACCGCCAGTCGCCCAGCTTCATCGGCTGAAGATGCCATGCCGCGCTTTGTGTTTTTCGACTGCGGAGCACCAGGTCATAGAGCACGTTTCCGGCCACCCAAATGACCACAAAACCGATAATATTTGCCCAGGTCAGTTGGCCATTTGAGGTGAATTTTGATCCCAAAACCAGGACAAAGAGCAGACCGAAAATGAAGAGGAAGAAGCGGCCATTACCCAGGACCTCGACCATGTCTGACATCACTTTTTTCAGCGATCTCGGATTGGCAGATTTGCTTTCCTGGGTCGGTTCCTTGAAGAAGAAGGCCAGGATGATAAAGTTGACCGAGATCCAGATCGCAGACGAAATGAAGACGTAGGACCAGTCCCATCCACGGACGATCCCGGCGACGATCGGACCGACAAAACCGCCGATGTTCACCATCATGTAGAAAATGCCGAAGCCCATAGAAGCCGTCCGATCATTGGTCACCTTGGATATGGTGCCGATCACCACGGGTTTGAACATGGCCGCACCCAGGGCCACGAGCATAAAGGCCATAAAGAAGGTGGGGAAGGTCTTGAACTGGCCCAGCAGGAGGTAGGCGGGCACCAGGACCAGGAAGGCAGCGAACAGCATGCGCTTGTATCCATATCGATCCGCCAGAGCTCCGGTAACCACGGGGAAGAGATAGAGAAAGAAGGTGACTACCCCCTGGAGGACGCCGCGATCCTCGTCTGAGAATCCCAGGCCGCCATCGCCGACGGCGCCGGTGATATACAGAGAAGAGACGGCAAAAAAGCCATACCAGGCCATGCGCTCAAAGATCTCCATGGTGTTGACCGACCAGAAGGTCGAGGGGAATTCGCTGAGCCGGATCCGATTGCTGGACATAGGGTGTTGGTTTTAGCCGCCTAAGATGCTAAAATCTTCTTGAATGCAAGGAGGTGTATGGAGGGCGGATCAGATTCCGACAACGAATCCGACAACTGACGGCAGGTGGGAGTGCTCCTCTATTTTTGAGTTAAGGAGTTAAGGAGTTAAGGAGGGGAGGAGTTAAGGAGGGGAGGAGAGTGAGGACGAAGAACCTGTCAAGATGAAATACAAAAGCCCCCCGATTTCTCGGGGGGCTTTGCGGTCCTCACAGGACTCGAACCCGTCCCGAGTACTCGGGATGACAGGCACCCCGAACACTCGGGGTGACCAGCTGAACGACCGAACCTTTTCGTTCGATGACAATGAGCTTTCTTCTTTGGGGGGCAAGTCTCTAGTTTGTCAATGAATAACCTCCTTCGAAACCGGAGAAGTGTGCTTTGTTAACAAACGGTTATCTATTCTTTCGAAGAATCAATCAACCGTTGATAGAACTGCCGATTGCGTTGTTTCTTGAGGAAGTGTTCTCGTTTGATAGCCTCCGACCGGGAGTCAAAGGCTTCTGAATAGACCAGGTTCCAGGGCCGTTTCTTTGAAGTTGTCCGGGTTTCCCCGTCGTTGTGTTGCTTCAATCGTTTCTCCAGATCAGCGGTCTGGCCGATGTAGAAGGAGCCGTCCAGTTGGCTTTGGATGATGTAGACGTAGAACATCGTCTAGCTAAAATACAAAAGCCCCCCGATTACTCGGGGGGCTTTGCGGTCCGGACGGGACTCGAACCCGCGACCTCCTGCGTGACAGGCAGGCATTCTAACCAGCTGAACTACCGAACCTTTACTCTTTATAACAAGAAGCTTCCTCCTTGCTTGACAGGCACCCCGAGCACTCGGGGTAACCAGTTCGAACTACCGAACCTTTAATTTTTATAGCAAGAAGCTTCCTTCTTGCGTGACAGGCACCCCGAGCACTCGGGGTAACCAGCTGAACTACCGAACCTTTACTCTTTATAACAAGAAGCTTCCTCCTTGCTTGACAGGCACCCCGAGCACTCGGGGTAACCAGCTGAACTATCGAACCTTAATATTTTTGTGCAAGAGGCTTCCCTCCTGCCGGGCCAGTATCCCTTCAGAACACGGTTCTGACGAACTGGACGGCAAATGTAGTGCCGTTTCCTGATTTACGCAATGCCTGGATGAAAATTTTTTGGACAACTTTGGAATCGCCCACGTTTGCTAACTTTGATATCCCGTCCGAATACCCCGGCCGGAAAACAAAGGCGTGTATGATCTTTCTCGAATTTGAAAAACCGCTGGAAAGCCTCTACGAGCAACTGGACAAGATCCGGCAGGTCGGCGAAGAGGGTGATCTTGATGTAACCCCCATGATCAAAGAGTTGGAGGGGAAGATCAAGGCAAAACGAAAAGAGATCTACGAAAACCTCTCCGGTTGGCAAAAGGTCCAGCTTTCCCGTCATCCGGCCCGTCCCTATACCCAGTACTATATCGAGCAGATGTGCCGCAAGTTCGTCGAGCTACATGGCGACCGGAACTTTGCAGACGACAAGGCCATCGTTGGTGGAATTGGCAGTCTGGATGGTATGTCCGTGATGATCATCGGCCATCAGAAGGGCGTCAATACCAAGATGCGGCAGTACCGCAACTTCGGCATGGCCAATCCGGAGGGCTACCGGAAGGCCCTGCGCCTGATGAAACTGGCCGAGAAGTTCAATTTTCCCATCATCACCCTGATCGATACTCCAGGTGCTTTCCCCGGTATTGAAGCGGAAGAACGGGGACAGGCAGAAGCCATTGCCCGGAACATGTTCGAAATGGTCAGTTTGAAGGTTCCCGTCATCTGTGTGGTTATCGGCGAAGGCGCTTCCGGCGGTGCCATCGGCATCGGTGTGGGTGACAAGGTCTTTATGATGGAGTATACCTGGTATTCCGTGATCTCCCCTGAATCCTGTTCATCCATTCTGTGGCGGAGCTGGGATTATAAAGAGCAGGCAGCCGAGTCGCTCAAGCTGACGGCCGACCATATGTACGAGCTCGAACTCATCGACGGTATTCTCAAAGAACCGGCAGGTGGAGCCCATACTGCTCCTGAAGAGATGGCCAAAGCCCTCAAGAAGCACCTGAAAAAAGAGATCGCCACACTCCTGGAGATGACGCCCGAACAGCGCATAGAAGGGCGGATCGAGAAATTCAGCAAGATGGGCCGATTCGCAGAGATCGAAGAGGAGGAGCCTGTGAAAACGGAATCGTGAACCCTTAAAGGGACATCATGGTATCCACAATCCAAAAATGGCGAAATCTATGGGGGTATTGGCGACTGCAACGCGAGTCAGCCCTCCATCCTCATCGCACCGCTAAACCCATATCCCTGCCCCCACGGACGGCATTGATCCTCTTTGAAGCAGACCAACCAGACTCAGTCGACGCGGTCAATCAACTCACAGAGATTTGGGGTCGTCGCCATATTCAGGTGACCACCATGGGCTACTATCCCGATCGGGTGGATCACCCGGAGGCCCGGTTTTCCTATTTCAATCGCAAGGCCATGGATCTGAAGGGGGAGCCCCAGGGAGAGGTGGTCGACGCTATCAAAAAGAAGCCCGTAGATGTATTGATCCAGGTCTGTACCAGGACCAAGCTCCCACTGGATTGGATCGCCTTTCACGTGCCGGCATCCATCAAGATCGCTCCGGCACCGGCTCTGGACTATTATGGGCTGCAGCTCGATGGCCATGATCACGATCCCGTCAGTATGATCCTTCAGGCCGATCGCCTGCTGAGCTTACTCAAAACACCCGCCCATGCATTCGCTTAACGGATTGGGCGTTGCCCTGGTCACCCCCTTCAAGAACGGACAGGTCGATCTGGACACCCTGAAGAAGATCATTGACCACGTGCTGTCCGGGCCGGTCGACTTCCTGGTCAGCCTGGGGACCACCGGAGAGACGGCCACGCTATCTCTCGAAGAGGCCCATCATGTGGTGAGAACGACTGTAGAACACGTCGCAGGTCGAAAACCTGTGGTTTGTGGACTGTTTGGTGGAAACAACACCCGGGACCTGGTCGATCAGATGGCCGGGTTTGACCTGTCGGGGGTGTCAGCCCTCTTATCCGCCAGCCCGGCCTATAACAAACCCCCGCAAGAAGGGATCTATCGGCATTACATGCAATTGGCAGAAGCCAGCCCTTTGCCGATCATCCTGTACAATGTACCCAGCCGGACATCTTCCAACCTCAGCGCAGATACCACCCTTCGTCTGGCCAGGGAATCCCGGACCTTTATCGGGATCAAGGAGGCCAGCACCCATCTGATGCAAGGCATGCAGATCCTCAAACACCGCCCGGAGGGCTTCAAGGTCTGGTCAGGAGATGATCCCACCAGTTTGGCCCTGATGGCTGCAGGTGCAGACGGAGTGATCTCGGTGATCGGAAATGCCTTGCCCGAAGCATTTGGCACCATGGTCAAAGCAGCCCTGGAGGATGATTTTGTCCGGGCCAGACATTACAACAATCTTCTTCTGGACCTGCACAAGTGGATCTACATCGATGGCAATCCTGCCGGTGTAAAAGGAGCCCTCGAATTGCTCGGTCTGGCTTCCAGGGAAGTGCGGCTTCCGCTGGTTGAACTCCGGGAGAAACATCTGGAATCGCTTCGGGCGGCGATGGTGAAAGCCGGCCTATTGGCCGGATAAACCGTCGGCGAGCAGGTCACGGCCCAGCATTCGCCTCCAGAGATTTTCAAAGTCTTTCCCCATATCCCGGTCTTCGGGTTCCATTTGCGTGACCTCGATCCCCTCCTCCGTCGGAGTCAGCCTGAATGAGAACACAAACCGCTCCTCAATTGGCTCATCGCCACCCAATGCCCCGTATCGCAGATCATTAAACTGATAGGTCCCGTCCGGCCTGGGCACCACGTAGTAATATCCGTTGGTAAACCATTTCAGGATGGTCATCGCATGGTCATCCTCCGCAGCCTCCGGCACTGCCTGGTTGCGCGGCACTTCTTCGAATTCCTGGATCAGGGGTTCTTTGTCCAGGAGGGAGTATGTCCCGATATAATAGGTAGAATCCGATTCGGCAACGCCACTCCAGAGCAGGTTGTTGAAAATGGTCGGACCAGCCGTAAAACGGTTGACCTCGATGCCCAGAGCGGCCAGACTGCGTTCAAAGACCCGGTCGATCCACAGTTTGTTCATCGAGCACAGCATGAGATATCCCGTACTCCAGAAGAGGCCGGCCATGTTGACACGTCGGCGCAGCCGGCTGTCCCGGGCCATCGTAGCGGCCAGGATCACGGCGGCCAGAAAGGGAACGGTATAGATCGGGTCGACAATTGCCACCACATTGAAGGCCACTCGATAGTTGGAAAAGGGGACGAAGAGCTGGGTGCCATAGGCAGTGAATGCATCCAGTAGCGGATGGGTGAAAATGGCCCAGAAAAACAGTTTTACCCAATCGCGATAGACCACCTGAGGGGCTTGGGGGATTTGCAGGAGATACCCGGACCGCCAATGTCGGACCAGAAGGACACCAATGGCAGTACAGAGCGTTCCGACGATCCCGATGGTCAGGGGTGCAGCTTCCCGGAACAGGAAGAGGACACCGGACATGATCAGGAGATAGAACAGCAGCCAGACCGAGAAATTGATCCATCTGACCCACTTTATCTGATGGGCCCCGGATTGGTAGTACCGGTCGGTCAGATAGCCCAGGAGGAAGGGCGCGGTGACAGCAAACAGGATGGAGTGTGAAAATCCCCGGTGGACGGCCAGGGCGTCGATCTCTGTCATCCAGAGTCGGGCAAAGACATCCAGATCGGGAATAGTGCCTGCAATGGCCCCCCACATCATGGCTTTGTTGCCGATTTTGCGACCCAATACCAGTTCGCCAACAGCGGCGCCCAGCGTGATCTGTGTCAGTGAATCCATAAGATTGTCGCTTCAGCGGTCAAGATACGAGGTGTAGATAGCTGAACAACATCAGCTCAAAAAAGTTATGATGGTGTCTGCCGACCTGAAATTCCCCGAAATGACGGTTGGGTGAGGAGAATTGTACCTTAGCAGTATTCCTCATTTTTGAGGACAAAAACAGAGAATGAGCCTATGCGTGTCGGAGTATATATTGATGCCTATAATGTCAGTTTGAACGGTGGTTATGCCATGCGGTATGACATCTTGCGTGATTTCATCCTTCAGGATGGGATGGGGCAAAGGATGAATACCTATATGGTCTTTGATGAGGAACGCGCTGAAGAGGATGTCGATTATCGCGAGAAACAGTTCGGATACTTCAGTGTACTGAGATCCTTTGGATATAAGGTGATCACCAAACCGGTCAGGCGGTATAAGAACGAGGCTGGTGATTGGGTGACGAAGGGCAATGTCGACATCGAAATGGCCGTGGATATGCTGACGCAATCCCGAAACCTGGATAAATTGATCCTGCTGACGGGAGACGGTGACTTCATCAAGGCCGTCAGTACCGTCCAAAGCCAGGGCTGTCGCGTCGAATTGATCGCCTTCCGCAATATTTCCCGCGACCTGATGAATGAGGTCGATCTCTTTACGTCCGGGTTTTTGATCCCCAATCTACTGCCGGTCGACAAACCGGATCAGGATGCCACCGCCTGGGGCCAGGAGAATTCTCGAGTCCGGGGGATCTGTTACAATCGGGATGAAGGATATGGCTTCCTGCGATACTATGATCTGGAATACCAGCACCGGGAAATATTCTTCCACTATTCACAACTGCCCAGGGGATATCACGTCCGCCTGGACGATATCTTTGAATTCACCATCGTTCCCAATCTGAAACGGGATGGCCTCATGGCCATCGATATGGAATTGATCCGCTAGTAGAAGCACCACCCCCCCGCTTCGGTCAGGGCGTCTGAGATCTTATGGCGTTCTGTTTTGATATTCACGGGTGGATATTTGACAAACCGCTTCAATCCCATCAGAAAGGTCTTCTGCAAGTCGCCTCCGGCAAAAGACACGATCGCATCCGTAGCTGATTTTTGCATCCGGGCATTCGCATCATACAGGAATACCTGGAGCATGGCATCATAGATCTCCCTGGGCTGCGTGGTCGGCACGCCATCCAGACGGCGGACCCGGAGGTAGAGTGATTCTGCCAGGAAGGTATCGATCATCATATCGGAGATATTCATGACCACCTCCTGTTCTTCCTTGAGATTGAGGGTGCCTTCCATCTGCATCTTGGCGGCGCCACCGGCTACCATCAGGATGATCTTCTTGAAGTCCTGGATCGCCTTTTTCTCCGCGGCATAGTCTCCTTCCAGGGTGTCAAACCCGGGCATGCTGGCCAGCTCCTTCTGGACTGCCCAGGCAGGGGTGGTGATATCCAGGGCGCCTTTCATCGCCCGCCGAAGTAGCATGTCCACGATGAGCAGGCGGTTGATCTCATTAGTGCCTTCAAAGATCCGGTTGATCCGGGCATCGCGGTAGGCCCGCGAAGCCAGGGCTTCTTCTGAATAGCCCATTCCACCGTGGATCTGCACGTTCTCATCGACCACATAGTCAAGGGCTTCCGAGCCGGCTACTTTCAGGATGGAACACTCGATGGCATATTCCTCGGCAGCCAGCAGGGTCGCCTCGGCAAAGGTCTTCCCTTCGGCCATGCGGGCGGCCTTGGCATCCTGGATCAGGTCGGAGATACGGTACAGGGCGCTTTGTACGGCAAAGGTCCGGATGGTCATCTCCGCCATCTTGTGGCGGATGGCGCCGAAGGTGGCGATGGGTTTGCCGAATTGATGACGTTCCAGGGCATATTTGACCGACATGCTGATCGCAGACTGCGCCCCTCCACAGACCATGGCACCCAGTTTGAAGCGGCCGATGTTCAAAGCATTAAATGCAATCAGGTGTCCCTTGCCGATCTCACCCAGGACGTGATCCACCGGAACAGCCGCATTTTCAAAAAAGACCATTCGGGTGGAGCTCCCGTGGATCCCCATTTTGTGTTCTTCTTCCCCCAGGCTAATCCCCGGATTATCCCGGTCGACGATGAACCCGGTGAAGTGCTCCCCGTCGATCTTGGCAAATACGATGAACATGTCCGCAAAACCGGCATTGGAGATCCACATCTTCTGCCCGTTGAGGAGATAGTTTTTTCCATCAGTAGACAGATCCGCCCGGGTCTTGGCGGCCAGGGCATCCGATCCCGAACCAGGTTCGGTCAGACAATATGCCGCTTTCAATTCTCCACTGATCAAACGCGGGAGGTAGGCCTGCTTCTGCTCTTCCGTCCCGAAATACAAGATGGGTAACATGCCGATACCCGTATGCGCTGCCAGTGAAACGGTGACCGATCCGGCCGGACCGAGAACCTCACTGATCAACGTATTGGTATTGGTATCCATCTCCATCCCGCCATATTCAGCGGGCATGTGACTGCCGAGCAGGCCGATGGCGGCCGCTTCCTCCATGATCGTGGCCGCGACGCCAGGCTCCTTGGCTTCGATGGCAGCCCACCGTGGCTTGATCTTTTGTTCGATGAAATCTTCCACCGTCGAGCGGATCATATTCTGTTCTTCGTTGAGCAGTTCCGGACAAAAGATGTCCTGCGGATCACTTTCGGTGATCAGGAATTCGCCTCCTTTCAGGTTTCGGGGTGGGGTGGTGTCTGTCATCTTGCTTTGATTTCAATGGATCCAGGCACCAATTTAAGCCAATCATCATGTGATCTGCAACTATTTAGCGAAAATTCGCTGAATTATTTCAATTTCCGGGTTCTGGACCCGCAAGCGTGGGTGGAAATCCCCCACAGGGACTTCCCCGGATTGCCCTCAATTCAGGTTCAGAGGATAGATCCGATCTCCCTCCAGGACAGTCAGGGGGTGGAAGTACCCGTCTTTGAATAATCCGAACAAGTGTAATCCCCCCGCGCCCTCCTGGACCAGTAGTGCCCGAAATCCGGTATCGGACAGGACCACTGGATAGCTTCGTCCCTCCCGATCGATCAGGGCCAGGTCCCGGCCGGATCGCCGAATGCAGACTCCCTGGATCATGGCTGGATATTCAAGCTGCAGCGGAGCCTGACTCTGATCGAAGGCCAGCGCCTCAGTTGCGACTTTCCAGGATGCGTGTCCGGGCAGCTGTGCGGCTTGAAGCGCAGCATGCTGTCCTTCGCCGAGGATCATGCGGGTCTGCCCTCCTCCCGGATAGAAATGACACCCTCCATTCCAGGCACCGCCAACGGGAAGTGGGGGTGGAAGGGGGGCCTTCTTCCAGGCGAAATCCAGAAGCAATGCAAATCGTCCGGTCTGCACCCCGTAGAGCCATGTCCGGCGGCTGCGAAGATCCGCCTCGGTCTCCTCCTCATGCAGATGCAAGACCTGCCATCGATCGACCACAGGAGAAGTCTTTCTGAGCGTGTCTTTTCGGATGGTCACTCCGTTAAAGACCAGCAGGTGCAGCCATTCCTCCTCGGTCAGTTGGTCCCGGTGCAGGAAGCCCTGGCAACTCAGATAGAGCCGGGAGACGGTGTGGCGGAGATGCGTTGCCGAGGAGAGCCAGGGAGGAGGGGAGGGTAGTTCCCGGACCAGTCGTGCCGGACCGGGCAATCGATGGTCGACCAGGCGGGCAGCTGTTTCTTCCAGGGCCTGTGGTCCGGATTCCAGGGCTGACTTCCACCCGAGCCGGCTTTGATCTTCCAGCCAGGTTTTCAGGAATCGATATCCCGCCTCCATTTCCGCTACTCGGGCCGGGGGCACCAGCGGCCCAGATTTTTTTTCCGGGGAAGATGGTTTTTTCTCGGGGGTCACGATCTGCTCCGGGATCCAGTCCGGCAA
>JAUIEA010000068.1 GCA_030429045.1 Bacteroidia bacterium | reverse complement strand
TCTTTCCGGATCGTAGCCACCGGCTTGAATGCTGCCCTGAATTCAATGGGCATGCCATTGCTGATGCCCCCCTGGATACCACCGCTGTGATTGGTGGCTGTCCGGATACCATCCGGTGTATCCACAAAGAGATCATTGTGTTCGGATCCCTTCCAGGAAACCCCGTCAAATCCGGAGCCGACCTCAAACCCTTTACAGGCATTGATACTGAGAATGGCCTTCCCCAGGTCCGCATGCAATTTGTCAAAAACAGGCTCGCCCCAACCGGGTGGACATCCGGTCACTCGGGTCATGATCACGCCACCGGTCGAATCGCCTGCCTCCTTCAACTCAGCAATGTAACGGCTCATTTCCGCTGCAGTTTGCGGGTCTGGGCATCGCACCGCGTTCTGGTCAATGGTGTTCCGGTCTGGATGTTCAGGCTGATGTTTCAGGGAGATGGGGCCTACCTGAGTCACCCACGAATGGATGGCCACCCCTTCCTCTTCAAGGATATGGCGGGCTATGGCACCCGCAGCGACCCGGGCTGCGGTCTCACGGGCAGAAGACCGGCCACCTCCGCGGGGATCCCGAAACCCAAATTTGTTCTGCCAGGTGAAATCGGCATGGGAGGGTCGGAAAAGTTGTGCCAGGGTCCCATAATCTTTCGATCGCGCATCCTTGTTCGGAATGAACATATGGATAGGTGTTCCCGTTGTGATGCCGTCCAGTATACCGGAAAGGATCTGAACCTGATCGGCTTCCTGGCGGTCCGTGGTGAGAGTAGATTGGCCTGGACGTCTCCGGTCCAGTTCTGATTGGATCAGATCGGGCTCAATGGCATACCCTGCCGGACAGCCATCCACGATCACTCCGATTCCGGAGCCATGGGATTCGCCGTATGTATGGATCTGGAAAATGCGTCCGAACGTATTTCCTCGCATGATGTTTGATTGAAGGTTCAAAGGTACGATCCTCACACCGGAGCGGATACTTCAGCTTCTTATCTTCGCACCAACGTAACCACTATGCTCTTTATTCCTGAAGATGTACCCCAAACCCTGGAGTTCAGCCGGATCCTGGAATTGACCGCTGAGCAGTGCATGGGTGCACCTGGTCGGGAACTGTCGCTGCAAATTCGGCCGTCCACGGATATCCATGTGATCCAGCAACGCCTCCGGGAAGTGGATGAGTGGGCCAGAACCATGATGGGCCCGGAACCGATCCCATTTTCCTTGTATGAGGATATTCGGGATTCCTTCCGATTCCTCAGTGTGACGGACTATATCATGGAGGTGGAGGATTTGCTCCGCTATCGAAATCTGCTTTATCTCCATCGGGACCTTCATCAGTTCCCCAACGAAGAGACTTCTGTTGCCTATCCCATCCTGGTCGAGTTGATCCGGTCACTCGATTTTGAATCCGAACCGCTGGACCTGCTGGAACGGGTATTTGATGAAACGGGTGAGATCCGGGATACGGCCTCGCCGGCACTGGCAGCCATTCGTCGGAGTATGCTCAACCTCCAGAAGGAGCTTGAAAAACAATTCCGCAAGCTCGTCGGGCAGTATAAAAAGAGCGGATGGCTGACAGACACAGGTGAAAGTATCCGAGGGGGACGGCTGGTTCTTACCGTCCCGGTAGAACATAAACGCAAGATCAAGGGGATCATCCACGATGAATCAGGCTCGGGCAAGACTGTATTTCTGGAACCCGCCCAACTGGTTGAAGGGAATAATGACCTGTTTGAACTGGAGTCCGAGGAACGCCAGGAGATCCAGCGCATCCTGAAAGAATTGTCACAGCGCATCCGGCCCCACAGTGATTATCTCCAGGCCCTGATCAACCACGTGATCCGATTGGATCTGATCCGTGCCAAAGCCATTGTCAGCAGGATGTATAAAGGCACCATGCCAGAGGTGACCCGGGAAATTCGGATGCATCTCGAAGACGCCTTCCACCCGTTGCTGTGGATCAAGAACCAGAGCACAGGGAAGCCCGTCATCCCGTTTGAATTGGCGCTGGACCCCCAACACCGAGTCCTGGTGCTCAGCGGACCGAATGCCGGAGGGAAGTCCATCACCATGAAAAGTGTGCTGCTCATCCAGCTCCTGGCGCAGGCGGGGTATCTGGTACCGGCCAAACACGGATCTGTTCTGCCGGTCTTTCAAAAGTGTTTTGCAGATATCGGCGATCAACAGTCAATTGAAGACGATCTCAGTACCTATAGCTCCAAGTTGCGGAATATGCGACAGTTTCTGGAGCGTGCAGATCGCAGAACCCTGATCGCCATTGATGAATTCGGATCAGGCACCGACCCGAAGATGGGTGGTGCCATTGCCGAAGCCATCCTGCGATCCCTGAACAAAAAGAAGGTCTTTGGTGTGGTCACAACCCACTATTCCAACCTGAAGATCTTCGCCTTCCAGCATGCGGGGTTGATCAATGGATCCATGGTCTTTGACCAGGAAGAGCTGCATCCGACCTATGAATTGCGGGTTGGCCAACCCGGTTCTTCCTTTGCTTTTGAGATCGCCGGGTCGAGTGGTTTGCCCGACGATGTCCTGGACTATGCACGCAAGCGGAGTGGGACGTCCAATCAGGCCGTCGACCAATTGTTGGTAAACTTGCAGAACGACCGGCGACGATTGGAGGAGGAGTTGGATCAGATCAGCACCAGGAAGGAAAAACTGGACCAGCTGGTGGCCAGTTATGAACTGATGTTCAAGGATCTGGAGTACCAGCGGAAGAAGCACAAAATGGAACTCCGGGAGTTGGCTCTTCAACAGAAATCAAGGGATCAGCAAGGTGTCGAACAGGTGATTCAGGAACTCAAACACGAACGGAACCTGGAAAAGGCAAAGGAAAAGCGGGAAATTCTGCAGGCTGAGCAAGAGAAATTGAGGAAACAGGTCGGCGCGATCCGGGAGGAGGTTCACCAGATCAGTTCGGAGATGGTGGATTCATCCGAGGCTATCGAGATCGGCACATTCGTCCGTATTCGCAATGGTGGGGCGATCGGAGAGGTACTGCGCCTGGACAAGGGGAAAGCGGAAATTGCCGTAGGTACCCTGAAAATGATCGTGGAACTCCACGACCTCCAAGCCGTGCGGGAACCGTTGAGTATTCAGAGCAGGCCAAGCGTATCGGTCGGGAATACCCTGCGGGAATATGGCGCAACAAAATTGGATCTGCGGGGGTTCAAGCTGGAAGAGGGCCGGCGCGTATTACAGCTCTTTCTGGATAAGGCCCTGCTCAGTTCCGCCCGACGAATTGATATCCTGCATGGAAAGGGGACCGGAGCCCTCCGGAAGATGGTGTTGGCTATGGCGCGCGAATACAAGGATATCAAGCATATAGGCCCGGCCGATCCCGAGGAGGGTGGAGATGGTGTGACCGTCATTCAATTCTGACGATCACACCAGTTCATTCCTAGTGGAAGATCTCGACTCCACCAAATTGAAAGCTGCCTTCAATGGCTGCGTTCTCATCTGAATCTGATCCGTGAACGGCGTTCTCGCCAATATTGGTCGCATACTTGGCTCGGATCGTTCCGGCTTCGGCCTTGGATGGATCCGTGGCCCCGATCAGGGTGCGAAAATCTTCGACGGCATTTGACTTCTCCAGAATCGCCGCCACGATGGGTCCGGAAGACATAAATTCGACAAGCTCTCCGTAAAACGGACGCTCCTTGTGCACCGCGTAAAATTCACCGGCCTTCTCGGCAGAGAGTTTGGTGTATTTCATGGCGATGATTTTGAATCCGGAAGCGTTGATCTGTTCAAGAATGGCACCGATGTGTCCGTTGCGAACAGCATCCGGTTTGATCATGGTGAATGTGCGTGTACCAGCCATTAATTATGGTGTTTTTAGTAATATGTACAAAATGAGGTGCAAAGGTAGCCATTGCCTTGTATCTCTGTCAAGGAAGGGACTAATTTTGCAGAGTTTAGGAAAAACCTCACTTTCGTCCCCAGATGGAAATCAAGGAGCTCGTTTATTATTTGGAAGTACCCAGGGATGTGGTCATTGTCAGTCATCGGAATCCCGACGGAGATGCAGTCGGCTCAACCCTGGCGGTCGGGCGAATGCTACGCAAGGCCGGTCATACCGTTCATATGATCCTCCCCTCCGAGTTTCCGCCCTTTTTCAACTGGATGCCGGACATTGACCGGGTCTGGATCTATGATATTCGAACTGAAGAATCCGTGGAGGCCATTAAAAAAGCCGACCTGATCTGGATGCTTGATTTCAACTCCCTGGACCGGATCGATAAGATGGGGGAGGAGATCCACCATCGGGAAGATGCCCGCACGGTGTTGATCGATCATCATCTTGACCCGGAGCCGATCGCCGATCTGATGTATACCGAAGTGGAATCGTCCAGCACCTCCGAACTCGTCTTCGATTTCTTTCGGGAGGCCGGATGGCTGGGACAAATGGATACTGAAATCGCCACCTCGCTCATGACGGGCATCCTGACCGATACGGGGTCGTTCAAATACAATACGCGTCCCCAGCTCTTCCATAAAGTCGCTGAACTGCTGAGTTTCGGGATCGATTTGAATGACTTGCAGATAAAAATATTCAATACGCTGCCCGTCAAATTTTTGCGCTTGCTGGGGTATTGTCTTCACAAGCGGATGGAGATCATCGAAGAATACCACACCGGGATCATTTCACTCTCCAAAGAGGATTTCGTGAAATTTGATATACAGAGAGGTGATACTGAGGGGATTGTGAACTATTTGCTGATGATTCAGCAGATCAAGTTTGCCATTTTGATCACTGAACAACCCACGATAATCAAGCTGTCGTTTCGCTCAAAAGGCGACTTTTCCGTTCAGGAATTCGCCCGGGATAACTTCAAAGGAGGAGGCCATAAAAATGCTTCTGGAGGAGCGACGTACGGGACGTTATCAAAAACCGTAAAAAAAGTGAAATCTTTGCTCCCACTTTACGAGAATTCATTGAAATCTGCCTAACATCAATATTATGCGCCAATCAATTTTTTTCCTGGGAATGGCCATTGCCCTTTCCCTGGGTTCATGCAAGCAGTCTTCCTCCGGGTTTACCGGATATACGGAGAGTGGCTACCCCTACACCATTCACGATGATAAACCCGGAGACTCTCCGGTGGTCGGTGATAAGGTCCGGTTTTTCGAAACCATCCGCATCAATTCCGATTCCATCATCTTCAGCCAGGAAATGACCGTTGTCCTGCCTGAGGCCACACAGGTGGCAAGTCCACCTCCCGCCAACTACGAGCTGTTGTTCCTTCTGTCGGCTGGTGATACGGCTTCCGTTTACGTGTACGATACCTTATTGACTCGTATACCAAATCTGACCATTTCGCCTACGGATACCCTGATCTATGATATCGGATTTAAAGAGATCGTCCTGTCCAAGGCGGATCTGGAGAAGCAGATGGAAGATGCCCAGGCAAAAGAAGGTATTGTCAAAGATCGTGTGAACGAGGCAACCAAGAAATATCTGAATGGTGATCTCAATGACATCCTGCAGGATACGCCTTCCGGACTGAAATACGTCATCAATGAGAAAGGCTCAGGTAAGATGCCTGCTCCGGGCCAAACCCTGGCAGTGCACTATTACGGTACACTGATGGATGGTACAATGTTCGACAATTCGTACAAGAGGGGAGAGCCTTTTGAGTTTGCCCTTGCCCAGGGACAGGTGATCCCGGGTTGGGATGAAGGTCTCGGTTTTGTATCCGAAGGAGGATCAGCAACCCTGTTCATTCCCTACCAACTGGCATATGGAGAAGCCGGAAGCCCTCCGACCATCCCGCCACGCTCAGACCTTGTCTTCTACGTGGAGTTGGTAGCCATCAAGTAAGTCGCTATCTTCACCCTTATGGACGCCGTTCCTGTCTGCAGGTAGTCCTGCGGAGGAACGGCGTCTTTATTCTGGTTCTTCGATGAAGGATCACTTTTTTCACATATTAACCCCTGCGTGCATGGAGATGTTGGTGGGGGACATACCAAGGAGGTACATCATGACTCAAGATCAATTACATCACCTCAAGACCAGATTGGATTCGATAAGGGGGTATCTTTGACATCGACCGCCGACGTCTTATTATCGAAGACAAAGAACACATGACCATGGACCCGGCGTTCTGGAATGATCCTGAACGTGCGGAAGAGGTTATGCGTGAATTGAGGACCCAGAAAAAATGGGTTGAAGATTATCAGGCTTTAGCCCGATATGTCGAAGACACGGAAGTGTTGTTCGAATTCAGCAAGGAAGGAGAGGCCTCTGAGCAGGAGGTCGATGAAGCCTATCAGCGCGCATTGGACCAACTGTCCGATGTGGAGTTTCGGCTGTCCATGGATCAACCGGAGGACGAACTGGGTTGTATCCTGGAGATCAACGCAGGTGCTGGTGGTACAGAGAGCTGTGACTGGTCGGAAATGCTCATGCGGATGTACGTCATGTGGGCAGAGAAGAACGGGTATAAACTCACAGAATTGAACCGCACCGACGGCGATGTTGCTGGCATTAAGTCCGTCGAGATCGAAATTCAGGGGGACCATGCCTATGGCATGCTCAAAGGCGAAAACGGCGTCCACCGCCTGGTTCGGATCAGTCCGTTCAACTCTCAGGGAAAACGCATGACCTCCTTTTCCTCCGTGTTCATTCACCCCATGATCGACAACAGCATTGAGGTGGAGGTGAATCCTGCCGACCTGGAATGGGATACCTTCCGATCAAGCGGTGCCGGAGGGCAACACGTGAACAAAACGGAATCCGCTGTCCGGGCCCGACACATCCCGTCCGGAATTGTGGTAGAATGCCAGCAGGAGCGATCTCAACATATGAATCGGGAAAAAGCATTGCAAATGCTCAAGTCGAAACTGTATGAAAAAGAGATCGAGCGAAAGATGGCAGAACGCGACAAGGTGGAAGCAGGTAAGATGAAAAACGAATGGGGATCTCAGATCCGATCCTATGTTCTCGATGATCGTCGCGTTAAAGACCACAGAACCGGCTACACCAGCAACAATACGGATGCTGTTCTGGATGGTGACATCGGTGGATTCCTGAAAGCCTGGTTGCTGGCGCGACAGAAGGTGGATTCCAATTAACGTTTTACCAGACAACTCCCGACCCAGTCGGCGTAAGATGGATTCACACGCACGGGCCAGGAAAGAATACAGGGCACCTCATACGGGTGCCCTTTTTCGATACATGCCCGCAATTCGGGCTCATGGCTTTCCAGGGTCTTGAAGATGGCGACAAACTCTGCATTTTCCTCCATCCGGGCCTCCCATACATACAGGCTGTCTATCTGGTGGATATTGACACAAGCGGCCAGTCCGCTTTCTAGGGCGGTTCGGCCCAATGTTTTTGCAGCCTCATGGCTTGGGAAGGTGACGTATAGCAGTTGAATATCCATAGATCAGGATGAGTTCGCGGGTAAAGGAATACAAAATCAGACAAAGCAGCATGATCTGGATGGCCAGGCCTGCCACTCCTTGCAGGAGGAGAGGGAGGGGCAGCAGGACAAAGGAAATGCCTGCCAGGAAACGGGCCCAGGGAAACCGACTTGGACCCTTCTGCTTCGGTGGGAAAACGGATTTGACGATCACGACGACATACCGGCTCCATCCGGCGATCATCATCCACCAGCTGCCCATGTCGGTTTTCCAGATCAGGAAACAGGCAACCAGGACAAACAGGGCATCAACCTCCTCATCAAATTGGCCGCCAAACGAAGACAGACCATTCATATTGCGAGCCACCCAGCCATCCAGCCCGTCCAGTATGGCCGCCAACCAAAGGATGCCAGCCAGGGTCTCGAGGGAGAGGTCATGCCAGTCCAGACTCAGCCACACCAGCAATGCACAACGGATGAGGGTCACCAGGTTGGCCAGTATCCGACCGGGTGTCTGTGTCCAGACGCGATGATGTCGGAGGATGCTGTAGCCAATATGCCCGGCAACCAACAGGAACAGGATGGTGGAGCCCTGCGGATAAACCAGAAAAAAGCTGGCTGTCAGGATGAGCCAGGCCAGTTGCAGGGGCCAGTTGGCACTATGATCTGTGCGTGCGTTCATACCCCCATCCATTTAGCATAAATATCCCCGGAGATCACCGTTGATCGGGTCTCCGCAAGTGCGTCCATCAGGGCGGACCTGGACCGATAGTCTGAAAACCTCATCCGGTGCTGTTCCCGTAGTGAATAGTTGTACGTATAGGTTCCCAGTTGCTCCAGCCGATCCAGTATGTCCTGTGCCGCTTGCAGATCTTCACTGAAAAACTCCACGGAAAGATGGGGGAGAGGCTGATTCAGTCCGGACAATACGTCCAGCTCGGAACCTTCAATGTCGATCTTGCAAAATGCGGGAACCCCATATTCCCGGATCAGGTCCTCCAGGGTTTTCGTCCGGACGACGATGGCTCTATCCCAGGATTCATGCCGGGATGAATACCCGGCCATATGTTCCTGCCAGGGTCTGTCGCGCAATGTACTGATAGTGGGTGATCCTGAATTGATATAGAATGTGGCCTCTCCGGAATGACCGGATACAGCGACCGGCAGTATGGTCACGCTTGCATCCTTTGCGAATTGATGTTCCAGGGCCTGGATGCATCTGGGCTGGGGCTCTACAGCCACCACCCGGGCACCAAGCTGTCGCCACACCGCCGTGCGATTGCCCAGGTGGGCCCCAAGATCAAAACACAGGTCCTTCGGACGGACAAACGCCTGATAGAACCTCCGCATGCGCCGGAGATTTCCCGGTTTCCAATAATAGATCGCCCGGGATCGCACGATCCCCATCCAAGCCCTGAATGGGATCATGATTCGGGCATTGACTCCAGAACGATACATCGATAGGTTAGCCAACCATGACGAAATCCGGACTGGACCGCATTCCCGCCACGCAAAGCATGCAAGTAGGGATGGATGGTCGTGTAGCGATGAAATCGCCGGTTGAATTGCGCGATCCATCGGTCTCGAAGTCTGTTTTTTTCCACCCAGGGGGTCAGGTCATCATTGACGGTGATACGGAATCCGGATTGGTGGGCCAACAGTGCGAGCGCTGCCGGATCGAGTATCTGTCCGGCATTCCAAAAGGTTTGATAATCAGATACTTCTTGTTGGTGAATAAAATGATCCGTTGAAGCCGAAGATGCCGGAAATGTATCGATAAGGATCAATTTTCCTCCTGGCTGAAGAACCCGGTGGGCTTCCTGGAAAAAAAGGTGTGGTTCAGAGCTGTGGACAAAGGATTCGATCGCATAGGCCAGATGGAAATGCCCGGCCCAGGATTGGGGTAAATGATGATAGTCAGCAGCCAGGATCCGGATGTCAGGCTGCCTTTTCTGCAGCAGCCGTTGGGCAAGTTCAGCTTGGTGCGGACTCAGGGTGATCCCGGTTAATTCAGGATGAAGACAGGTATGCGCCCGCAGGTAGGCGAGGGTAGCCCCCGTTCCACAGCCAAGATCGAGAATGCGGGGCTGGTCACCGTATGGGCCTTCCATACATCGGAGAATGATCGAATTGGTATAGTTGGATGCCTCCCTGGATGAGGTTACCCCCGGTGCCCACAGGGAAGCATGAATGTTCCGTGTTCCTCCGGTTTTACCAAACATATTGAATAGCCTGGTGTTCCTATCATAATAGTGACTGACCTTTTGGGTATGTGTGGTTTTTTTCATGTACTGATCATGAGTCTCTAATGTAGTTTTTTTAGCACATTTGTCAGATGGAAAGACAGGCTGAAGTGATGATCCCTACAAGATGGGGGAATTTCTCCATGATCGCTTATGCGGACCATGAGTCGGAGAAAATGCCTCATTTGGCCATGGTGCATGAGCATTTTGTGGCCGATGGCCCCGTCTTTGTGCGGATACACTCCGAATGCCTCACCGGCGACATCTGGGGGTCGAGACGTTGTGATTGTGGTGAACAGCTGGATAAAGCGATGGAAATAGCTGCCACCCATGGGGGGGTGGTGATCTATCTTCGCCAGGAAGGACGAGGTATCGGCATCATCAACAAGATCAAGGCCTATAAACTCCAGGATGCCGGGTTGAATACCATTGATGCCAATATCCATCTGGGTTTTGAAGCGGATGAACGCTCCTATGAGATCGCTGTGACCATTCTCAAGGACCTGGATATTTCCCGTATTCGCCTGTTGACCAACAACCCCGAAAAGATCGACGCCTTGACTGAGTTGGGGATCGAGATCACCGAGCGCGTACCCCTGATCATCGAACCCCAATCCGGAAACGCAGACTATCTCCGTACCAAGCAGGATCAAATGGGGCATATGCTGGATCTGAAATAGTGACCATGGATGCGCACGCCCTGTGGCATATTGACCCCACTCATTCACTGTTACGTCCCCAAACACTTGCCAAATTACGGCCGGATGAATGCCTGGTGAAAACCCGGTATTCCATGGTGAGCCAGGGAACGGAACGCCTGGTCAGTCGCGGATTGATAGATCCGGCAGCTTTTGGACCAATGCGCGTTCCGTACATGCAAGGCGATTTTTCCTTCCCGTTGACCTATGGCTATTCTCTGGTCGGGGAGGTGATAGATGGTCCTCAGGAATGGAGAGGGGAGCTGGTTCATGCCATGCATCCTCATCAGGACATATGTGTCATTCACAAGGATGACCTTACCGTGATCCCACCGAATGTTCCCCTGGACCGGGCCGTTCTGGCCAGTAATATGGAAACCGCCGTCAATGGGATCTGGGACAGCCAACCGGTGATGGGGCAGGATATTCTGGTGATCGGCTATGGCCTGATCGGCGCCTTGATCGCCTGGCTCCTGAGGCCGGTACCGGGAATGACCTTGAATATCGTGGATATTCAGTCACAACGGTCCCTCCTGGCTGCGGCACATGGCCATCAGGTCATTCAGGCCAGGGATATCCGGAAGGAAGGCTATGACGTGGTATTCCACACCAGTGCCTCTTCGAGTGGATTGCAACTGGCTATTGATTCCACCCGGGAAGAAGGGCGGATCATGGAGATGAGTTGCCACGGCAGTCGGGAAGTAAGCCTGAACCTGGGGACATCCTTTCATTTTGGACGAAAACGGATCATCAGTTCGCAGGTGTCCCGGATAGCTTCCCCGGCACTGCCCTATTTTGACCATCAAAGGCGCAAGGACCTGGTCTTTCGGTTATTGGCAGATACCTCTTTACAAGACTATCTGGGGGAAGCCATACCCTTTGAAGATGCGCCGTCCTTCTTTGAGCAGCTCCGAAAAGGCAACGTCTCCGGACTGAATACCTATTTTACATATGATTAAACCCGGTTGGCATGTATGAATTGACTGTATCTGACCATGTGATGATCGCCCATTCCCTGCCACATCCCTTTTTCGGACCCGCACAGCAGACCCATGGTGCAACCTATGTGGTTCATGCCGGTTTTTCGACTTCGTACCTGACCGAAGAGCAGGTTGTCCTGGATATCGGAAAGGCCATTACCATCCTGAAAGCGGTACTGGCCACGATCAATTACAGGAATCTGGATGATCTCCCGCAATTCGCCGGGAGGCTGACTACAACAGAAGCGCTGGCCGCCCATATTCACGAGTGCATTGCGGCTGAAGTGAGTTCCTTTTTTCAAGGGTCCTTGAAAATCACCCTGGAAGAATCACCTGTGGCAAGAGCCAGCTATATAGCGCCTGTCCTGCCAAAGTGATGCACATCTACTTCAGGGCTCCAGACCCGAACCGATTCACTTCGGGCGGTAATATCTTCAACCGCCAGCTGGCAAAAGCGTTGTCAGTGCTGGGACTATCCGTTGAATTCCAGTCGGACGAGCAACCGATTAAGAATGGCCAGGTCACCCTCTGGGATTCACTTCTCCTCTCATCACTGATCCAGGGGAAACACACTACAAAATCTGGCGTCCATGCCCTGTTGGTACACAGCGATACACCGCTTTTCAGACAACAGGTGGACCGACTACGGAAACAAGGCATTTCATTGATCGTGCCGGGCCGTTCTCTTTTTGACCAGCTGCTGCAAGGAGGCTTTCCCCGAGAATCTTGTCTCCTGTTGGAGCCCGGAGGAGATAGTACCTTCCCGCCCAATGCGGCATCCCCAGATCCGCCGGTCAACCTCGCCATCGTGGCCAATCTGACACGAGATAAGGGAATTGATTCATTTTTACGACAATGGCCGAAACACCTCCCGGTCAGTCCTCAGGCCTTGAAGATCCACTTGTACGGTGATGACCGGATCGACCCCGCACATGCCCGGGAGATCCTCGATCGGTGCCTACGCCCCGAGTGGCGGCAGGTGATCATCTACCACGGCATCGTGCCACAAGAACAGTTGTTTGTCGAATGGACCGATTACCATGGTCTGCTCTCCGTTTCCCCGGCAGAATCGTTTGGCATGGCCATCCGGGATGCCCGGCAAGCCGGGTTGCCTGTTCTTGCACTGCGCGGTGGCAATATTCCCAATGTCATCCTGGACGGGACAGACGGAAAACTGTATCCACACCTGCAGGAACTCATCCTTGACCTTGCCGAAAGATCCAGGCATCCCGCACATTTTTTTTCGTGGTTACAGGCCTTTACTCCCAGAAAACTGGAGGTCCCTTCATGGATGGAACAGGCAGAGAAGCTGGCAACCTGGTGGCGACTGCGCTTGCAGTAGGAGGACGATCTCGATCCGTATTCTGCCAGGCAAATTCAGTGGTTTCCTCAGCTCTACTGTCAGGCGAAAGAAGTGGGGGGCCGTTCAAATTCCATTGGGAAAAACACTGGCCTTTTTACTGCGCATCCCGTTTTGATAAGGGCCGAGGAGATATCGGATCAGGGAATAGACGCCTTCATGACGCCATTGGATGGAATCCTGGACCGGGGGAGTCAACCCCGGAACAAAATCGAGTTCTGCGAGAAGGGAATCCACTCGTTCACTTTTGGAGAGCACATGTAACGGGACAGCATAATCGTTGATCTGGTCCCAGATCTGATGTTCCATGGCGGGTGGCTGGTGGTCGCCGATCAGAATAAACAGATCGTCGTCCTCGGCCCTGGCAGTCATGAACTGCTCCAGGATTGCCCACTCGTATTCGATGGTAGCCTGATACCGGTCCATGATGTCGGCTTCCAGGCTGTATTCTTCGGGATATGGATTGGTCCGCACGGTGTTCAGGTCGAGGTAGTGTGGCTTGACCAGCGGTGGGGGATACCAGGGAGCATGACTGTCCAGGGTGATAAAGAACACCATGTGTGGCTCATCCTTACCTCGGATCTGACTGTCCCAGACATACTCCAGGGCGAACTGATCCGGGATCCCGCCGACAGAGTTGAATGGATATCCGGTATAGGGGATATCGGGATAGAGGACCCAATTATCAAACTCATGAAAGGCAGCGACCGCCTGATAGGGGATCTTCGAATCGATCTTGTCATTGGTCAACATCGTATTGATCCGGTGGGTCGTATATCCATGGGCATTCAGGTATCGGATCAGATGTGGATATGTGAATTCCATGTCATACAGCCGATTATAGGTGATCTGATCGGCAATGTGTACACCCATTAATGCGGATGAGAACGACAGCCACGAACGGCCACCTTTGATCGGCGCAAGGGAATAGGTCGACCGCCCCCGCCAGCCGTGGTCTTTCAAGCGTTTTTCCAATGCATTCATGCCCTTTTGAAAAGGCTCCTGGATATATTCAGAGAGAAACGGTACAGCACCATAGGACTCGATAAAGATCAGGTAAATATTGGGTCGGAATGCCAGGCTGTCGGCAGTCCAGCTGCTGTAGACCTCGCTCCGGGCCAGGAGATGATCGAAGGGATCGGTCTTCTCCAAAGCGAGGCCATCCAGGATGCGCGGTGTCAGCCATTGGCTGTTCAGCCGGAGATCATGGATCTCGGCATGTTGATACCGCCAGCCGCTGGTGCCGATGAACGCAAGGATACCCAAGGTGATCCATTTACCCCAGGGTTGTCCGAGGGCCTGACCGCCGTATTGCAAGCCACGTTGAAATATGCGTGTACTGCCCCAGAAGAGGACGGTCAGGAACCCGGCTGTCAGCAGCACGACCAGTGGGAAGGAAATGCCATTTCCGGCAAAATAGACGGGCAGCACCTCCCGTACCAGGGTCCATTCATTCAGGAAATAGGGTGGTTCGCCGTAAATGCCCATCATGATCGCATAATAGCATTGGAAGGAGAAGATCAGGATATACAGCATGGAGGTCACCCATGCGATCAGCTTCGGTTTTCGGAAATAGGTGCCCAGCAAGGTGGCGCCGATAAAGAACAGGGTCCATTCGGCCAATAGTCGGCATGGGTTGTAATTGTGATTGAGGAACAGCGCACTGAGCCGGCCCTCGACCTCCAGGTTGACAATCCCTCCGATCGGGGTCCAGCCGGCCACCGATTGATAGGCCAGGGTAATAGGGATAAACAACGTGATATTGCTGATCAACAGCCAACCCAGCCATTTGAAGGCTGCACTACCATGCGTTTCTGATCTGACCATGGCCCCAAGATACAGCACCACCGGTTGCTGCAAAAGACTCCTGTCATGTACCTTCGCTGGCGAACGATAAGACTGCACCGAGACAGCCTGAATGATGAAACAGGACCTGAACAGTACGAATTGGTTGCAATGGGCATCGGGGTCTCTCCTCCTGGGAAAGCTCATGCAATCTGTCTGGGCGTCCAATCCGGTGATCGAGTTCCTGGGCTATGAATCCTGGATCGCTCCCCTCATCCGACCATGGATGTCCTGGGAGTCCTATGCCACCCAGGTCTACCCCGGATTATCTGAAGGTGCCGCATGGGTATGGACGCTGATCTATGCTCTTGCCTTCCTGTGGGTCGTTTTTCCACAGCTGACAAAATGGTTGATCTGGCCGGGAATAGTCCTCCTCCTCCTCGATACAGGGATGGCCACGGCCGGACAGTATTACTGGTGGGCTACAGTCCTCGAAAAGACATTGATGTGGCTGACGCCAATTTGCTATCTGTCATCACGTTATGCCAAAGATCAGGGGCGATGGATGGAGGCTGCCCGATACGGGATAATCCTCGTTTTTCTGATCCATGGACTCTACGCCCTGGAAGTGCTGCCGCGCCCGGGATATTGGACGGAAATGGTCAGTACGACCACTGGCATGTCCAATCACATGGCCACCTGGTTCTTAAAAACGGTGGGCATTCTGGACATCCTTGCCGCCCTGTGGCTCCTGTTGAATCGGCGGGTGCCGGTGATGGTCTGGTATTATTTGATCGGCTGGGGCCTGTTGACTGCATTTGGACGTCTCAGTGGCTTCATTACAGGAGGCACCTGGAGTGACCTGCTGATCAACTGGTCCTACGAAACCTTGATCAGGGTCCCCCATGGTCTGGTACCGCTGGCCGTGTTCACCTCCTTGAGAAAGGATTAGAGGCCGAGGATTTCGGCCATCTGCAGCAGATCCTGATTAAAAGGCTTGTATTTGTGGATGGCTTCATTGAAATCGGTGAAGACGATGTCACTATTCACCTGGCCAACCATGACGTTTCGCTGACCCGCCATTAATCCCTCCACCGCTGCGTGTCCCAGGCGACTGGCCAATACACGGTCCTGCGCGGTAGGAGAGCCGCCTCTTTGCAGATGGCCAATAATGGCCACCTTGGTTTCGTAATAATCGAACTCCTGTTTGATGGCATCTGCGATTGCCTGAGCCCCTCCCAGGGGATGCCCTTCGGCGACAATGACCAGACTGAAGAGTTTTTTACGTTTGGCGCCAACACGTAGTTGGCGGATGACCTCCTGGATACTGGTTTCTCGCTCCGGTAGCATGACAAATCCAGCGCCGCTTCCAATTCCCGTATACAAGGCAATGAAGCCTGAATGGCGCCCCATCACTTCAATGAAAAAGAGCCGGTTGTGGCTGTCAGCGGTATCCCGGATCCGATCTACTGCTTCTACAGCGGTGTTGACTGCAGTGTCAAAACCAATGGTGTAGTCCGTCCCGTACAGATCATTGTCAATGGTGCCCGGAATACCGATAAACGGAATGTCAAACTCCTCTGAGAAGATCTGGGCACCGGTGAATGTTCCGTTCCCACCAAGGGAGATACAGGCATCAATATCCTGGGCAACCAGGCTTTCATAGGCCAGTTTTCGACCTTTTTCCGTGTGAAACTCCTTGCTCCGTGCGGTTTTCAGTATGGTCCCACCGCGATGAATGATATTGCCGACGTGACTCGTTTCGAGACGTTCGATCTCGCCGTTGATCATCCCTTCATATCCACGGTAGATCCCGTAGATATGCAGATCATGGTAGGTAGCCGTCCGAACGACTGCACGGATTGCAGCATTCATCCCGGGCGCATCTCCGCCGGAGGAGAAGACGGCAATGCGTTTGATGGGTTGATCCATAAAGTGTGTGGTAAGGGATTAAGAATTGGCGTCCTGAAGATGAAAGTCCACCAGGGATGAAATCGGCTTCTGAAGAATGATTCCATGGTGCAGCTGGCACTCTGTCAGGATCTCCTGCAGCACCTCCCGGAAGTGGAAGGCGATGGAACCGATGAAATGGACGGGCAACGTTGCACAACCCTCATATTTCAGGACATGACGCTGTACAAATTCCCGAAAACTGGATTTCGCCAGTTCCCGGATGTACTCTGAGTCCAGATGTTGATGCATAAATGTTGCCAGTGAGGCGAGATACACATTCGGAGAAGGTCCGTAGATCTGGTCAAGGACCCTGGTTTTATCCGCTGCAAACTCATTTCCAAACTGCTGCATCAGTTCTTCTGGGAGCTCCCGATAGAAGTAGGCACGGATCAGGTATTTACCCAGGTGGGAGCCACTCCCTTCATCTCCGACCAGATAGCCCAGGCTGGTGACATTATCCAGGATGTCCCGACCGTTGTATAGACAGGAGTTGGAGCCCGTACCGAGGATGCAGGCGATGCCGGGTTCACGACCACAGGTTGCCCGGGCAGCTGCCAGCAGGTCGTGTTCTACATGAATGTCGGCCTGCCTGAAAACCCGCTGGAGTCCGGCATGCATGATCTGGACCCGTTTGTCATCCGAGCATCCAGCGCCGTAATAATGGACGGCTTCTACTTGAGACAGATCAATGGTGGAGGCCAGATCACGCATCAACACCTCTTCGATAACATCGGAGGAATGGAAAAACGGGTTCAGCCCCATGGTTTGCCGGGACACCTGTTCACCAGCCGTGGAGCAAAAGATCCAATCGGCCTTGGTTGAGCCACTGTCCGTGATCACGATCATATATCTCAGGTGTTGAGCGAATGACAAATGTAGGGTTTGGCATGCATAACCGGGCGTGTCCTGCCGGGTTTTACCTTTCACCGCCCACCCTCCAGGTGTGCTCCCCGGGTACCGCCATATTCAATACCTTTGCCACCGTAAAATCAACAAGAATGAAGAAGATCGCGGTAATTGGAGCAGGAACGATGGGGAATGGCATCGCACATGTCTTTGCAATGAACGGATATGCCGTTCACCTGATCGATATTTCAGAGTCGGCTTTGCAGAAGGCCCTGGCAACCATTGGAAAGAACCTCGATCGCATGATCGCCAAGGGTAAGTTGGAGGAGACAGCCAAAACAGAGACCCTGGACCGGATCACCACTATGACAGCGATCGCCGAAGGCGTAGCTGATCGCGATCTGATCGTCGAAGCCGCCACCGAGAATCCCGATCTCAAGCGAAAGATCTTTCAGGAGATGGACACCCATGCACCGGCTCATGCCATTCTGGCTACCAATACGTCTTCCATCTCGATCACCTGGATCGCTGCGGCTACCAAACGCCCGGACCAGGTGATAGGGATGCATTTCATGAACCCGGTTCCGGTTATGAAACTGGTTGAAGTCATACGGGGGTATGCCACCTCCGATACGGTGACATCTACCATTATGACCTTGTCGAAAGAGCTGGGAAAGACCCCGGTGGAAGTCAACGATTACCCCGGATTCGTAGCCAACCGAATTTTGATGCCCATGATCAATGAAGCTATTGAAACCCTCTTTGAAGGGGTAGGGGGTGTGGAGGAGATCGATCAGGTGATGAAACTGGGAATGGCTCACCCCATGGGACCATTACAACTGGCTGACTTTATCGGGCTGGATGTTTGCCTGTCGATCTTACAGGTGTTACATGACGGATTCGGCCGCCCCAAGTATGCCCCCTGTCCGCTCCTGGTCAATATGGTAGCTGCTGGTAAATTGGGGGTAAAAACCGGAGAGGGATTCTATCGCTATGATCCGGCTACCCGGGAAAAAGAGGTCGCACCCTTCTTCACACGTTAATCCGGGTTCTGTTTCAAACGGTCGATCTCCCGGCGGTCTCGTTTGGTCGGGCGGCCCAACCCCTTATCCCGGTATTCACCCCGACCGGAACGAGCGAGATACCAGGATTCAAACTTGCGCAGTTCTTCTTCTGGCGTGTGATCGATGACACAGGTTTGGGCGATGGGCGCTCCCACTCGTTTTTCGATCAGCTTGACCACCTCCAGGTCATAGAATATCCCATTCTTTTTCACGGTTATCCGATCGCCGACCAACACCGGTTGTGAGGCTTTGACTGGCACATCGGCCATGACCACCTTGCCTTCCCGGCAAGCTTCGGTTGCCTGGGATCGACTCTTGAAAAATCGGACAGCCCATAGCCATTTGTCTACGCGTACCTTTTCTACTATTGCCATCAGCTGGATAATCCGGGGAGTTGGGGATCTAATTCGACAAGCGTTTCATATATCGTTTTCGCCACCACATAGTTTCGATACCATTCCTTATTGGCAGGGACGACGTGCCAGGGAAGAGTACTTCGATTAAGTACATCCTCATAGCAGGACATGTATCGATCCCACAGCTGGTGTTCATCCCAATCCGCAGGATTGTGTTTCCACTGCTTCCGGGGATTATCCAGCCGTTCCTGTAGCTTTTCCATCTGGCGCTCCCTGCTCAAATGCAGGTAGAACTTCAGGATGATCGTGCCGTTATCAAACCGGAGGAGGTCTTCAAATGCATTGATCGCATTGAACCGTTGATCGACCCTGTCGTCGTCGATCCACGCATGGACACGCTGGATCAGGACATCCTCATAATGGGAACGATTGAATACCTGGATATATCCCTTGCGTGGTGCGTGTTTGTGTATGCGCCACAAGAAGTCATGGGCAAACTCCTCGCTGGTCGGTTTCTTGAAGCTGATAACATCAACCCCGGCCGCGCTGGTCTTGCCGAATACATCTCTGGCAGTACCATCTTTTCCGGAGGCATCCATTCCCTGAAAGACCACCAGAAGACTGTGCTTGCCTTCGGCATACAGTGCATGCTGGAGTTCACCGATCTCCCTGACGAGACGTTTCGTTTTTTTCTGGATGTCCTTTTTTGACGCTGATTCCGGTGGGTTTGGATCGAGATCGTGTATTCGGATGGCCATAACTCAGGCATACATTTTTGTGCGCTTGACGAGATAGGGGAGGAGGACCTGTCGATACCCCTGGTGAATATCTGCTTCCACAAAAT
>JAUIEA010000067.1 GCA_030429045.1 Bacteroidia bacterium | reverse complement strand
CCAGGCGAATGAAAAAATGGATGAAGCCATCATCAAGCGGTTTTTCAGGTTGTACGGCTACAAGGAAGTTCCGCCCGGTGTCGTGCCGATGAATATCCATGAATTGGGAAACAGTTCGGTCGCTACTGTGCCCACCTTGTTCCATCAGGTCCTGCATGGTGAAATGGCTGACCATGCGCTGGAAGAAGGCGATCTGATCCTCTTTGCCTCCGTGGGGGCGGGCATGCATATCAATGCCCTGGTCTATGGGATCTGATCTGATCCAATATGCAAACGGCCCATCACCTGCAGGAGATGACGGGCCGTTCAAAAAGTTATCTGGCGCTACTCTGTGACCGGATAGATCACAGGCGAGGATGTATTGTAAAAGAAGAATGACCAGATATCGGCCTGTTCATCAATGATCTTGGAGGTCGGCTTCCCGGCCCCGTGCCCGGCACTGGTTTCGATCCGGATCAGGACAGGACGCTCCCCTTCGTGGCAGGCCTGCAGCATGGCTGCATATTTGAAGGAATGTGCCGGAACTACGCGATCGTCATGATCCGCTGTCGTGATCAATGTCGCTGGATAGTTCGTCCCCTTGACCAGGTTGTGGTAGGGTGAATAGGCGTGGAGTACGGGAAACATTGCTTCCTCTTCACTGCTACCGTATTCGGGAATCCATCCCCAGCCCACCGTGAATTTGTGGTATCGAAGCATATCCATTACCCCCACTGCCGGAAATGCGACCTGGAAGAGATCAGGGCGTTGATTGATACAGGCCCCGACCAATAATCCGCCATTGGAGCCTCCGGCGATCGCCAGCTTGGCCGAAGAGGTGTAGCCTTCAGCGATCAGGTATTCGCCGGCAGCGATCATATCATCGAATACATTTTGCTTTTTCTCCCGCATTCCACCCTTGTGCCATTCTTCACCATATTCTCCACCTCCCCGGAGATTCGGCAAGGCAAAGATGCCGCCGTTTTCAAGTAATAGGATACGGGCGGTGCTGAAATAAGGCGTCATGGACTGGTTGAACCCGCCATATGCATACAGGAAGCAGGGGTTGTTCCCATCCAGGACGAGTCCTTTCTTGTGGACCAGGAACATAGAGACTGAAGTCCCATCCTTGCTCTTGTAGAACACCTGTGACTCTTCATATTCCTCGGGGTTGAAAGCCAGTTCAGTGCGAAAGAAGATCTCACTGGTGCCATCCTGTACATTGTACCTGAAAATGGAACCCGGATCCACAAAGGAGGTATAGGTATAGAAGAGGATATTGTCTGCCTGCTTGCCGGAAAAGCCTTCAGCCGATCCCAGTCCGGGCATTTGGATCTCCTGTTCCTGGCTGCCATCCTGTTCGTAGCGATAGATCCGTGTGGTGGCATTCTTCAGGTAATTGGCAAACAGTTTGCCTCCTCCAGTGGACACACTCTCCAGGAGGTCCTCCTTTTCCGGTATGATGTCCACCCATGATTCCGGTACATTCTTGTCCGGTTGTACGGCCATCAACCGGTAATTGGGTGCATCCATATTGCTATGGATCAGAAAATGACCATCCACGTGGTCAATGACGGTATTTTTATGGGCAAATCCGGTGAACAGGGCTTTGAAAGCGGGTTTCTTTTTTGTCAGGTCCATATAGTAGGTCTCAAACCCGGCCGACCCGGTTGCGGCATACATGATCAGGTACCGGAGATCTTCCGTGACCTCCGTCCAATGGTACATTTGAGGGGCATCATTGTTCCGGTACACCAAACGATCAGCGGATTGATCGTCTCCCAGTTTGTGGAAGTAAACGCTGTGAAACTGGTTGGCCTGGGAGAGCTCCATGCCCGGCTTGGGCTCGGGCATCCGGCTGTAATAGAAGCCTTCATTGGTCCACGCCGCTGTACTGAACTTGACCCAATCCAGGCGGTCGTCCAGCCATTTTTTAGTGGCGATCTCCATGACCCCGATCTGATTCCAGTCGGATCCGGCATCCGAGCGGGAAATGGCCACGTATCGGTTGTCCGGGCTGAACCCAATCATCTCCACGGCTGCGGTGCCCTCGTCTGACAGGGAGTTGGGGTCCAGGAATACTTCAGGCTGGCCGTCCAATCCTTCCTGAATGAAGATGACAGCCTGGTTCTGCAACCCGTCATTTTTGGAGAAGAAGTAGTGATCTCCCGCTTTTTTTGGAGCGGAGACTTTGGGGAAGTTGTACAATTTCTCGTAGCGGTCCCGGAGGGCCTTTCGAAACGGGATCTGCTCCAGATAACCAAAGGTGACCTGGTTCTGTGCCTTGACCCATTCTTCCACAGCAGCGGCCGTATCCACTTCCAACCACCGATAGGGGTCGGGGACGGCCACAGAGAAATAGGTATCTACGACTTCTTCCGTCTGAGTGACCGGATAGGTGACCGGAATAGGCGGAAAGGATGCCGGTACCGATTCTTGTTCACAAGCGACCATAAGGGATATACTCAATAGGATGAAGAGGGGAAAACGATTCATTCGATGTTGATTTGTAGACGATTAGGTTAATCCTTTCTGCAATTCCAGAAGGAGGTCATGTCGCACACTGCGGAGATGTTCAAGCTCGTGCTCCAGCCGGAGGATGTCCTTTTCTTCCCGTTCGAGGTGGAGGTCAAAGCGGTCAAAATTGGATTCGATCCGCTGGCGGATGGTATGAATATAACTGAGCAGTTTTGTTTCCAGCTCATGGTGTAATTGTGTCTCTCCCTGGGTCATCTCACTACGATATCTACGCAGGATGGATCGCCGCTGAAAACCGAATGTAATCCCCGCAAACAGGACCCCTAAACCAGTGAGTATCCCCCCGGTGATGTCGAAGACCATGCCGTTGGTAACAGCTGCCAGAACAACCCCGATCACGGCAATCCCACTTCCGGCTGCGACCTGAGGGGCCATATTCCTGGATGCGTCAAAGACGTCATCCGGCATGAAGTTTTCCCCTCGTTGAAGGAACGTAGTAAAGGATTCCAGCAGCTCCCGCAATACCTGGGCGCGCCTTTCTGCAATATCACTGAAGATCTCATGATCCAGTGAAAGCTCATTCGGACTATTTCGGATCTCGTATTCAATGACCCTGGCCATTTGCTGGATCCGATCAGCCACATCCACGATCTGTTGATCCAGTTTCATCCGCAGGTCTGTTTGAAGGGCTTGTTCCAGTCGACGGATAAGGTCGTGAAGCCATTCCTTCAATGTCGCCTGTTTGGAGAAAAGCCCGGCGATGGTCTTGTTGATGACCGTCATGAAGGAAAGTCCTTCGGAGAGTTCCGTTTCAAATCGGGTGGTGATCCGGTTGAAGTCCCGGGTGACCGCACCGATCAGGGTGCGCACCTGATTCTGCGACAAGAGTCCCTGTTGATCCAGGGCTTCTCCGATCCTGACCCGGAAAGCGCGATCGCTTTCCCATTGCTTCCTGCGGTCTCTGATCCCGCCATCCATCTTGTCCAGCAGCGTTTCGGCGGTCTGCAGGATACTTTCCATTTTGAGCAGTGGTGCCTTGCCACCGGTGACAGTGGCCTGGATATGCTCTCGAAGCGGAGCAAACCCGCTGATATCCTTCTGCCCGTTGATCTCATCCCGGGCACTGACGCTGAAGACCATGGGTGCCTGAATCCCCTGTTCAATTGCATGTTGCCGTACGCCAGCTGTGTTCACCCGTAGCTCCTCCGCTGTCAACAGGTCCTTTTGCTGGAGGACAAAGAGGATCTTCTTGCGCCAGTCATCCCGGATAAAGGAGAGAAACTCCCAACTGGATTGGCGGTAGGGATTCTTTGCTTCGAAGACAAACACGATCAGATCGGAAGCGGGAATGAACCGCTCGGTGATTTCCTGGTGATGTTGGACAATGGTATTGGTTCCCGGAGTGTCTACAATGGCAAACTCCCGCAAAATATCGACCGGTTGCTTGACGACGCGGAAATAGGGATTGATCTGGGTCTGCTCCTCTTGCTCTCCGTAAATGATCTGCTGGATACAGTCCGTCATGGGCTGTGGGGCCACCTTGCAGATCTCGGTTCCGGTGTCCAGAAGTGCATTGATGAAGCTCGACTTTCCCGCCTTGACCTCCCCGACGATGACAAATAGAAAGGGGTCTGCAGAACGCTCCATCAGGTCCAGCACCGTCTTCTTGAGGTCCTCATTTTCGCCCTGACCGATGAATGTATCAAGGCTGGCCATCAGCGATTGTAATCGATGTCGCCATTGGTTGATCTGCTGGTCGAGGAGTGCTGTCATTCTGGTTCGATCCGGTTCATTCTTCTCAGGATCATTCGGGCTTCTGGCCCGGCGCAAAATAGCAAATCCAACGCACTCAGCCCCGGCGTAAACCCATGGCGATCACTAAATACCTGCGGGTAGGGGATGGCCCGTAGAAGGAGGTCTGGCGTGTCGTCCCCGCCTTCTGCGGTGTGCCTCAGGTCGAGGGTATGTGCGGGCAGGCGGGGCACCCACGAGGTGGTACAGGTGAGCTGGTCAGGTAGTTGGAGTTGTCGCAACAGCCAATGGAGCAGCTCGAGGTTCCAATCCCATAAAAAATTGACCTTCCGCTCATACAATTTGGCCAGGTCTTCCGCAAAATGCTCGTAGAAGGGAGCCCGGCCATAACACGAACGAATAGTCCGCCAATGCGTGCGGCTCCAGGGGGTATCCCAGGCGATCCGGACATCTTGGTACGGCATCTGCTGATGCTTGCCTTTTTTCAAGGGAATGGAAAGCAGGGTCGGACCAAATGAGCTCAGGATCGCACATCGATTCCGGCCACTTTTTTTCTGATAATGATCGCAGGACTCGAGGATCAATGACTGGCCAGATGCCAATGGGGCCAGGAGTTGAACGGCTGGCCAATAATGCAAGTGAGTGCAATACGAAGTCATTGTTCGACAAGGTAGGAACATCCTGCTGGAGTAGAGATGCGGGAGAACTGGACTGAAAAAAATTATGTAATATTCATATTTGAATTAACTTTGATGTGATCAAGCCTCCGGGTTTGCTCGCCCCCCCCCTTTAAGAACCATATCCCATTGTCCTTTTGACGATGCGGTTTCTTGACTCTTTTTCTATCTAAACATCCTGTACAATGCAAACACTGGTACACTACCGGTGGCGTGCCCTTGTGCTGGGTCTGAGTCTATGGTTCAGCCTGGTATCGGAGGTATTCGCCCATCCTTTTTTGACATCTCCTGAGGTGATCCTGACCGAAGCCGTGCCTGTTTCGGGCGGTCTGGAAGTCATCTGTCCGGCACCCATTACGGTTTATGCTGCCAATGGCTTGAATGGGGCTTATGTTTCCTGGGCTCCTCTCGAGGTGAATACCGATTGTCCACTCTGTATCGATCAGCTTCCGGGCAATGTATCTCTCGGAGAATTCAATGGTCACCATTACTTCCAATCCTTGAATATCACGGATTGGAATACGGCGGCGATGTTTGCCGCCAATCAGGGCGGATATCTGGCGTCTGTCAACAGCCCGGAGGAGAATGCGTTCATTGCCAAGCAGATCCCGGGGATCCAGGCTTTTATCGGCTTTCATGACCAGTTGATGGAAGGGAATTATCAATGGCATAGTGGTGAGCCCGTCAATTATGTCAACTGGTTTATCGGAGAACCGGACAATGGAAATGGTCAATCGGAGCAGGACGCCGTGATCATGTCATCCAATGGATATTGGCAGGATGTCGAGGTGTTGAAAAAGATGCATTTCATCACCGAAGTACCCTGCATTCAGATCATTCAGACGAGTGGTTTGCCCAGCGGGTCCTTTTTTCCCATCGGTACGACCCTGGTCAGCTTCCAGATCTCCGACCCCTGTGGCAATCAATCTGTTTGCTCGTTTTCCGTGACGGTCCTTCCCAACATAGAGGTCGACTGTCCGGACGATATCCAGGCCACTTGTCAACCGGGGATCAATGGGGCCGTGGTGACCTGGGACTTGCCAACAGGGACCACCCAATGCGGGTCCTGCGGTTCAGTTCCTCCGAATACGATCGATATGGGATCCTTCAATGGGTCCCACTACTATTGCACCAATTCACCGTTCCAGTGGACCAATGGCCAGGCTTTTGCCGCATCGTATGGCGGCTATCTGGCGAGTATCGGCACCTCCGCTGAGAATCAGTACCTGGCGAATATACTCCAGTTGCCCGATGCGTTTATCGGCCTGAATGACCTGGTCACTGAAGGGCAGTTCGTCTGGGCTAATAACCAGCCGCTGAGTTTTACGAACTGGGCCCCGGGACAGCCAGGGAATAACACGGGGAATGAGGATGTGGTCACCATGCTATCTGGCGGCCAATGGAAAACACAGGACAAGCAAGCCTATAAGGAATGTATCATTGAAGTGCCCTGTCTCCATATTGAGCAGATCAAGGGACCACCCCCCGGCTCCGTGTTCCCGCTCGGATCGACAGAGATCAAATACAAGATCACGGATGATTGTGGCAATACGGCATATTGTACCTTTCATGTGGTGGTATCAGGTGGCATTTCCCTGGAATGTCCGGATGATATCACGCTGGATTGTCAACCGGGCAAGGGCGGAGCGACCTATTCCTGGACACTTCCTTCCATATGGTCCTGCTGTGATGATTGTCCGGATGGTGATCCGATCTCCGGGTATATCTATATGGGTGAATACCAAGGGTCACATTACTACTGTTCACAACAGAAACACGAATGGGGGATCAGCCAGGCCTTGTCTCTGGCGGAAGGAGGCCACCTGGCAGTTATCAATTCAGAAGGTCAGAACAACTGGCTGGCGGCCAAGCTGATGGGGACCACCGCCTGGATCGGATTGACGGATGAGCAGGTCGAAGGGCAGTTTGCCTGGGTAAATAATGATCCACTCGGTTTTACCCGATGGATTCCCGGACAACCGGATAATGGCGGCTTTTATAACGAAGACTATACTGTCATGCATCCGGATGGTTACTGGTCGGATGAGTTGGGCAATACCAAGCACGAATTCATCATGGAGATCCCCTGCGAATCCATTGTACAACTCTCGGGCCCCCCTTCCGGCAGCGTCTTTCCAGTGGGTAAGACCACCATCACTTACAAGGCAACGGATGGATGTGGGCAGATGGCGACGTGCAGCTTCTGCATTACCGTCAAGGATTGCTGTTACCAAGGGCCTGAGATCCAGTGCCCGGACGACTATTACGGTTGCCCGGATACCCCTATGGATCCCAATACGACCGGTTGGGCCATGTCCTGGACAAAGGATGGGCCCTGTGGGAAAGTCCTGATCACATGGACGGATGAGATCCTCAGTCAGGGAAATTGCTGGGATAAGGTCATCAAACGGACCTGGAAGGCTTCTTTTGACCTCAATCCACAGTTGTACAGTACCTGTGTTCAGTATATCTACCTGGAAGACAAGGAACCACCAATGATCTGGGATTGCCCCGAGGATGTGACGGTTGCCCCCGGTCCGGATTGCAGTATCAAGGTGGGATGGGCTGCACCGATACCGATGGACAATTGCGGGAATGTTACCACTACGGTCAGTCATCCACCCGGCAGCACGTTCTATGAAGGGACGACCATCGTGACATACACCTTTGTCGATGCTTGCGGGAATAAAACGCAATGTTCATTCAAGGTCACGGTGACGACCTGTTGCAAGGCGCCCGCCATCATGTGCCCCCCTGATTTCCAGTGGTGTCCTGAAGAGTCTGCATCTCCCCTGGTGACGGGATTTGCCACCACCTCTACGCCGGATGGCCCCTGCGGGAATGTGGTGGTCACCTTTGATGATGAAGTGATCAGTATGGGTTCCTGTTGGAATCAAACCATCAAGCGGACGTGGACAGCATTTTTTGATGCGCAACCCGGACTGTTTACCACCTGCGAGCAGTGGATCGTGCTGGAAGACGATCTTCCTCCGGTGATCTCCAATGTTCCGGATGACCTGACCGTCTGTCCGGGTGCCAATCTGCCTTTTGGCAATCCGGCCACGGCAGACAATTGCAGTGCGGTAACCCTGACCTTCCAGGACAATACCTCAGGTGTTGCCTGTGAAGACGGGAAGGTGACCACCAGGACCTGGACAGCAGTTGACCTTTGTGGGAATGAGGTGACGGCGTCCCAAAGTATCACGCAATTGGATAAAACCCCTCCCGTGGTATGGGAGTGTCCGAAGGATATCACGGTTGAGCCAAATGAGGATTGTGAAGCCGTGGTGGACTGGATTCCACCGGGTGTGATGGATAATTGCAGTCCGGTAACCGTGCTGGCCAGTCATGCGCCGGGCAGTGTCTTTCCGGAGGGTACGACGACAGTGACCTACACCTTCCTCGACGAATGTGAAAACAAGGCTACCTGCACCTTTACGATCACTGTTGAAGAATGCTGTGTGCTGCCCGAAATGCAGTGCCCCGGAAAATACCAGGCCTGCCCGGGTGAACCTGTAGATCCGTCCGTTGCAGGAGAACCGACCCTGAGTGGACCGGATAATTGCGGTTTGCTGGAATTGACCTATAGTGACTGGATCATGGATTCTTCCGGATGTCCCGGCTCTGCCAAAATCGGGCGAACCTGGACGCTTACCGCAGTGAATGACACCAGTAAAACAGTGTCCTGCGTCCAATGGGTCCAGACCGTGGATGAAGAGGCACCTGTCTTTGATAGTTGTCCAAAGGATATCACCATCTATACAGAGGAATGGTGTCCGGTTGTCGTTTTCTGGAATGAACCCCAGGTGACGGATCATTGCAGTGTTTTTGAATTGACCGCCACCCATTATCCGGGGGATACGTATTATCCCGGAGAGACAGAGGTCCAGTACTGGGCCGATGACGCCTGTGGGAATTCCAGCTTCTGCATTTTTACCATCTATGTGATCCCGTTGAGTGGTCAGTCGGCTTGCATCAGTCGGGGTGAGAACACAGAAGGTTTGTGGGTGGAGGAAGTCTCACTGCAGGGACAACCCTACACCAATGGCAATAATTGCGGATGGGGTGGATCTGTTGCTATCGACCCACTGCTGGCCTGGAATGACGAGGTCACCATCGATGTCGTACCCGGTTATTCGGGAGAGGCCCTGACGGCTTATATCCGCGCCTGGGCGGACTGGAACCGGGATGGCGATTTCCTGGATTATGGCGAAATGATCTATGATGCCCAGGAATTGAGTGAGGGACCACGATCCTTTTCGACCACCATACCGGAATACGCGGTTGCAGGACCGTCTTTCATCCGGATCAGTGTCAAGTACACCAATATCCAGAGTGATCCGACCTTGCCCGAATCCTGTGGCTTGTTCGCTCAGGGAGAGGTAGAAGACCTCTTGGTCCAATTGGGTGTGATGACCGATCTGGACCCCGAATTTCCATTGCAGGAATTGAGGTTGTTCCCCAATCCGGCATCTGACCGGGTTCGCCTGACCTGGCAGGGAAACTGGCAGGAAACGGTTCAGGGTGTCTTGCTCAATCATTTGGGGCAGACGGTGAAAACCTGGTCGTGGACCAGTCCGACTGCTGATCAATGTGATCTGGATGTGAGTGGCTTGCCACCGGGAATGTATGTCCTTGACCTGCACGCCGGGACGGGGCGTGCTCAAATCAAATTGATCATTCAATAAGAGAAACCCTCAAAACCAGAGACCGGCCCTGAATTTTCAGGGTCGGCCCCCCTTTGGCCCCGTCTCCGGATTTCCGGGACGGGGTTTTTCATGGTCTACTGGACCGGGAGCCCGGCAGCCTGCCAGGCCATGATCCCTCCGGTGAGATTGTAGACCTCCCGGAATCCAAGTGTCTTCATTTTCTCCATGGCCTGGCCACTGCGATTACCCGAGCGACAGTAAACAAATACAGGTTTGTCCTTTGGCAATTGGTTTACCCGATCAAGGAAGTCATCCTGATAAAAGTTGATCTCCAGCGCATCAACCAATTTCGACTGACCGGTTTCTTCCGGTGATCGCACATCCAGGAGGATATGATCCGGAGTGGATTGCATCATCCCGGCAAATGTGCTCACATCAATATGGCGGCAATGATGCCAGAAGAGTCCACCGGGGATGACTGAGTGGTCGTAGTTTGCTGGGAGCAGGACGTGGTCAGGAGCGGGAGGCCCAGGATCGCTATCAATTGAAAAAGGGACATACGTTGTTGTTTGCCACAAATGTATGTCCCTTTTTGCATGTCCCTTCGTGATCGGGATCACCAGGTGAATTACCTGACCAGTGAGTCACTGATCAAGACATCTCCCTTGTAAAGTCGGGTGGATCCATCGATAAATTCGACCTCAGCCGCATAGACATAGACCTCCTGGCCGACAAATCGTCCACGGAACGTACCGTCCCAACCGAATTCATAATCGTTGACAGGAGTGTCATCGTTGCGGAATACAGCATTTCCCCATCGATCAAAGACCTGCAAACTGATGACACGGAGGACTTCTGAACCACCCTGGACATAGAATACATCGTTGAGTCCGTCACCATTCGGTGAAAATGCAGTTGGAATAAAGACTCTTCTGGGGAGAGTCACGAAGATGCTCACCTGATCGCTTGCTGTGCATCCGTTCTCATCCGTAGCCGTCAGGGCATAGCTGATGTCCTGTGAGGCAGAAAAATTGAAGCCCGTACACGTCGTACAACCGTCGGGTGGTGCTGGACTCCAATCCAGTTGGATGATGTTGGTGGCTGGGGGGGCGATCTGTGCCTGAATGAGGACATTGTCACCGGCCAGCACATGCTGATCCGGACCCAGATCGAGGGTCAGCCCGAATCCGGAAGTCAGGATCAGAGTGGTGTCCCGGCTACATCCAATGGCGTCTGTGACAATCACCTGGTAGGTGCCTCCGGTGACAGGTGCAAACAGCCCCGTGGTGTTGACAGATCCGCCATTCAGACTGTATTGGTAGGGAGCGGTACCCCCTTGAACACTTATAACTTCAATGTATCCATCCGTTGACCCGGGGCAGCTGTTTCCCTGGCCAGTGACCGTCATCGCAACGATCAGGTCATTGCTTCCGGACACTATGGCTTCATCCTGAGCAGTACAACCGGTAGATGATTCTGTAACCATCAGGGTAAATGTACCCGGGGCATTGACAACAGGATTGGTCTCGATGGAGCCATTGATCCCCGGGCCGGACCAGGATAGCGTATGCCCTGCCGGCGGAGCTTGTGTCGGGCCCAGCGAAACGGAAGGCATCAGGCAGTCGATGGACTGATCCACTCCGGCATCCGCAGTGGGATTGGCATGAACGGTGACCGTCACATTTGCAGATGCATCCATACAGGGGGCCTGGGCAGCGATCAGGTATTGGAAGTTGTAGTCTCCGGCCTGGAGCAGTTCGATATCCAGGGCCCCAGTGAGTGGATCAAAGGCGGGGCCGGGGTTCCCTGTTCCCCCGCTATAGGACCATTGTCCGTTTGCGTCCGGATCTGTCAGCAGATCCACAAGGGTCTGCACAGCGGGAGTCTGTGCACAATATTCGGCAGGAGCAGTCGCCAGTCCGGCATTCGGCTGGTCGTGCAGGATGATGGTGCTGGTTGTCTCTGTAGGGCATCCCGGCGGCGGAGCGGGTTGCAAGGTGTAGGTCAGCAGGTAATTTCCGGGATCCCTGTCCTGGATATCCAGGATCGTACTGTTGAGGATTGCCGGATTTGAACCTCCGGGGACACCGCTGAGTGACCAGACACCCGTAGCAGCCTGTTGGATCAGCGTGTTCAGGTCCAGACTGCTACTACTGTTACATTGATCCTGAGAGGCCAGGATGTCCAGGTCGGGGCAAAGACAGTTCTTGACCAGGACCTGTACGGTATAGGAGGGGTTGGTGCAGGGGCTGACCGCATTGCCGGTGGTATAGGTAAACGGATACAACCCGGGTGTGACCCCGGTAAAATCAAGGATCGGTAAGGTACCGGATGCACCACTGTTGTTCTGATCGGTCCAGGAGCCGGTCAGGTCACCGGTCAACAGGAAATCGGTCAGATCCAGTTCGGTAGGATCCTGGCCGGAAGAGTTGCTGTTACAGATGGCCAGTTGGGGCTGGAGCGTGGCAAATGGAGCGGGAATAACCTGGAGGGTCTGTTCGCCAAAAGCGGGACAACCGGCCGGGGGAGGGGTAGTCAGGTTATACCGGATCGTATACGCACCGGGGTCCTTCCCGGTGGCCTGGAACGTCGATCCAGCCAGGGTTCCCGGATTTGTTCCGGGAGGTGTTGCACTGATCGACCAGGTGCCGGGCTCGGTAGTGATGAGCAAGGTATTGAGGTCAAGAGATGCATTGTCATTGCACAGATCCGTGGGTGGATCAAAGGCGATGCTCGGGCAATTGCAATCGTTGACGATGATCTCCAGGGCGTAAGTGGGGTTAGTGCAGGGCAGAGTGGCGCTTCCCGTGGTATATGAGAAGGTGTATGATCCCGGTGTCAGCCCGATGAAATTCAGGGCTGAAAACGGCCCGGTGGCACCTGATACATCCACATCGACCCAAGTGCCTGTCAGGTCTCCGGAGGAGATCAGGGAAAAGAGATCCAGGGTACTGGGGTAGCTGCCCGTACCCGATTGGTTGCACACCTGGGTGCTGGAGGGCAGGGTGGCCTCGGGCGGCAGTTGTAGTGTGATCTCAGCAGTGCCCGATGTCGGACATCCGGCCGGAGGAGGGGTGGACAGTTCAAATTGAACGGTATAGGTCCCCGGATCCTTTCCGGTCCCGGAAAACTGGTCAGCGACGATGGTCGCCGGGTTGGTTCCCGGGGGCAGGCCGATCAGGGTGAAGGTGCCAGCTTCAGTAGTGATCTTGATCGTGTTCAGGTCGAGGTCGGCCTGAGTTGTGCATAAGGTCGTCAAGGGCTCCAGGGCGACACTGGGGCATTCACAATTTTCCACCACCACGGTGATGGTACCAGTGAACTCCGGACAATCGCCGAGGGCTGAATTGGTGGTATAGGTAAATGTGTAGATGCCGGGCAGGACGCCGTCGAAATCCAGTACAGGGAAGGGACCTGCTGCACCCGTATTGTCTGTATCTTCCCATGTGCCATTCATGTCGCCCCCCTGGATCAAGGTAGAGAAGTCCAGCAGAGTCGTCTGTCCTCCGGCATCGCTGTTACAGATAAATGCATCCGGTTGTAGGTCGGCAAAGGGTTCGGCAACAATATCCACGAGGATGCTGTCCGTTCCGACGCAGCCGTTTCCATCATAGTATTCATAGATCACCGGATAGGAGCCAACGCCCAGCGTAGAAGGGAAGATATTTCCGTTGATGTCAGGTGTAGCGAGCCAGGACCCCCCTGGAGGATCTGCATCCAGCTGGATGGTATTGTTGGTCACACAGATCGGCCCGGGGTCCACGATAATGGGTTCGGGGTTTTCATAGATATCAAAGACGACCTGGTCGATACTCTGGCAACCATAAATACTGGTGAATTCATAGGTGCCGATAAACGTACCTGCACCCAGGAGATCCGGATAGATGGTTCCGTCCGGTGAGATATCGCCAGACCAGACTCCACCGGGTGGTTCGACCTGAACCATGTACGGTCCTGAAGTTTCACACAGTGGATCAATATTGAAGATGTTGATGCTTTCCGGATCATAGAACTCCACAGGTATCGAATCGATGCCGGGACAGCCCTGTGGACTGACGGTACTGAGCGTCAGGAAGTGCACCCCTTCATTGAAGTTGACCGGGACAAAGATGCCCAGTGGATTGGCAATGCCGCCCCACTGTCCTGTTTGTGGATTACCATAGGCCTGGACGGAGGTTTGATCGTTAGTGCAAAAGGGACCGATCGGGTCAATGGTTATTTCGGGAGATGGAAATATTTCAAGCAGTACAGAGTCTATGGCCTCGCAGTAGCCGTCCGTCACCGTCACATAGTAGGTGTAGTTGCCTGTGACACCTGGCGGAATGGTAACGGTCGGGTCCTGGAGGGTGGGGTCATCCAGATAGTCACCGCCATCACCCGTTCCATCCCAGAAGAACTCATAGGGAGGAAGGCCGCCGTCAGGTGTGACACCGAGTTGGACGGGGTCGCCACCTTCACAAACGGTGACATCAGCAACGGCTGTTGCCGCCACGGAGCAAGGGGGATCTGCGGTACAATCCATATAGTCGGCTGCATCTCCACCAAAGGTCATGGTGAAGCCGTTTCCCGTGCCGTACCAGTTGTTGATAGCGAGATAATACCCTTCACCACCATTGACCACGAGTGGAGCAACAAATCCATCACCGAATCCGGGACCTTCAGAAACGTCCATGGCACCATTTCCCAGACCGGTATCGGGGCAGAAGGCGCAATTGAAGGCAGCGGACGAACACCGAATGGGTGATCCCAGATCGCCACAATCGACATCCGGACCAAACAGGGCCCAATCATAGTCCTCGCCATAGCCACCATCCGGGATGATGGAGAACTCCAGGGTCAGTCCGGAAGGCGCTCCGGCATCGATCTCAAAATAGTACCATGCCGTGTTGCCTTCGGAGGACAGGCAGCCCGGGTCATTGTCCGGATCACTGAAGTCATCATAACCGCCGTTCCCCATGGGGTTTCCGGCGGGTGGCGGATTGGCGCAGATGGTGGTTGCCGTCGCGCAATCGTTTGCTTGAGCCAGGAGGGAAGCTGAGAGGACAGTCAGCAGGAAGACAAGAATAAAATAGCGCATAGTCAGGGTGTTGGCTGGCTGAATTCTGTGAAGCACAGGGTCAGACTCCTAAAAGTAAGGAATCTGATGGCTTTTCAGAAAAGAGCACTTTGGGCCACTATTCGCTGCCAGGCTGGCCCACACTTGTACAGCCTCGTGTAAATGATCGCCGTTTCCTAGTAAGAGATAACGGATCCCGTGGTCTGGAAACCATCAGACCGGATGGCAGTGATCCAGAAGAGGCCCGGATAAGGGAGTTCACAGGTTCGGGAATGCTGGTCAGACAAAAGCGTGAACGACTGGATCGTTCGGCCATGCAGATCAGTGACGTGAACGGTCCAGGCAGAAGCGGTATTATCTGTTTTGCTCAATCGAACGGTAGCGGTGCCCGGGATCTGCTCCATTTGCAGGCCTCCGTTTCCGATCACCCCTCCTCCGGGAAGTCCGAATTTGACCTCTTTTGTCTGAGTACACCCCTTCCCATCCGTCACGGTCACCTGATAGATACCCGGGTTCAGATCAGGTCGAGTCGGCGCGGTGCTGCCGTCGCTCCACAAGAAGGAGTAGGGTGGCTTTCCCTGATTCACTTTGGGGATTAGGACGGTCGGCTGGCCATCTGTATCCAGGCCGATGAGGAAATCGATCTGCATGGCTGGTGGATCCGCCAGGAAGAAGTCATGCGATGTCTTGCACCCCTTTGCATCCTGGGCGAAGATCCGGTATTGCCCTGCATCCAGTTTATAGGGCGGAAATTTGAGTTTTGCCGTGGTCTGGTTCAGCACATCCAGGTTGAAAGGCGGTGTGGGCCCCTGGATATTCAGCGATAGGGTACCTGTTTTTCCTCCTGCGCAAAGCGGCGGTGTGGTCACGACCTGATCGATCACCGGGCCGGTATCTTGGAGAGTGATATCGAGTTCCTGGCGGCATTTGTCCTTATCTCTGACCACCACATGGTAGGTGCCAGCCGCCAGTTCATCTGCCACCCAGATATGCAGTTCAGGGTCGTGTGTCCATGTGTAGGTATACTGATCCTGTGGGCCAGGTGGCACCAGGACAATGATCCCGGTGGCCGGATCTGTACAGGTGGGGTAGAGAATGGTATCGACCATCCCCACAAAGGCATTGGCCAGGCTGTCGATAAGGAAGGGCCCCATGGTGGTGGTTTGGCCGGTGCTGTTCGTGACGTCCACGCTGTATTGTCCAGGGGGTAACCCATCGAGATAAGGGGCATTGGTAACCTTCCCATTGCTCCAGGTACATGAATATGCAGAGCTGCTGAGTACCTTCAGGTCGATGATCCCGGGAGTTTCACAGGTGTAGGGTCGAACGGTGAACGAATCCAGGTAGGGTGGTTGCAGCACTGGCACGGTGAAGAAGGCCGTATCGGTACAACAGTGGTTCGTGACCGCGAGAAAACCCTGGTAAATCCCGGCTGCGGGGAAAATATGGACTTCCGGATCTTTCAGGGAAGAGGTGGAGCCATCGCCAAAATCCCAGGTGTACTCCTGGCCATATTTGGACTCATTTCGAAAGAAGGCCGTATCCGCATTGACCCGGATGACCTCGGCCAGTGCAACGGGTTCCAGTTTGATATTGCCACACAGGCTTTCAGCATGGAGGAAGAGGGCGCTGTCAAAAACATCATCAACCCCATCCGCCACAACGATCTTGATATGATAGGTCTCACCGGGTATCACGGTATGGAGGGCCTCGAGTTTCTGGGTGAGCCCATTCAGGGCGTGGTCGCTCTCGTCGGGGTTGGCGACATAGAGATTGCTCAGTTCGAGGGAGCCGGCAGGAACCTGGCAATGGGAGCTGTCTGCATTGAAGATGATCCCCAGGTTGCCATCATTGATACTGTTGATCCCCACGGGTACCGGGATGCCGTTGACGGGCTGTGTGGCCAGGTTGACCGCATTCTTGCTGAAAGGGCCCTGAATCCCGGGACCACTGAGAAAAATGCCGATGACATCCACCCAGGGTGTGCAGTTGTACTCCGGGTATTCCTCGGATGCGAACTGATAGACCAGCCGAAGGGTATCGGAATAGGTGGTAAAGTTGAATTCAACCCCGCTTGCGTCCACCACATCATAGCCGGTAAGTGCCGCCAGGTCCGGATCTCCCGGGCTTTGCAAGTGGCCACTGATGGGGATTTGCCCTACGATGGCGTCATCGATCATGTCCACCGCACCGGAGGAGAAGACCAGCCCTGCACTATTCCCGAAGGGATAGGTATCACTTTGAAACAATCCGCGTCCGGAAGGATTTCCGATCGCCTGTATCGAGCTGATCTCGCCGCAGGATTGTGGAAAAAAGGCACTGAAGAGCGGGCCGAGGTTGGATGTAGACTGAATGTACAGGGGGACCTTCTGCCGGCTTTCGGGCGCATGTTGTGCATTGGCAGGCGGGAGGGCGAAGAAGCAGAAGAAGGCTGCGCTGGAAAGATAAAGGCGAATTGGATTCATGGAGGGAATTTCATATCGGAAGTTATGCTCATTCTGCCTTTGAGACAAGGGGTGATCGTGCTGATATCCAGGTGTCATCAAAACAGCGCTGCACTGCCCAATACGGCGGAAGGGCGCCAATTCATGCCGGGTAAACGACTGAAGTTTGCCCCGAGGTCGATGGCGAACCTGGGGGTCGGCCTGAACCGGCAACCGATCCCGCCAAAGGGTTGAAAAGTCTGTTGGACAGGAGAGGTGAATCGGGAGATAGAGGTCGTGCCCAATTGAGCGGAGCTTCGTTGTTCTACGACAAACTGCCCCCGGATACCAGCCCGGATAAATGGTTGGAATGCGGATTCTGAAAAGTATGCAGCCAGGGCCAGGTCAGCGATCACCCCTTCCGATGTAGCGGTCAGTTTTCCCTCATTTGTATAGGGTGGCTGACCGTCAGCAGGTGTAACGGTATACGGAAATGTGCCGGACCAATTAACCCGGAACAGGGAGATTCCGGTTTGCCATTCCATTCTCTTGCCCATCCGGAAGCCGGCGAAAACACCGGGCATGGGTTGCAGGCGACCTTTCAAGGTGAATTCCTGGGTGACGGGGCCGGTGAACTCCCCGACAAAAAACTCTCCGCCCAACGTTTCAAAGAGTTTTTCAAAGTTCTCCGGGGTGGTCAGTTCGGCCTGTAATACCGGTCCATCCACGAGCAGGTCATCCGGCCGGTTGAGGGCAAAATGCCCCTGGATACCAATGGCGTAGCAGGTGGTGATCCGGATGACCTTGGCTTCCTGGCCGGTGAGGTTGATACGGTCCCAGGGCGATTGGGCCATCAATCCGCTGACGCAAAAGGCCAGCAATCCAGTGAGCAGTGAAACAGGTATGTGCATGTCGATCCTATTCATCCGACCAGGAAAAGCGCAGGCAGATCTTTTGGTTGCATCGTTTGCGTTTGCATTCGTCCTGGGCGCACCAGGCCGTGAATTGAAGGCATTGGAACGGATCTGAGTCATGTTTGCCAAACTTGGCAAAATGCAGGTCCATGGAGTAGGTCGTCCCTTCAGCGTCCCAGCGGTCGTCTGCATCATTGGTCAGGGTACATTGAAAATTGTCATCTGTGACCTCATCTTCATTTTCGCCTGTCCGGATTCTGACCTGTCCCGGTTTGTCGGTGTCCGGTCCGCCGGTCCGTTTGGGTGGATAGGCGGTACAGATGGCATCTGCACCACAGGAGCAGCTCATGGTGATCCCACTGATCTCGATCCGCAGGTCGCTGTTCTCCTCCACAGCAGGGTCGTTGATGGTCAGGTCCTGAGACCGTTGGGTAAACCGGGTGACGGTCATCGATTCGGTGCCCACTTCGCGGTCTCCATCCAGGATACGGAGGGAGATGGACAGGGAGTCGCAGGCGCACTGCGGTGTGGTCGAAATCGGTCTTTCCTGATAGACAATGCCGGGTTCCTGACGCAGCACCTTGGCCTCGACGCCTGTCGCCTGGAAGGTCCCCCAGAAGGATGCTATACCGGTTTCAAGGTCTGCTTCCTGGTCTTCATTGAGACTGTCGACCGGGCGGCCGGTGTTGGTTTCGAATTGTGTATGGGTCTGGTCGGTAAAATCTTCCAGGGTGTATGTATCTCCGGCCAGGGCACTGGCAAATATCCAGAAGGTCTGCTGGATGATGGCTTCCCGTTCTTTTTCAGGATTTCCGTGGAAGGGTGTCCGGATGAGATCGTTCTCCATCAGGAGATCCGCAGCCGTGATGATCTGCCGAATCGCCTGTAACAAGACGGGTGCGGCCTCCTTCGGATGGGCATTGATGTCCAGGGTGTGACCCAGGTCCCGGTCGGTACCGGGGATCAGCAGAGGCGAGAGGCGGGCCTCTTGCCAGCCGAGGTCTTTCAGGGGTTTCCAGGTGTGGGGCAGGGGAGCGGGGCGTACCCATTCCTCTAAGGGGATCATGGTCAGGCCGTTCGGAACCGGGGCCTTGTGGATGTCTGCACAATACCCTTCCAGTGGTACGGTGATGGTACCTGCTGCTGGAATGGCGATTCCCGGGGTCTCCACCGTGATATAGGGTTGATATTTCCCGGTGGAGGGGATAAAGAGCGGTCCCAGATCCAGGTGATGGGGCGTGTCGCTGGTGTTGCGGATGATCAGATCGGCGATGTGTCCGGTTGTCCGCCCGGTTCCTTTTGCCGAGATGGAAACCCCATCGGGCTTGTCGACCTGGGCTGTCGAGATGAGCGGGCAGAGGGTGAGCAGGAGGATGAGGAGGGCACTTCCTGGGATGAGGGCCAGAAATGGTTGGTTTTGGATGGACTGGGGCATAGTACGTGCATGATCGGGAAGTCTCTCCCCGGATGAGGAATGTCGGCTTACTATTCCGCCCTCTCGCTCTTCGATTGGTGGGGGTGCCACCGATTCCAGTCTCCACGGCGGTCATCCGCAACGGGTGTCGTTGCCACGTGGTCGATTGACTGCCTAAGATAAGACTTTCGCCGCCCGAAGTCAAGATGCCTGATGCAAGAAGGTGGCATTATAAAACAAAATGTTTTAACTTCGCTGTTCGCTGTTCGCTGTTCGCTGTTCGCTGTTCGCCCTAGTCTCCTTAACTCCTCATATGTTTGTAAAAGCAGAGAATTTGGTTCATCTTGATCAGGATGAATCGAAGCCGGGCAGGTAAACACATTTTACTCCTAAAT
>JAUIEA010000066.1 GCA_030429045.1 Bacteroidia bacterium | reverse complement strand
TGATGAGACTCGAACCCACGACCCTCAGCTTGGAAGGCTGATGCTCTACCAACTGAGCTACACCCGCCTGTTTGTTCTCCCTGCCTTCCCCTGAATGAACGAAGGTCCATCCGCGGAACACCAGGAAAACGATCGACTCGGATCTTTTCAATCAAAGTCAATCTTGTGGGGGCGGTTGGATTCGAACCAACTCAGCCAAAGGCACCAGATTTACAGTCTGGCCCGGCTCTCCAACTCCGGCGCGCCCCCTGTTTATACCTTGAAAAACCTGCGTTCTGACGTGTTCGAAACTATTCGCTCACCTGAACCCATCCGAAAAAACCGTACATCTGCAAGTGGAGCCAGCAGAGGGACTTGAACCCCCGACCCGCTGATTACAAATCAACTGCTCTACCAACTGAGCTATGCCGGCTAATCACTTGACTAGCAGATTTAGTTCGTTTCGGCTCCGGAATCCATCATGTCCACCCCACTATTTGTGAAATATCAGCAGGATTCCTTTCTGCCTGAAACCTGTTTTTCAAGGCTACTTTCCAGTAATTCAATGACTTAATCCAGTCTTTCCTTTGAAAGCGCTTGCAAAGATACACCTTTCTATATGATGAAAAAAGATTTACCTGAAAATTTATGCATGGAAAAGGGCTGGTTTTTTCCCACCAGCCCTTCTCATGGTTTTATGCGGTGGCTGAACGTCGTTTCCGAGCATTGCCCCGACGCTCCTTGAACCGGATAATCTGCCGCCTCAGTGTGGTCGTCGACTTTTCGATCGCCGTCTCAAACGTTTTGGAAGTCTGCTTTGTAAACAGGTTCACTCCGGGGATGTGCAACTTCACTTCCGCTATCTTGTCCCGAATCTGGCCACTGTTCTCCAACCGGAGAATCACCTCAGCTCCCAGTATATTTCCATTCAGACCATCCAGCTTGGACAGCTTCTTCTCAATAAAATCAATCAACTTTTGATCCGCAGTAAAGTGTACGGATTGAATCTTCACATTCATATTATCCATTTTTTCTTGTGAACGAATGCTCACCAATCGGGCGTCTTTGCCCCCGTGGATGAGCTTGCAGGTATGTTTTTTTCAACTGGGCAATCTGCGTATGAGTATACACCTGTGTAGACGCAAGCGAAGAATGGCCCAACAATGATCGGATGGACTGCAAATCTGCTCCCGATTCAGCCAGATGTGTCGCAAAGGTATGCCGCAATACATGAGGGCTCCTCCTTTCCAACTGGCCGACTGACATCAAGTAGGTCCGGACAATTCCGTACAAAGACCTTACCGATAATGCCTTTCCCTTTTCGGTCAGGAAAAACGAAACCGCACCGTCATCTTTCAGAAGCTCTTTTCGAGACCTCAAATAGGACTCCAGCATGTCTGCCAACCCCTGTCCAATCGGGATGATCCGCTCCTTGCTTCGCTTTCCTATCACCCGGATCTGGCGTTGATCCAAATCGATCCGCGAAGCATCCAGACTCAACAGTTCTGACCGGCGTAGCCCGGTCTCATACAGCATATGCAGGATCAAGCGGTCCCGAACGTCTACATAGGCATCCCCTCGCGGGAGCTGTTCGAGAAAGCCCGTCATCGCCGAAGAGGGAATGAACGCCGGTACCCTGGACTTCTTGCGTGGCAGGGAAACCCCCGTCACGGGATTGCTTTCCAACCCGCTTCTCCGTTGCAGGAACCTGAAAAACGCCTTCAGGGAGGACATCTTGCGCCGGATAGTCGTCGATTGACAATTTGCTTCCATGAGGGCAACGGCCCAGGAACGGATCATGACCGGCTTGACCAACTCCGGGCGGTCAATACCATATTGGTCAAGCAAATAGAGAAAACACTGCTCGATATCCTGACAATAGGCCGTAACCGTATGTGTCGATCTGCGCTTCTCCAGTTCCAGATAGGCTCTGAAACTCTTCAATTCCATCATCGGCAATCTGTACAACAATGTTCACGGCCAATATAAGGCAATTGGGCCAAAATCGAAAGGCATCAATGGCCATATGTCCGCTGGCGGTATTCCGCCTTCAGCAGGTTGTAGCGCTTCTTGATGGATGGCTTGGTATAATGCTTCCGATCACGCAATTCTTTGAGGATGCCTGCACGATCCACCTTTCGTTTATACTGTTTCAACACACGGTCGATCGACTCTGAATCCTTAACTTCGATGATCAACATGAGTTCTTGCAATTTTGGACGCAAAAATATATTCTTCCTCCAGATTTTCCTACGGTATGAAAAAAGAAGTAAAAGGGTCCTCCATCCTGAAGAAACCTGAATATCCGGGGGGCATGAAAGCCTTGCGTGCCTTTATCACGAAACACCTCACTTATCCTGAAGAAGCGCTAAAGGAAAAGGTCGAGGGAACGGTCCATATCCGCTACGGGATCGACTACACAGGTAAGGTGGTGGATGTAAAGGTCATCAAGGGCCTGGGGAGTGGCTGTACGGAAGAAGCGATCCGCCTGGTCAGCATGCTCCGGTTCAATCTTGAACGAACCAGGGGTGTCAGGGTCCTGTTTCACAAGAAGATCCAGATCCATTTCCGCCTCCCGATGGAGGCGCCCTCGCCAGCCCCTCCCGACATCGGCTATACCATTACCCCTTCCAAAAAGCCGACGACGCCAACCGCAGATCCAAAAAAGAGCTACACCATCACCATCACGTACTCGTCCTGACCCCAGGCCCCTGCGATCCGATCATCGATCCAGCAGCCGCCGATACATGCGAATGGTGTTGGCCAGTCCATAATAGAGGGCGTCACAGATCAGTGCATGTCCGATGGATACTTCTTCCAGATGGGGAATCGACCGTGCATAGAAGGCCAGGTTCTCCAGGTTCAGGTCATGCCCGGCATTCAACCCGATACCCAGGCGAACGGCCTCCTCGCTGCATGCAAGATGAGGTGCGATCGCCTGTGCGGGCGATTTCGGGTAGTCGACGGCAAACCGGCCCGTGTACAGTTCCACCCTGTCAGCCCCGACCCGCAGTGCTCCTTCCACATGCCTGGGTTCCGGATCAATGAACAGGGATACGCGTATCCCCCTCTCCTTCAATGAAGCCACGACATCCACCAGGAAGTCATGATGCTTATGGGTATCCCAGCCTCCATCAGAGGTTAACGCTTCCGGAGCGTCCGGGACCAGCGTACACTGGTGTGGCGGAGAACGGAAGACTTCATCCAGAAAATGTCGGGTTGGATTCCCTTCGATATTGAATTCCGTCGTCACGACCCGCAGCAAATCAGGCAGATCCGAAAACCGGATATGGCGCTCATCCGGGCGGGGATGCACGGTTATTCCTTCCGCCCCGAATTCCTCACAATCCCGGGCAACCTGGATCAGGTCCGGCAAATTTCCGCCACGGGCATTTCGGATCAAGGCGACCTTATTCAAATTGACACTCAACCGTGTCTTGACCTGAGAGGTAATCATCCGCCAAAGATAGCTGTTGCGGCAGAGACATCCTTCCGCTGTCGGTGAATGTATTTGTGTAGTTTTGAGCCTGCCAAAACAGTCAATAGTGCGTCAACGTGTGATCACCGGAGCAGTTTTTGTCCTGATCGTCCTCCTCGGGACGCTCACCGGCAAATGGCCCTTTATCGTCCTTTTCGGATTGATCCTGTTCGCCTGCCTATGGGAATACTACACCCTGGTCGCGCCGAAGGATATCTGGAAGGACCTGTGGCGAAAATACTCCGGGATCGTCTGGGGGATGTTCCCCTACGGCATTGGCATCTACCTCGCACATGGCGTGACCATGCCCGGCAAGCAACTGGCATTGTTTGTCCTCCTGTACATGACGGCCCTCCTGGCCTGGTTCTTTATCCCCGAGCTGTTTGTGCGCAGATCAGAACGCTTTTCCCAGGCCGCTCTGGGACTCACCGGCCTGATCTATGTCGCCCTCCCCTTCGGTTGTCTGCCCATGATCACGATCGTGGACGGTCACTATTCCTACTACCAGGTCCTGGCCATTCTACTACTGGTGTGGTCCAACGATACAGGAGCGTATCTCAGCGGCATGCGCTGGGGCAAACGACTGTTATTGCCGCGGATCTCACCAAAAAAAACATGGGAAGGCTGGCTGGGCGGTATGATCCTCACCCTGGTCGTAGGCCGATTTCTCGCCCATCTGCTGGATACCTGGACCATTTGGGATGGGGTGATCATTGCTTTCCTGGTCTCCATTTGGGGGCCCCTTGGCGACCTGGTGGAATCCATGTTAAAACGCGAATTCGAAGTCAAGGACTCCGGACAGCTCTTACCCGGACACGGAGGGGTCCTGGATCGGTTTGATGCTTTTCTGTTTGCCTTACCCCCCGTTGCCCTGTATTGGATCGTATTACGATAATTGTTCAATTCAGCAGGGCATTCTATTTTTGAAGACTCAACTCACCCTATGCGCTACCATAAAGAAGGCCATCGCCCCCTGATCTTTACCGCAGTGATCATGCTGTTGGTCCTTGCCGCCATCCAAAATGGCCTTCCTGTTCTGACTCTACCGGCCCTGGTTGTCTGTATTGGACTCTATGCCTTTATCCTCAACTTCTTTCGACATCCCGAACGCCCGATTCCCGTCCTGGACGACCGGACCATCTATGCCCCGGCAGATGGAAAGATCCTCGTGATCGAAGAAACAGATGAACCGGAATTCCTGCAAGAGCGTCGCATTCAGGTCAGTATTTTCATGTCGCCACTCAATGTCCATGTCAACCGATACCCGACGAGTGGCAACATCATCTACTCTAAATATCACCCGGGCAAGTTCCTCCTCGCCTGGGATCCAAAGTCCAGCCTGGACAATGAACGGACTACAGTCGTGTTGGAAAACAAATGGGGACGAGTTCTCGTCAGACAGATCGCCGGTTATGTCGCCCGGCGGATCATCTGTTATGCGGAGACAGGCGAATCAGCCCATCAGGGAGAAGAGATGGGGTTCATCAAATTTGGATCACGGGTGGATCTGTTCCTGCCAAAAGATGCGGAGCTGGCCGTCAAACTGGAGGATGTGGTCGTGGGCAATCAAACCATCATCGCCCGATTGGCAGATCAAGCCAGATAGCCAGCCTTTCAAGTGATCGAAGCCGCTCCCCTATCGGGTCACGGAAAGCGGGAAGGTATGCATTGCTGTTCCCTGGCGAAGACGCACGAAATAGGTGCCTGGCAGGATGGTTTTCGGCACGGTCATCGAGATCTGGTGTTCCTGGATCAATCGGACCTGCTGATCGATGATGCGACCATCCTGGTGGAGGATCTCCAGATCAAGACTGCCCTCCAATCCTGCGGGCAACGAGATCCGGAGCGATGAACCGGCTGAGGCTGGATTGGGGAAGATCTGACTTCCGGAGAAAAGGTCATCCATCGCTGACACACTTGAAAGAGGTCCTTCTACTACCGACTCCAACCAGCTGTTCAGATAGGAATATTTACCGTTGTCAAAGGTCCAGATGACGCCGAGGATCGAGGAGCGGTCCACGGCCAATCCCGCATAGGGCTGTGTGGCCGGAAATACCAGGGTTTGTCCGGATTGGACATCTACTGTCATACTGTTTCCAAAGGGCTTGCCCTCCAGTGCATCCAGCAGGACATACCGATGGATCGCGTTGGCTCCCTGTGCCGTCTGGCTGTGCACCAGACTATCTTCAATGATGTAATATCCCACAAAGATCTCTCCCTCAAAGGGCTGGAAGAACTCCACCTTCCCCTGGACGGAAAGGACATCATTTTCATATCCTGTGATCATGCCGATCCCGGCCACAGGTGCCTGACCGGAAGCCGCATCTACTGCATTCACCAGACCGGAGTAGGACGATCCGGAAACACCATTCACAAAGAATGTGGGAAAGCCTCCGTTTCCGGTGAAATGAGCCAGGATCGCGCCATCCAGATTATTGGGTGGCTTCAACTGGCTGCTGGTGCTGTGAAGCGCTATCGAAAACGCATCTCCCTCCGTTTCATCTATCAGGTCCTTGAACCACTGCCAGCCCCAGGATCCGCAATTCGAACACCAGGTAGCTGTCTTCTTGACCACCAGGGACATCTGTTTCTCTTCGACATTCTGAGCCTGACTGATGGACAGGAGGAACAGGAAACTGACAAGCAGTGAAAGGGAGCGTTGTGCGGAACGGATCATGTGGTACGAGTTACATCAATGAAATGGGAACGAACAAATCAACGCCCTGCCAATGGATAAGGTTCGACGGACAATGAAATTTATCTGCTGGCCAATTCTGATTTCAGAAAATCGATCACCCGCACTTCTGTCGCATCGACACCCCGCAACTGGGCCAGATACCAGGACACCCAGTCTCCAAGGTGGACCTGATACAGGGTCTGTTCCACAAGATTCATGCCTTTTGAATAGACCTCAATAAAGCTTCCCGTATAATGCCCGATGATCTCCTTGTTGATATCCAGACGCATTTGATTGCGGTCAAAATCATCCCGGTTCCGGAAAACGACAACGGCCAGGTCATCACGTCGATCCCGCCAGCCGACCAACTCATTGTGGTTCATTTCGGGAATGACATGATGCCAGCATAGCACCTTCGCATTTTCATTCAACTGCTGACGGAAACGCAAAGCCGCTGGTTCCATCCGGTCTGTGGTATAGATCACCGTTGTTTTTCCGTGCAGGAGCTCAGCGATCCGGGTCGCACGTTCCTGGATATCATCCATCTCCTTCCGCAAGGTCTTCGCAGCGTTGGCAATCTGGGTCAGTGCCGTTTGATCAATGAGATCAAATCGTTCGAGTATAGCCAATTGCTGCACCAGTGAATAGCCCAGACAGGCCCGGGGGCTGGGCCAGTTGTCCGGCAGCAAAATATGGTCAAGACCTTTTTCTCTGGCCATTTGGATCAATTGTCCGCCTGACGAAATAATGATGACCTTGGCTCCTGTCCGGAGCAGTTCGGTCATGGCGGTCAGGGTCTCCTCGGTATTTCCGGAATAGGAGGAGGCGATGGCGAGGGTATTCGGACCGACCCACTTCGGGATCTGATAACTTTTCCCAACAATATAAGGTACCGGACAGCTCTGTCGAACAAAAGAGGCCACGAAGTCCCCCCCGATACCGGACCCACCCAGGCCCGTGACGAATACCTGATCGATCCGGTCAGGGGCTGTCAGAGCGGCATTTGCACCTATTACCAGCGCTTCTTCCAGTTGATCTGGAAACCTGGCAATCAATTCATCCATCATGACAATTGTCTTATTTTCGATGTTTGGCAAAACTACACATAGTCTTTGGTCCACCTTCTCTTGAACGCATGAAGAAAATGCAAATTGGCCAGAGGGGCGAAAATCATGCCGTCCAATACCTCATTCGCCAGGGAATGACTATTCTGGCCAGGAACTGGCGAAGCGGTCGCCAGGAACTGGATATCATCGCATTGGATGGAGACCAGGTGGTCTTCGTCGAAGTCAAAACCCGCAGCAGTCAACGATTTGGACAACCAGTGGAATTCGTCACAGCCACCAAACAGGATCATATGGTCAAGGCTGCGACACAGTGGCTGATGACGGAGGGATGGGAAGGCGAATTTCGATTCGATCTGATCGGCATACTGGAGTATCCGGATCAGAAGTCTGAGATACAGCATGTCCGGGATGCCTTCTTCCCTTTCTTTTAACATTCTCAGGGATTTGTTTCTTGGTTCTTCCATGAAATGAGCTTATCTTTGCCGACCGTAAGCAGATCCAAGCCTAAAAGATCATGAAAAAAGATACTCATCCGGACAACTACCGACTTGTCGTATTCAAGGATTTCTCTGCCGATGAATCCTTTCTGACACGCAGCTGCGTGGCAACAAAAGACACCATTACCTGGGAAGATGGCAAGGAATATCCACTGGTAAAACTGGAAATTTCCAACCGATCACATCCGTTCTTCACCGGGAAGATGAAGTTTGTTGATACCGCTGGTCGTATTGACAAGTTCAACAAGAAATTTGCAAACAGCAAATTCGCAAAATAATTCGCGAATAATAACCAACATTCTCAAAACCCCTTTGTATCGGCAAAGGGGTTTTTTATTTTTAGCCCATGCGGAACCTGATCCTCTTTGATACAGACGAATGGCGCGAGCTGCTCCCCCTCACCTATACCCGTCCGGCCGCTGAGTTGCGTTGTGGCATCTTACGGCTGAGGGAGAAATGGACTCTTCAACTGGATGCCCAGGCGTCCTATGTCACCCAGGAATACCTTACGGATAAGTATCCCATCAATATCGCCGAGGATAACTACCTGGTCAACGGCCTTGTCCTGCCCTCCGAATCCCTGGTCCGGCTGGTCAAGCAGTTGGATCCCGGAGAGGCCCTGTTGCTCAATGACGAACTGATCGCTGCACGACTGGAGAGAACGCAATTTGACAAACTCCTCAACAACGATGATATCGGCGATCTGCGCGGATATGAACTGGACCCTGCGGATGTCACCCTGATCACCCGTCCCTGGCATCTCTTCGAATACAATCCAGGGGCGATCGCTTCGGATTTTCAATTGCTGACCCGCAATCGACAATCTGCACCGATCCCCGATCATGTCATCGCCATTTGTCCCGAACAGATCTTCATCGAACCTGAGGCAACGGTCCTTCCCTGTACGCTCAATGCCACGGAAGGCCCGATCTATATTGGCAAAGGTTCGACCATCATGGAAGGATCCTCTGTGCGGGGCCCATTTGCCCTTTGCACCGGAGCAACCCTGAAAATGGGCAGCCGGATTTATGGTGGCACGACCATTGGCCCCCACTGTAAGGCCGGAGGAGAGATCAGTGCCAGTATTCTCCTGGGCTATTCGAATAAGGCACACGATGGCTACCTTGGAAATTCCGTCATTGGCGAATGGTGCAATCTCGGTGCACAGACCAATGTCTCCAATATGAAGAACACCTACCAGGAGGTCCGCCTATGGAACTATGGCTCGCGAGGCTTTGACACTACCGGACTTCAGTTTTGCGGCCTGATCATGGGAGATCATACCAAAACCGGGATCAATACCATGTTCAATACTGGTACCGTGGTGGGCGTTGCCGCCAATATCTTCGGGACGGGCTTCCCACGAAACTTTATCCCCTCATTTTCCTGGGGTGGCGCTTCAGGGTTCAAAACACATGATTTTGAAAAGGTCATTGAAACCGCCACCACGGTCGTAGGAAGACGAAACCGGGATTTGACTCCCGAAGAGATCGTCATCCTGCGGCATATCTACGAGGAATCCGCTTCTTTTCGATCCTGGGAGAAAACGACTACGCCCTCTTGAGTCCTGTTGCCTGGTGGAAACGCTGGCTCAGTTACCTGACCGAGCTGGAGATTGAACATCTGACCTCTGATCTGCATGAAACCCTGACCGTCTGCCTGGTTAAAGGACGGATTCAACTCTATGCGGATCGGGCCATCTATTCATTTGAGGATCTGTATTCCAATTTTGCGGAAGCCTTCATGAGGGTCGAGCTGGATCGCATTCCCGGCAAACGGGTGCTCGTGCTCGGTCTTGGTCTGGGTTCGGTCATTCAACTCCTCGAACAAAAACATCAATTCAACGGGGAATATACCGCTGTGGAATGGGATGAGGCCATTATCTACCTGGCAGAAAAATACACGCTTCATCAAATCCAGGCACCCCTGCTGACCCTGGCTGCAGATGCGGAGATCTTCCTGCAAACATATGAGGGGGACCCGTTTGATCTTATTCTGGTCGATATTTTCCAGGATGATCGTATTCCCACATATTTTTCTTCCAGGGGCTGCCTGCTCGCTCTCCGGAAAATGCTTCAGCCAAACGGGTTGATCATCTCAAACCGCCTCTATCGCACCAGACAGGACCGGGTGGAGACGGATGAATATGTCCGAAAAGTCTTTCACCCGCTCTTTCCGAACGGGTGCGGATTCACCGTGGAGGGAAATCGAGTCCTCATCCAGGATGCTGCTTACCTAAAGACGGTGTAAATTTGCACCCTAAATCTGTCCACTATGTTTACGATCAACCCCTATTTGAAATTTGCTCTGATCATCATCCTCATCGGCGGGGGTGCCGCATTGTGGGCCTCCATGGGGATATGGTATGGAATCTTCTTTGTGCTCATCGGAATTGTCCTCCTGGTCGGATATCTCCTGTTGGGCACTATTCAGTCTGCAGCAGAGTTCATGCAGAAAATGGATTTCGACGGAACCGAAAAAAGACTGGGACTCACCTTTTTTCCCAAATTGCTCTACAAGCCCAACCGGGCGTACTATTACCTGATCAAGGGCACTCTGGCCATGCACAGAAAGCAATATGAGCTGGCCGAACCGCTCATGTTGCAGGCGGATGAAATCGGGCTGCCCTCTGATAACGAGCGAGCCATGATCTACATGCAACTCTCCAACATTGCAGCCACGCGAAATAACTGGACCGGAGCCATGGCTCATTTCCGGAAGGTCAAGGAATTCAAGGTCACTGAACCTGCCATGAAGGAGCAGATCAGGGATTATGAAAAAGCCATGGGTAATCGAGGGATGGCCAAGGCCGGTATGCGGGGTGGCGGCTTTCAAGCCGGTGGCAAACGCCGTCGTCCTAAGATGCGATGATCCTCTTTTTTACTGCGGTGACCACGCCATAGGTGACGAAGACAATGGATAGAAATCCGGCGATACGGGCCAGGATATCCCCCCATCGGGTGTAAAACGTGATCTGGTCGTTGAGCCGAACGGTGCCCCTGAAGGCAGCTGCTACACCATAAGCTTGCGGTTGATGTACCTGGCCGCGCTGGTCGATCAGACAGGAAATACCCGTATTCGCCGATCGGATGATATCACGACGTGTTTCGATCGCTCGTAAAGCCCCGAACCGAAGGTGTTGCCGGTGGCCGGGTGTGAGATCCCACCATCCATCATTTGTAATGATGGCCAACACCTGGGCTCCCTGCTGGACATACCCGCCACAGTATTCACCGAATACCGATTCATAACAGATCGCGGTGCCCATCCGCATGTCGTCATGCAGGAAGACAGATCGTCTCTCTGAACGCCGCAACCCCTCCAGGGAACCACCAAGTTGGTCAACCAGAGGTTCCAGAAAAAACAGGATCCTCCGAAATGGAAAGATCTCTGCACCAGGTACCAGTTTTCCCTTGATATAGATCTGAGTCTCCTCTTCGGCACTTAACTGCGCCGCCAGGTTGTAGGCCTCCCACCACAGGGTGTCCTGTCCTGGCCGGATATAAGGCCGTCGGGCCGGGCTCTCCTCCCCCTGCGGTAAAAACCGGTAAGGATCCAGACCCAGGACAAGTGCACATTTGGGGAATGAATCCATCAGCCCCTGCAGATCTCGGATGAAGGGCTGGTTGTCGATCCGATCCAGATCAAAGTTGCCATACGAGGTCTCCGGAAAAACAAGATATCGGGTTTGCGGGGTCAGTACGGATCGGGCCAGGGTTTGAAATCGCTGATGCTGAATCTCCTGTGGCACCTCAAATTTTTCATAGTGGGGCTCGAAATTAGGCTGTACGACAGCCACCTCGATCTCTTCCCCTTTCGGTTGCCAGGAACCGAACATGACCAGGGATATCCCCAGTGGGATCAGGACCCAGACAGCCAACGGAACCCATTGCCTGCCAGTGGGGATGGACCTTGTCTCCAGATATTCTTTAACCAGAGGGTACAACAGGATATTGCCGGCCAAAATCCATAAGGTCCCCCCAAAACCACCGGTATAGGAATACCATTGGATGACGGAGGGCCACTCTGCCATTGCATTGCCCAAACTCAGGAAGGGCCAGGTGAGGTCCCAATGCAAATGCGTCCATTCGAACATCATCCAGAAGGAGATCAGGGATGCCCATCTGAACCGATCACCAATGGCGCGCCGAAGAAAATGGTAACCCAATATCGGGATCACCATGAGGGCGGCATTGACCACATTTGCAAAAATGCCGGCAAAAAAGGCCGTATTGGTCACCCAGAACGTACTCAGGACATTCCACAGGAAGAATGCATGAAACGCATAAAAGGCAAGACGTCTTCCCGCATGAGGTTGGCCTGCCAATTCTTCCTCGATCAGGATCAACGGGACAAAGGCCAGAAAAAGTAAAGGAGCGAAGGGCATATCCGGAAAACCCAACCACAAAAGGACCCCGGTGAGCGAAGCCAGATGAAACGATCGATTGGACGCGCCGACCTTCCAGATGCGCGGTGCAACAAGTGCCAGGATCAACAGCCAGGAACCGAGCAGGAGGGGCAGGGACCAATAGCCCCACAACAGCTGACTGCTCATTTTCCACCCGCCCAGGAAGGCCAGGAGTAAGCCTGAAATTCCGGCGATCAGCCGGATCTGGTTTGCATGTAATCTCATAATGAAATCAACTGACGATGCATCCGGGAGAAAGGGATTCGCCGGGACGAACAAAATACAACTTCCCATCAGGCCCCGATGCCATGAGGATCATGCCCTGAGATGTGATCCCTTTCAGTTTCCGCGGCGCTAGATTCGCCAGGACCAGTACCTGTTGCCCGACAATAGCCTCCGGTTGGAAATGTTCGGCTATTCCGGAAACTATGGTCCGTTGATCTATGCCCAGGTCCACTTCCAGCTTGAGCAGTCGATCCGCCTTCGGTACCTTTTCCGCAGAGAGGATGGTTCCGGTACGAATGTCCAGCCCGGCAAACTGTTCGTACTGGATCTCCCCCTTGACAGGTTCGACGGCAACCGGCCCTTCATCAGCTTTCGCCGATGAAGATTCACGTGTGGCGTGCAGCCGGGCGATCTGATCATCGATGACCTCATCACTGATGCGATCAAAAAGGTGCCCGACCGTACCGATCTGATGGCCGGCAACCAGGATCGCCCTGCCTTGGCTGCAAGCCTTGACAACCTCCTCGATCCTGCCCTGCTCACCCTCCGTCGGACAACCGAGGAAGGCATCGAGTCGGTCAGCAGAAAATGGCAAGAAGGGTCTCAATACCCGGGATAACACCGCCACGATCTGAAGGCTGATGAACATCACAGGCTCCACTCCCTTCGGGTCGGATTTGAACACTTTCCAGGGCTCATTGATCTGCAGGATCTGATTGCCGGCAGAAGACACCTCCATGACGAGCTGCATAGCCTCCCGGAATGAAAAACCACGAATAGCACTGTCGATCGCCTGGACCTGACTGGCCAAATGCTTCATCCAATGGTCGATCGTGGTAGGCTGCCCCTCCGGATCCACAAACCCGGCAGTCAGGGCCACTGCAGGCACCTGGCCCTGGAAATACTTCCCGGTCAGGACCAAAACCCGGTTCACGAAATTGGCCAGGTTATTCACCAGCTCACTGTTGTGGGTTTCCTGGAAGTTCTTCCAGGTGAATTCACTATCCCGCTGCTCGGGCATGTTCCGGATCATGTTATAGCGCAATGAATCCTCCAGTCCGGGAAAGTCCCGAACAAATTCATCGACCCAGACCGCCCAGTTGCGGGAGGTGGATATCTTATTTCCTTCCAGGTTCATAAACTGGTTGGCAGGTACATTCACGGGAAGGTTATAGCCCCCGTGCGCCTTTAGAATGGCTGGAAAGATGAGGCAATGAAACACAATGTTATCCTTTCCGATGAAGTGGATCAGATCCGTTTCTTCATCCTGCCACCACCGGGTCCATTCGCCTCCGTTCTCTTCCGCCCACTTCCGGGTGGCCGAGATATACCCGATGGGGGCATCCATCCAGACGTAGAGTTTCTTGCCCTCCGCACCCGGAATCGCCGGGGGTACATCCACACCCCAATCCAGATCCCGGGTCATTGCCCGGGGCTGCAGTCCGGCATCCAGCCAGGACTTGCACTGTCCGATCACATGATTTTTCCAACTGGCGGGATCGTGATGTACGGCTCCATCCAGATGTCCAGTGGAGATCCATTCCCGCAACCATTCCTCGTGATTCTCCAATGGCAGATACCAGTGACGCGTCGAGCGCATCACGGGTTTGCTGCCACTGAGGGTACTTCGTGGATCAATCAACTCTGTCGGGCTGAGTGTCGACCCACACTTCTCGCATTGATCACCATAGGCATCCGTATGTCCACATCGCGGGCAGGTACCAATGATATACCGGTCGGCCAGGAAGCTGTTTGCTTCTTCATCAAAATATTGCTCAGATTCCTTTTCTATAAACTGGCCGTCCTCATACAATTTTTGGAAAAACTCCTGAGAAGTGCGATGGTGAAGCGGAGAAGATGTCCGGTCATAGACATCGAACGAAATGCCGATCGATTGAAAGGTAGACTGAAACAGGGTGTGATATTTGTCTACGATCTCCTGCGGACTCAGTCCTTCTTTTCGGGCCCGGACCGTAATGGCCGCACCGTGCTCATCAGAACCACAGACAAACAGGACCTCCTCTCCCATTCCCCTCAGCCAGCGTGCATAGACATCTGCATTGAGATAAGCCCCGGCCAGGTGGCCTATGTGTAATGGCCCGTTGGCATACGGAAGTGCAGAGGTAATCAGTGTTCGTTTTGAAGCTCCCATGTGTGGCATTTTGGACTGGCCAGATTTCTGACTGGTAAAAATACAGGCTTCTCAGGGGTTGACCGACAAAAAAAGGCGCAATCTGAAGATTGCGCCTTTTCCATTTCATGATCGCCGGCCTAACCACCGAAGTCGTCAAAGGAAATATTATCCTCTGGCACACCCAGATCATCCAGCAATTGGATGACGGCTGCATTCATCATCGGGGGCCCGCAGAAGTAGTATTCGATCTCCTCCGGTTCCGGGTGTTCCTTGAGGTAGTTGTCATACAGGACCTGATGGATAAACCCGGTAAACCCGTCTCCTTCACGGTCGTTGATATCTTTGGCTACCTTCCAATTGTCTTCCGGCAATGGTTCAGACAGGGCTATGTGGTATCTGAAATTATCAAATTCCTGCTCGATCTTTCTGAACTGGTCGGTATAAAACAGTTCGCGACGTGATCGGCCACCGTACCAGAAGGACACTTTCCGGTCCCGCGTTTTCATGGTGTGGAACAGATGGAAGAGGTGCGAACGAAGGGGAGCCATTCCCGCTCCTCCACCGATGTAGACCATTTCCTTTTTGGTTGGCTTGATGAAGAACTCACCGTAGGGTCCGGAAATCGTTACTTTATCACCAGGCACACAGCCGAAGACGTAACTGGAACAGATCCCCGGGTTTACCGCTTTCCAGGTATTTTTGGCTCGATCCCATGGTGGGGTGGCAATCCGGATGTTCAACATCACGATATTCCCTTCTGCCGGGTGATTGGCCATGGAGTAGGCCCGGAACTGAGGTTCGTCATTGACCATTTTCAAGGGCCACAACTGGAATTTATCCCATTCTGCCCGGAACTTATCCGGCCCTGCCGGATCATCCGGATGAGGCGCGATATCCATGTCCTTGAATTCCACCGTAATTTTTGGAACGTCGATCTGAATGTATCCACCCGATTGAAAATCCAGGTTTTCACCTTCCGGCAGACGAACGACAAATTCCTTGATGAAACTGGCGACATTATAATTGGAGACAACGGTGCATTCCCACTTCTTGATCCCGAAAATCTCTTCCGGGATCCGGATATGCATGTCAGACCGTACCTTGACCTGACAGGCCAGTCGCTTGTTCTCTGCGGCCTCCTTTCGGGTGAGGTGGTTCAATTCGGTCGGCAACACATCACCTCCACCCGAATCGACGTGACACTCACACATGGCACAGGTTCCTCCTCCACCGCAGGCAGAAGGCAGAAACACCTGTTTGTCGGACAGGGCCGACAACAGGGTTGTACCCGGTTGCACGATCAGGGGATTGGCTTCATCGCCATTGACGATGATCTTGACATCACCCTGAGGGACCAATTTCTTTCGAGCATAGATCAACATCATCGCCAGAGCGAGAATGACCACCCCAAACACCAGAACGGCATAACCTATGACCGCGTAACTTATCCAGAGGAACATGAATAGTGTGTTTTATTCTTATTTGCCAGCCATCGTGGCCGGATCAATACCCATCAAACTCATAAAGGCGATCCCCATCAAACCTGTCAGGATGAACGCCATACCCAGACCGCGCAATGCGGGAGGCACATCGGAGTAAGCCATCTTTTCCCGGATCGCAGCAAAGGCGACGATCGCCAGAAACCAACCAAATCCACCACCGAGGCCAAAGGCCACTGAATTGACGAAGGAATACTCCCGACTGACCATAAACAGGGAGCCTCCCAGGATCGCACAGTTTACCGTGATCAGGGGCAGGAAAATCCCCAATGAATTATAGAGTGATGGCGATACTTTCTCGACGACCATCTCCACCAGCTGAACCATTGACGCGATCACTGCAATAAACAGGATAAAGCGAAGAAAGGTCAGATCCATACCAAACATGCCACCTTCGGACAGGAGGTACGTATTGATCACCCAGTTGATCGGCATCGTGATCCCCAGTACGAAGATAACGGCCAACCCCAGGCCAAAAGCGGTTTTCACCGACTTGGAAACGGCCAGGAAAGAACACATGCCCAGGAAATAGGCCAGGACCATGTTCTCAATGAATGCCGACTTGATAAATATGTTGATAAATTCCATGATTCGTTAGATTGAAGTAGGCAGATCAGGAAATGTCGATAAGCTTCGGATTGCGGCTTCTCTGGACCCAGATCAGAATGCCGAGAATGAACATGGCGGCTACTGACAGCACCATCATGTTGTTGTTCATATACCAACCAAACCAGGGATCCAATAGAGATCGGAGGCGCCAATGATCTTCATCTCCAGCGGGCTACCCGCAAGCAGGCTGCCCTTTCCAAATACTTCACGGAAGACCGCGACAATGATCAGGATCAGACCGTAACCGACTCCGTTTCCGACACCATCCAGGAATGAACGCCAGGGTTTGTTTGCCATCGCAAACGCTTCCAGGCGACCCATCACAATACAGTTGGTGATGATCAATCCGATAAATACGGAGAGTTGCTTGTAAACGGGGAAGTTGACCGCTTTCAACACCTGCTCGACAATGGTCACCAGCGTGGCGATGATCACCAGCTGGACGATCATGCGGACAGATTTGGGGATGGTGGTCCGGAGCATGGATGTAAACAGGTTGGAGAATGCCGTCACGAATACAACCGCAATGGCCATAATGATCGACGGATACACCAGGGTGGTCACCGCCAAAGCGGAACAGACACCCAGTACCTGAACGGTAATCGGATTGTTATCATTGATGGGGTCAGACAGGAGCTTGCGCTCCGCCTTCCCGAACAGAGGCTCTTTTACTTTTACCTCCGGCTGACTGTCTTGCATCACTTCTGCCATACCGTGTTATGATTTTTGATCGAGCTTGTTGAAATAAGGTTGGTAGTACTGGATACCCCGATAAAGCATTTCAGTGACCCCATTACAGGTCACAGTCGCACCGGAGATCGCATCGACTTCATTTGCAGGATTCGACGCGCCGCCCTTTTTGACGATGATCGAGGTGTAGTTTCCATTCTCATCGATGATGGTCTTGCCCGTGAATTGATCCGGGAAGGAAGGATTATCCTTGATCTCTGCTCCCAGACCCGGGGTTTCGCCTTTGTGATCAAATGAAGCACCTGCCACGGTCTTCAGGTCTTTTTCCAGAGCGATAGAACCCCAGATCTCATCCCAGAGACCATTCCCACGAATACTGATAATATAAAAAGCTTCTCCTGCATCATTCGTATACAGGTACAGGGGCAAGAGGCGGTCAGCCTCCGGCTTTTTCTTTTCCTTGGCGAGGTCAATCGACTCGGCAACCTGCCCTTCTACGACCTCACCGGACATATTGATGACAGTCTGCTTGATCTTGTTTGAAAAGATGCTCTCCACATCCTGATCCGACATATCGGCCAGCGTGGTGCCATCCAGGTGATCCTTCACAGCAGCCAGGACGGCACGCTTGTTATAGATCTTTTCATTCATTGCGTGCTTCGGCCCCAGAAATGTATTCAATGAGGCAAGGACCAACGCAGCCAGCGTCGTCATGATCAGCACGAATCGGATGATGTAACTTGTACTATGCACGATTCAGTCGTTTTTTCATGTTAGCTTCCAACACATAATGGTCGATCAGCGGGGCAAACATGTTCATGAACAATATGGCCAGCATCCAACCTTCCGGATATGCGGGGTTTGACACCCTGATCAACAATCCAAGGGCTCCGATCATGATCCCATAGATCCACTTCCCGCGATTGGTGCCCGATGCAGTGACCGGATCCGTCGCCATGAAGGCCATCGCAAAGAAGAACGAACCCATGTAAAACTGATAGTACCACGGAACCTGCATAAAGGGAGTGGCTCCCCAGGCATTGAAGATCAATCCCATCGCCGCCGCACCGATCAACATGGACAACATGATCCGCCAGGAACCAATGCCGACCAGGACCAGGAACACGGCCCCAATCAGGATCAATGGCTTGGAGGTTTCCCCGATAGAACCAGGAATATCGCCCCACCACATCTGGTCTATGCTGTAGACCTGGGTGACCGCTTCCCAACCACCTGAATAGGCCAGGCCTAATGGTGTCGCGCCGGTAAATCCGTCCACAACGGTTGCTGCAGCATCAAAGGTGGCCCAGCCAAGGGAATCAAAGATGCCGTTGAAAAAGGACATGTGCCACCACCCGTAATCCACACCAGCACCAGCCACAGCGGATTCAAGTCCGGAAACCCAGACCTGATCACCAGAGATGACCGTCGGATAGGCGAAGAAGACAAATACCCGGGCCAGCAACGCGATGTTCCAGATATTCTTTCCTGTTCCGCCAAATGCTTCCTTTCCGATCCAGGTGGCAAAGCCTACGGCAAGAACCAGGATCCACAGCGGGATATCCGGAGGCATGATCAACGGGATCAATGCTCCACTGACCAGGAAGCCTTCTTCCACACCGTGTCCTTTTTTGGCCGCATACCAGATCTCGATACCCAGACCGACGACGTGCGTGACAATAAAGATCGGCAGTACCTTGATCAACCCGTGGATCAACTTGAGGTGCAGCCCGTCAAAGGCGCCTGGGTATAATCCCAGTGCAGCAAAATGCTGATGGCCGATGTTCCAGGTGCCAAACAGATAACAGACTTGCATGGCGATGACCACCATGACCATCGTCCGCTTCAGATCCATCCCATCACGGATATGGACACCACCCTTGGTTACGTGATCCGGCGTATACACCAGGGTGAATACCGCATCGTATAAGGTGTGCAGAAATGGACTCTTTTTCTTGTCCGGTTCGACCTTCTTTAAAAATTTTATCAATGCACTCATAGCTCGAGTTCGCTGTAGCTTGGGTTTAGTAGATTATTCCTGCTCGATCATCATATCCATGCCCTGGCGAAGGATCTGCTGGACCTGTACCTTGGATGGACAGATAAACTCACAGAGAGCCAGATCTTCTTCAACCACCTCGTGGATGCCCAATCCTTCCATGCGTTCAAAATTGCCCGCAAGGATGGACTTGAGTAAATGCTGAGGATACATATCAATAGGCGTGACCTTTTCATAATTGCCTGTCACGACAAAAGCGCGTTCTTCTCCATGCGTATTCGTCTCACCGGCGAAGGTTGTCCCCGAAATAAGGGAGGACAGGAAGGTCGGCGAAACAGATGGACGGGCCTTGATCGGAAAAAGCCATCCGAACATTTCCATGACATCCCCTTCTCGGATCACCGTGACCTGGTCATCCGTCGCATTCAGAAAATCCGACATGGATTTTCCCTCCCCACTCAACACATCGCCGCTGACCACTCGAACATGATCCTGGACCAGTTCGTCTTTCAGCAGTTCCTGGAGG
>JAUIEA010000065.1 GCA_030429045.1 Bacteroidia bacterium | reverse complement strand
ATGTGGTCGGCTAACATTTTTGCGCTAGCTGTAATTCTATTCATGCGTTGGAAGTCTCCCAAGTCTCAACAATACTTTCTACTTGGCTTACTGGTGGGGCTATCATTTCTGTTTCGATACCAGGTAACTTTTATGATTGCAGGTATGGGCCTATGGCTAATTTTTATCAAGCAGGAAAAATGGCTACCCTTAGTGAGCTTTACACTTGGTGGATTGATGATGGTTGGTCTGGGAATCCTGATCGACCGATGGTTCTATGGAGAATGGGTCATCAGTGCCTGGCATTATTTCGAACAGAACATTCTTTTGGATAAGGCGTCCACCTTTGGCGTAGACCCCTGGTGGCAGTATTTCTACGAAATCATCCTGAAGGGTATTCCTCCGTTCGGGTTAATTTTTCTGGCTGCCCTGTTTTTCTATATCTGGCACCGGCCCAAAGATCTGGTTACCTGGCTAGTGGTTCCGTTTGTGGGCATCCATCTGCTTATTGCACATAAGGAACTGCGATTTTTGTACGTATTGCTACCGTTCCTGCCCATTTCGCTTAGTTGCCTACTCCAATACTGGGAAAACTGCAAGTCGAAGCCACTATGGTCAGAAAAAGGTTACCGGCTTGGCTGGCGTATTTTTTGGGTCCAGAACGCGTTACTAACACTCTTCATCATGTTCTGGCCAGTGATCCCAGAGCTCAAAATTTACCAAATGATCTACTATAGATACGAGGAGCCCATCACGGTATATGGTGTTCAGGATAACCCTTACCGGATGGCGCTTTATATCAATTACTACAAGCGCTCCAATGTACGCACAGCCGAGGTAGATAGTTTGGATAATCTCCCCCACGATGGACAAGACACCTACATCATAGCTGTAGACCGACAAGGCGGATATGACATCGAAGGCTTACCCGGAACAAAGACCCTCCTCCACAGCACTTTTCCTGATTGGATATACGCCATCAATTTCAATAACTGGCTGGAACGATCACAATGGTGGTTGGTGTACGAGGTGCAACCTAAGTCTTGAGCTAAAGCAAATGGCAAAGTCCGTGCAATGAGATAAACAAACTGGCCTTTCAGCTATTGCAACATATTGGTTCAATTCAAACACTTCTAGCAGAGCAGAGCATGAAATTATCCGAAAGCTACATCGGGATCCGGACCGGCTTTTGAGTCCGGTTACTTCCTCACTAAGAATAGCTACATTCGTGAGGCGTTTGCCAATTGAGGCACACACAATGGCTAACAAATCATAGCCACCCTGCGGGATGACAACACTTTTGAGCCGGGCCGTTATCCACAAATCACCCCACCCCTCCAAGACTCCGGCCAAGCGCGTCACCCTACCATACTCGCCTTTCACTACGCAACAGAATCTGGTCAGGAACAACGTGAATGCCCCAGCTTGAAAACCTGAGTAAAATCTCCTCCTCCAAATGAAAAGCCCCGGCCATCTCGCAGACGACCGGGGCTTTTTCTGATTCTTTTCGCTTTCTACCGCTGCAGCACCACCGGCTGCTGGACACTGCCACCTGACCACTGCAGGTTCAGGATGTAGGTGCCATTGGGCAGGGCGGGAAGGGTCATTTCTGACCGGGCGGCTGCAACCCACTGCTGCCGACCTTCTGCATCGAAGAGACTGATGCGACAATCGGCAGGGATGTCCCATCCGCTGAGCACGATCTGGCCAGCGGTCGGATTGGGGTAGATCGTTAGTCGCGCATCCGGCTCTCCCGGGATCTCTACTGATGTACTCAGAGACATCGTCCGACTGAAGATACCCTTGAAAGCAAAGCTGATCGCCGTACCGGCGAAGGCAAAATGCTGGACATTTCCTTCCTTGAAGGCCACTCCGCTATTGAACAAGCCTGTAGCTGCTGGCTGGAACTGATCCCGCATGGCCAGCCACTGATCCACCACCAGACCCCAGGGACCTTCGGAAACACCAGCATCGACACGCAGACCGGATACCAGGATGTTTTCCTGATCCAGCACCTGGATGTCCCGACCCACGTCATCGCCACTGCCGCCATACGTGGCCGCACCGGTCAACACACCATTCATGGGGTTGACCTTACCGACAAACAGCTGCTGCTGCCCTCCTTCAACCCTGGCTCCGGTGAAGACCAGCTCTCCGCCGGGCAGGCGACCGATCGAACGTGCGGATTGCTCCAGCATGGTGTTCGTGTCGAAATAATCATTGGACCACAGCTGCCCGAGGGTGCCGTTGGTACCGATCAGACGGATCATCGCCGACTCCGGCGGAGTGGTCTGATAGGATGTACCGGCAATGACAAATCCTGTGCCCGGGACTTCCACGATATCATAAGCGATCTCCCCCAGCTTCTTCTGGGTGAAAAACTGAAACTCGTCAATGCCATAGGTAGCATCCAGGATATAGGCCACCATGGAATTACCCGTGGTCTGCCCTTGGGTCACGGTACGTGTGCCAACCAGGGCAAAGCGACCATTGCTGATCTTCCGCATCCGGTACCCTTCTGCATCTGCATTGCTGGGACCGAGGGTCTTGGGGAATCCGGTTTTATCGCCGTTCAGCGTAAACTCCTGGATGATGAATTTCTTACTGGGATCACCCACCTTGCACTCGGAGCAATACCCCATGGCCACATACTTGCCACCCAGGTCGATGATATCACGCAGACCGGTTTCCAGACCGAACTGGTGGGTCTTTTCCCAGACGACATTGCCACAGTCGTCCACCTTCATGATCAGGCCATCCAGGTTCTTCTGTCCGACCATGATAAACTGGCCGTCCGTTGTCCGGATGATCCGATGGATCAGGATATCCTCGATATCCGATCCATAGAAAGCCACCTTTTCATTGCACTGGGCCAGCAGGCCCGATCCGAGAATCAGTGACAGGAATAAAGAGAGGAGAATACGCATAAATGAATGTTCGAGGTTATAATTGATTTGTAAAAGGAAATCCTTTGGGATGCATGGCAAAAATCAATCCAATCCTAGTTTTTCTTGGGATGGACCAGGGTCATTTCCTGCACGATGGCGCCCGCATCCGCATATTTGTCAACGATGAAAAGGATATAACGCGCATCCACCATAATATTGCGGCAGATGGAAGGATCAAAATGCAGATCGCTCATGGTGCCTTCCCAAACCCGGTCAAAGTTCAGCCCGATCAGGTTGCCTTCGGCATCGATGGTCGGACTCCCTGAATTGCCCCCCGTCGTGTGATTGGATCCGATGAAACAGACGGGCATCTTCCCATCCACGCCATACGGGCCATAATCTTTAGTCGCATGGAGCTGGCGCAATCGCTCGGGAACATCAAACTCATAATCGCCGGGGATATATTTTTCGATGACCCCATCCAGCCAGGTCTGATGGTCATAACGGGTGGTGTCCGACCGGGGATACCCTTCCACCTTCCCGAAGGTCACCCGTAAGGTGCTGTTGGCTTCCGGGAAGAACTTCTTCCCCTGGACCACGTCCATCTGGGCGGCCATATAGAGACGCATCTGGCCGTCGATCTCATCCTCGATACCTGACATGGGGCCACCTACCTTATCCCGGTAGGTCCGGTTGAGCAGATCATACCAGATCACCAGTGAATCCCGGCTGAAGGCTTCGACCGCTTTTTCTGCGTCTCCTTCCAGCAGGGCGATCAGCTGGTCCTTGTCCGTCAACACACTTTGCGAAAAGAGAGCCGCTGTACGCATGCCCGATTGGCCAGACCCGAACTGTTGATGCAGGGCTTCTGGCGTCAGGTCGGGGTTCCCTTCTTCGGCGTACATCCGCATCAGGGCCGCAAATACCTGCCGGTCCAGATCCACCTGGTAGTTCTTGTAGAAACCACTCACGGCAGGCACGACGCGGTCGCGATAGGCGGTATAGCCCTCCAGCCCGTTTTCCTGGTATCTGGTCAGCAAGGTGGACATGTATCTGGCCAGGGTGAAGATCTCGATATTGCGATGTACGATCTCACCATAATATTGGGTGGCCACCATGTAGGGGGTCAGCACACCGTAGAGACTGTCCAATCGGGGCAGCAGCTCTGCATAGGCTGGATGACCATGGACATTATCCCGGAACTCCTTTTGGGCCAGGACCTTTTTCCAGACGGCATTGGTGCGTTCCAGGCCCTGGTTCTGGCCGATCCACTTCTTCCAATAGTTGGCTACCCGGGCATATTTGGAGGCATATTGGATCCGGACCGCTTCATCCTTTCGCATTCCCTTGTCCAGAATCTGCAAGGCTGTATCCCGGATGGCGATCCGGGGTGGGTTGACCGCGTCCTTGACCATGGACATGCCAGAGGCGGGGATATATTGTTGGGTACTGCCTGGAAAACCGAAGACCAGGGTGAAATCGCCTTCTTCTACCCCATCCAGGGACACCGGGAGATAGTGGACCGGGGTGTACGGCTGATTGTCCTCGCTATAGGCTGCCGGGCGATTGTCCGGACCGGCATAAATGCGGAACAGGGAAAAGTCTCCGGTATGGCGGGGCCACACCCAGTTGTCCGTATCAGATCCGAACTTCCCGATGGACTCCGGCGGCGTACCCACCAGGCGGATATCCGTATAGGTCAGGGTGACGATCATGATATATTGGTTCCCATAAAAGATGGGACGGAACAGCACCTCTTCATCCGCCTTGAGGCTGATCGTTTTCTGGTAGGCATTGAGATTCTGGTCGATCCGCGACTGGCGTTCCGCCTCGGGCATGCCTTCGGCCACCCCTTCCAGCGCCTGATCGGTGACATCTTCGATTCGTTGAATGATTGTCACAAATAGGCCGGGATTGGCCAATTCTTCCTCCCGGGTTCTGGCCCAGAAGCCATCCCGCAGATAGTTGTGTTCCAGGGAGCTGTGCGACTGGATATACCCGTACCCACAATGGTGATTGGTGAGGACCAGTCCGGAAGACGAGATGATACTTCCGGTACAACCACCTCCGAAATGGAGGATGGCATCCTTTAAACTCCCGGAATTCACGGAATAGATGTCTTCCGCTGACATTTTCATACCCATGGCCTGCATATCCCCTTCCATCTGCTTGAGGAGGTGAGGCAGCCACATCCCCTCGTGTGCAGAAAGGCTGTTGAGTGAGAAAAGGAATGCGAGAAAAAGAGGGAGGAAATGCAGTTTTTTCACTGTCACAATTTGTTAATATTCGAGAAAATATATTGGATATTTGGCCGGATTTTTAAGCCTGATACACACGCAAAGATAAGGTAAACTATGTGGCGGATTTTGTTGGCGGCCTTCCTTATACTCGGGGGATCTACCCAAAGTGTGGGGCAGGAGAAATTGATAAGTCGTTATACCTTCAAGGGGAACACCACCGCCCCTGATTCTGTTCACGCATCCGTCCTGAGCCGACGGATGTCCCTGGCACCCATTATTCCCGTAAACTGTCCATCCTGTCCCTTCCTGCCCGGGAATCCCAGCACGGGTCCGGGCTTTGGTTCGTATGGGTGGTCGGACAATCCGTCCACACCCGACACCTCTCGTTATATTGAAATACCGCTCAAAGTCGCTCCCGGCCGGGCACTGGAACTGGTACGGTTGTCCTTTGAGATCCATCGGGAGAATCAGGCGGCCAACAAGTGGCAGTTGCGGTACAGCAAGAATAATTTTGCTACTGCAGTAGCCAGTGGATTGATGACCGGCCATAATACGTGGTCTACAGTAACTATACCCCTCTCTCCAATCCAGCCCTTGCAGGGACTTTCCGATTCGGTGATCTTCCGGATCTACCCTTTCAATGCCAACAAGGGACCGAGCGAGGATAAGAATACGTTCTGGCGCATCGACTCCGTTCGCATCTACAATGCAGGCGAACCCCTGCCTGTGGAACTGACCACCTTTACGGCCACGCCGAGCGGGTCAGATATCCGCCTCCAATGGGCCACAGCAACAGAAATCAACAGCGAATACTTTGGCATCGAGCATGCCCGAAACGGAGAACCGTTTCAGGAGCTGGACCGGGTACCGGCAGCAGGGTGGTCCGTCGCCTGGCACCCCTATGAATGGGTGCATCGGGCTGCCGGCCCGGGACAGCACTATTATCGATTACGCATCATGGACCAGGATGGCCAATGGGAATACAGTCCTGTCATAGCGTCCCGAATGGAATATGACTCTCTTACACCCCAAGCCTGGTTTACAGGGCATGGTACGCTCATGGTCAAAGATCTTAAAAGCAACGATCCGCTCAAGGTTTGGGATCAGACGGGACGAATGCTACTGAATACACAATCCATATCTGGATCATCTCCACAAGAGTTCCTTGCAGACCAATGGATACCCGGTGTATATATTTTGCAAAGTGGTGCTACAATTCTGAAAGTCGTACACCCTTGATCTTATTCTGGACTCATTCCTTCGATATGTAGTCCCTCTGGTTTCAGGCAAGACGCTCACAAGAGTTGCCCGTAAACCAATTCCCTTTATTATTGTTTATCTGTATTGTCACTGAGCTGATCGGAAATATGATCTGTTCGATTAGCCCGTCCAAAACAGATAACTAGCTGGTATTGTGGCAACTACGGACTAATTCTAATTGTTAGTTCTATGTTTTTCATAGCCGTCCAGACAACACTCCACTAACCGGTAATATCCATTTTCCCATGTCTTTCCTCAGGTTTTTCCTCTTATTATTTCTACTCATTACTTGCCATTCGATATCCATGGCCCAACTGGCTACATGGAATTATACAGTCAATGCAAATCCATCCCAAGAGGGAGCTAATATTATTGCATCTGCCACTTCACATAATGGTTATACTCTTGGGGGATGGCAAGCTGATCACTATTATGTTAATCCAATCAATCAAGTCTTTAACCTTAGCCGTTATATCGAAGTATCTATCAGCTCCTCTATTCCAGAGACCAACTTTACGACTTCAACGGTCACTTTTGATGCTTCTGCGACAAACAACTCAGGTGATTTTGTTCTAGTATGTCGGTCCTCCGTTGACGGTTATGCCACCAATATTTATGGGCCTGAATCTGTCACAACAGGCTTAGCTCGCTCTTTTTCGTATGTCTATTCAGGAATGGATTGGACATTGCGATTCTACGTATATCCTGATCCAATTGGTCAAAGTGGTAACTCTCAAGCAGATTTTGATCTTGATAATCTAACCATTAATGGAGTCTCCCCACTTCCCGTCGAACTCACCTCCTTCCGATCTATTGAACAGGGGGAGAATATCAAGCTTACCTGGCAAACCGCTACGGAGATCAACAGCGACTATTACGCTATCGAGCACAGTCGTGACGGAAAAACCTGGAACCAAATGGACATGATCACCGCTGCCGGTCAGTCGGTGCAGATTCGCGACTACGCGTATACCCATGTCAGACCTAATCCCGGTATCCATTACCATCGCCTGCGCATCGTCGACCAGGACGGCTCGTATGAATACTCACCCATGGTCGCAACACAGTTCCAAAGTCATCGCGAGAAAACAATCACCGCCTGGACAACCCCGGGACAGGTCTTCCTCGATGGGATCGATAACCCTGAAGGTGGTGAACTATCCCTCTATGACGCGCAAGGCCGCTTGCTGGTTTCCACCTCCATACAGCAAGGTATAGAGACGCCCAGCCTGGACTACACCCAGCCTGTCCCGGGCATTGGCATTGTCGTCTGGCAGCCCGCATACGGTTCGCCTGTTGCTGTAAAGCTGCACTAGTCCAAGGTTGAATGAACTGCCGATCTCCCTTGATGAGACTTCGTTTGAGAATGAATTAAAATCCCTAATACCCCATCGCCGTCAATCCCTGATAGGCGATCAGACTGACCACATAGGCCAGCCCGGTCATCACCGCCAGTTGGATCAGGGGCCACTTCCAGCCGCCGGTCTCCTTCTTGACCACGGCGATCGTACTCATGCATTGCATGGCAAAGACATAGAAGAGCAACAGCGACAGGGCAACTGGTAAGTTGTACCGCTTTTGCCCAGTTGCCGGATTCAGCTCAGCACCCATCTTCTGGCGTATACTCGTCTCATCGTCCACACTGCCAATACTGTAAATGGTGGCCATGGTGCCGACAAACACCTCCCGAGCAGCGAAAGAGGTGACCAGGGCAATGCCGATCTTCCAGTCGAACCCGAGTGGCCGGATCACCGGTTCCAGGCCCTTGCCCAGCATGCCGGCATAGGAGTTCTCAATCCGGTACGCAGCGATCAAAGCCTCCGTATCCGCCTCATCCAATCCATTGGCTGTCGCTTCTGCTCGGGCAGTTTCAGTGGCCTGGGTCATCCGGCCTGGCAGGCTGTAGCTGGCCAGGAACCAGAGCACAATGGAGATCATGATGATGATCTTTCCGGCTTCGCGGACGAAGGAGGCCACCTTCGACCAGACCGTAAACACCACATTGCGCCAATGCGGCACCTGATAATCGGGCAACTCCATCAGGAGATACCCCGGCTCGGCGGTCTTCAGCATCCGATTGAACACCCATGCCCCGGCCATGGCTGCCCCTGCCCCCAGGATGTAGAGCCCCATGAACGTCATTGCCTGATAGCTGACCAGCCCCATCACCTTTCCGGCCGGAACCATGAGCCCGACCAACAATGCATACACAGGCAAACGTGCCGAACAGGAGATGAAGGGCGTGACCAGGATGGTGATCAGCCGTTCTTTCTGGTTGGTAATGGTCCGTGTGCTCATCACCGCGGGAATGGCACAGGCTGTCCCGGAGACCAGGGCGACGATACTGCGGCCATTCAGTCCCACTTTTCGCATCAATCGGTCGAACAGATACACGGCGCGGGCCATGTATCCCGACTCTTCCAACAGGGCGATCAGGAAAAACAGGAGAACGATCTGGGGAATAAAGACCAGGACCCCGCCCAGTCCGGCCAGGACACCATCGGCCAGGAGGCTGGAGAGCCACCCTTCCCCCAGGGCGTATTTGATTCCGCCTCCCAACTCTGAAAAGATGCGTTCGATCCACTCCATCGGCAGGGTGGACCAGGAAAAGACCGCCTGAAAGATGAACAGAAGGAAGACCACGAAGATGATCGGCCCCCAGACCACATGGGTAAAGATCCGATCGACCCTGGAGGTCAGTGCATTGCGATCCCCCGTTTCCGGGATGCGGACTTCCCTGACGATCTGGTCGATGTGCCGGAAGCGCTGCATAATCTCTTCCACCTGTACCGTCAGCGAACGGAAGGGATGTCGTTGTTGAATGGTGCGCAGTCGTTCTACTTCATCCGGTTGGAGATAGGTCAGTTCCTCCAGGTGATGTGCGACGATGAGGGCCTGAAAATCCCGGGTCACCCAGTGCAGTTCAGCCCGGATATCCCGGATCAGGTCCTGGACCTCCGGAGACATCATAAATGGAGCCCCCTGAGGTTGCTCAGTCCAGACACCATTATAGAGTTGTTCCACCTGTTGAAGCAGGAGGCCGGTACCCTCACCCGTCCGTCCATTCACTTCGATGGTCGGCACGCCCAGTCGGGTGGCCAGGGACCGGGCATCATAGCGAACGCCGGAGGAAGCCGCTGCGTCGATGAGATTCAGGGCCAGGATGACCGGAATGCCCAGGTCCCGGATCTGGGACAAGAGGAGCAAATGCTGATCCAGTCGCAGGGCATCCGCGACATAGATGACCAGGTCCGGATAGTCTGCCCCTCGCGGGTTGGACAGGACATCGAAGACCACCCGTTCATCCAGGGAAGTGGGGTACAGGCTGTAGGTGCCCGGAAAATCGACCACCTGGAGGTGTTGGCCATCGGGCAGGCGCAGGGCGCCACTTCGGCGCTCGACGGTCACGCCTGGAAAATTACCGGTCTTTTGACGCAATCCGGTCAGGTGATTGAACAGGGATGACTTCCCGCTGTTCGGATTGCCGATCAGGGCGATTCGTCCTTTTAATCCATGTACTCCACCCATAGTGCTTCTGCTTCATCACGACGGATCCCAAACTGCTGGAATTCTGCATGAATGTAAAAGGAGGCCCCGAACGCAGTTCGTCTGACCAGGGTCACGATCTGTCCGGGACGCAGACCCATGGCCAACAGTCGACCGGTAGAGGGATGTTCCTCTACACGGGTAATTCGCACCCGGCAGCCGGGGCGAACGTCAGCCAGAGTCAGTGGTGTCGTCATGGTGTCGTGCCCGGCGAAATTAGGGAACAACAGTCGAACGGGAGGGACTCTCCCCTTTTTTCTCCAGAAGACTTTGCGCCGCAGCCAGGGCAATGCCCAACTGTCGTTTTCTATCCATTCGGGTCGTATCCAGCCACACTGCATCCGGGGCTGCCTGGAGGGGGCTGTCCTCCCGGGTGGAATCAATATGATCCCGGTGTGCGAGGTTGTTCCGAACCTCCTCGATCGGGATGTCCACCCCTTTCATCTGCAATTCCGAAAACCGCCGCTGCACCCGCACTTCCGTATCCGCGGTGACAAAGATCTTCAACTCGGCATCCGGAAAAACCACGGTTCCAATGTCCCGGCCATCCAGGACCACCCCACCTGCGCGACCCAACAGCTGCTGCTGTCGGACCAGAAAGGTCCGGACCCCGGAGATCGCAGCGACCTCACTGACCCGGGATGAAACAGCCATGCTTCGGATCTTGTCTTCGATATCCAGGCCTTCCAGGGCAATGCGGAATTGGCCATCAGCGATCTTCCAGGCCAGGGGAAGGTCCTGGAGGATGCGCCCCCAGGGTTGGTCTCCGGTCAGGTCCATTTCCTTTTGCAGGAGGCAATAGGTAACGGCCCGGTACATGGCCCCGGTGTCAATGAAGGAATAGTTCAGCGCCGTACAGAGATCCCTGGCCAATGTGCTTTTGCCACAAGCGGCAAACCCGTCCAGGGCAATTGTGATCTTAGGAGATTCGGAGTGCAACAGTAGTACCTTTCAGTCGTTCGTGGATGTGTGCCCACAAGGTATGAAAGGGAATGATTTCGAGCTGGTCCGTCCGGCCATCATATCGGTAGGATGTCGCCAGCAGGCGATGGTAGTATTTGTTGGCAAACCGCACCTTGTTCACTTCAAAGTCCCCTTTTGGCAACTGGGTCAGGCAACGGATAAACTCGATGACCCGCAACTGACGGTCCGGATGCAGCTGCCGACGGGTATATTGCTTGAGCCGGAAAATAATGTCATTGGCCAGATCCATGTTGTTCTCTTCCATCGCGAACAGGAATTGTGTGATCAGCATCCAGACAGAAAAAATGCGCTGGTCCTTTGGAAAGAGGGCGGGGTCAGCCAGGAATGCTGACACCTGGAAGTCCTGGTATAATTTGGCCTGCCTCAAACGCTTGCCTTCCGGAACGATCAGCAACAGATAATTGAGAATGGCCTTGTACAACTGCCATTGCTGACGTTTCTCGTCTTCCAGCTTGCTGAATTCCTTGCGTTGCATCACCTGCTGCAAAATGGCAAAGGCAATGGCATAGTGGCCGGTGTGCAGGGCCAGGAGAAAGTACAGGTCGAGATACCCGAACCAGTTGGCACTACCCTCTTCCAACAGGCCGAGGGCATTTTCGGATTGTGCGCGGGCCGCCTCGAACGACCCCGTATGCAGATAGGTCTGCATCAGGAGATATTGCACTCGAAAGACCTGCTCTGTCGAAAACTGATCTTCATGTTCCCGCATGATCCGCTCTGCCTGCCGGCAGATCTCCCCTGCCAGCTCCCATCGTCCCGACTGCTGGTATTGCATGGCGGCAACGACGTATGAAATGTACTGGATCCGTGGAGCGGGGTGTTTTTCAGAAAGGGAGATCAGTTGATCCGTCCAACCCTTCCACTCCCCGTCGCTGATCACATCATCCACGGTTTTGAATCGGATCTGCATCTCCTGGTAGATCTGTTCCGCCTTCTGCTCTGCATGCAGGATGGGCAGATAGGCGTCCAGTACCTCGACATATTTTTCAAATCCCTTTCGGTCACCTTCCGCAGATGCTTTCTCGCGCAGCAGGCTGGCCGTACTGACGATCAGTTCAGTAAAATGATGTTTCTGGGCCGTGGACAGGATCTGCCGGGCCAGGTAGGGCACACTGATCCGGGCATCGTAGAGCTCCAGGATATTGACCAGTGCCCAGTCTCGCTGACAATCCAGATAGGCTTGTTCGTAACGGGGTTTGACCGAGGTGTTGACATTGATAAAGAACAGGGTATTGAGGAGGCGCTTCCGAAAACGGGATTTCAACTGCCGGTAACGGTCGTCGCCCGGACTGGTCTTGTACAGTTTGCGGGCAGCTTCCCGATCCGAGCGAAACTGCTCATGGACGAGCCCTTCGTAGAATTCGTTGAATTTGCTGGATTTGTTTCGAAGGGATGCCCCTTCAAAGACATCTATCTTGGAGATTCGCTTGAGATTAGCGATCCGTGTCAGTTCGAGTAGAAGCTTCACGATGGCTGGTTTTTGGGGATGCTTTGCCTGTCACAGAGATGCAAAAACCAGACCATTTCCTGTCTGTACCAATAAAAACTGCCCGCCGGTAAACCGTGCGGGCAGAGAAGTTTCGATATCGCTCCATCCTCAGATGGAGAATGCGTCAGTATTCGTCTTCATTGAAAAGAAAGTCATCCTTGCGCGGGTAGTCCGGCCAGATGTCTTCGATACTCTCGTAGGATTCACCTTCTTCCTCCATATGCTGCAGGTTTTCGATGACCTCCAGTGGAGCACCGGAACGGATCGCATAATCGATCAGTTCATCACGGGTGGCCGGCCAGGGAGCTTCTTCCAGGTGGCTTGCCAATTCAAGGGTCCAGTACATGGGTTCGAGTTTAAGGTATCTGATTAAAAAGGGTATGCGACCCAATCGGCCGCAAATGTAATGAATGAGAACCGTTGTTCCAAGTCCTTACGGATGGATTCGCCGAATATCCACAATGAATTGATAATGTGAGCCTTAGGCCATGGCATCGGGCCATCCTGCGGGAAAACTTTCAAGAAAACAGTTCGTTGATCGAGAGGACAACCTCAAAACCGATCCGGAAGTTCCTCAGATAATCAACATTGCATCCCCATAGGTATAGAAGCGGTACTTCTCCTTGACCGCCTGCTTGTAGGCATCCATGATCAGATCATATCCCCCGAATGCGCAAACCATGATCATCACGCTGGACTTTGGGATATGGAAGTTGGTCACCATGGCATTGGCAATGCTGAAGTCGTACGGCGGGAAGATGAACTTGTTGGTCCATCCTTCAACCGTTTTGAGGTTGACTTCTGAAGAAACCGCCGACTCGATCGACCGCATGGCTGTCGTCCCGACACCACAGACACGCTTGTTTGCCGCCTTCGCCTTGTTGACGATATCCACGGCGGGTTGATCGATGCGGAAATATTCGGCATCCATTTTATGCTTGGACAGGTCCTCGACGTCGATACTGCGGAAGGTGCCCAGTCCGACATGAAGGGTCACCTCGGCAAAGCCCACCCCTTTCAGTTCCAGGCGCTTCAACAGTTCATGGCTGAAGTGCAGACCGGCAGTAGGTGCGGCGACAGCCCCGATCTCCTTGGCATAGACGGTCTGGTACCGTTCCCGGTCCAGATCCTCGACCGGCCGGTCGATATACTTGGGCAACGGTGTATTTCCGAGCTTGTACAGGTTGGTCTGGAATTCCTCGTCGGTGCCTTCGAAGAGAAAGCGGATGGTCCGACCACGGCTGGTGGTATTATCGACCACTTCAGCGACCAGCAACTCGTTATCATGCTCATCGTTGAAATACAGCTTGTTCCCCACCCGGATCTTTCTGGCCGGATCCACCAGCACATCCCAAAGGCGGGAATGGGCATTCAATTCCCGTAGCAGAAAGACCTCGATCTTGGCACCGGTTTTCTCCTTGCAACCATACAGCCGCGCAGGGAATACCTTGGTGTTGTTAAAGATCATGGCATCGTCCTCGTCGAAGTATTCGAGGATGTCCTTGAAGATCCGGTGCTCGATTTTTCCTGTGTCCTTATGCACCACCATCAGCCGGGATTGATCCCGTTCCTTGGTTGGATACTGGGCTACAAGTTTTTCCGGAAGGTCGAAATTGAATTGGGAGAGTTTGGTGCGCATGCGTGCAGGAAATGTTTAAAGAGGCGCAAAAATACAAAGAGATTACTTACCATGCTCAATTTGATGGAATCGGCACCTGAATCCATCGTCCACCATCCGAATAAACCAGGATCCGGTCCGGATCCGGATGGGAAAAAACGATGCGATAACCACCTTCGTGAAAGGTGACCCGATAGTCATCCTCCTCATAATCCGACGCACCCAGTGCCTTTCGCTGAAACCAGGTCCCCCACTGCCGGAAGGCCACCTCCCAGGTCAGTTCATCGATCCGGCGTACCGACACCCCATCCGATGGACGGGCCACTACATATGCTGCGACCTCTCTGATCTGGCCCATGACCGGCTTGTGGGCATACCAGATCAACCCGTCACGAAGGGTCTCGCCCGGTACAAACGACCGGAAGATGGTGATCCCCTGGTAACTGTCCGGCAAACCGAGGACAAACACCTCCTCCTCTTCGGTCCACCGCCAATCCTCCAGTAAGGCGTGATAGATCCGCTGTACCTGCACCCACCGGTCGATATGCGCCCGGGTCAATTGCAACTGAAAAACCAGGAGCAGGATCCAGGCGGACCACAGCAACCACTTCGGTCCGCGCAGGAGCAGCGTTTGCAGGGCGAGTAGAAAGAAGACCGATGCCAGATACCCGTACCGATCGTTTTCGATATACCCGATCCAGGCGAAGTACAGGGTGAGTACGGGTGCCAGGGCCAGGGGGAACATGGCCAGGGCCCAGAGGTTGGTCCGCGTCAGGCGGGACCATCCACCGGAGCGGGCCACCAGGAAAAAGAAGGCTGCGATCAGCAGACCCATCAGGGTCATCCAGAACACCGGTTGCTGGTGTACCATTCCGGCAACGACCTCCTTGGCCTGGTGCGGCCAGTCCCGGGTGTAGGCGAGGTACTTCAGCACATAATTCCATCCATTGCCCACCAGATCGATCAACGAGAACTTGAGGTGCACATCCTCACCGTAGTGACCCACCCACATGCCGGTGCGTAACTTGTTCACCACCAGATAACCCGCGATGATCGCCGACTGGGGCAGGCCAATCCGGATCAGGATCTTTCGGACCTGATCCCGGGTCCATCCTTCCTCCCGCCCCCACCACCAGGCAGTGATCACCAGCATCACCGGGTAGATCAGGGCCAGTTCCAATGCATGCAAGGCGACAAGAAAAAGCGCGTGAAAGAGCATCCAGATGCGCCAACCAGCCAGGGGTTTGGTCCGCAACAGCAAGAGGAGCATGGACAGGAGAAGGAGTACATTGATATGGTAGTGTACACAGACCTTCCAGACCACCACCTCGGTTTGATACGGGTGCACGAGGAAAAGCAGGGACAGGACGATGGCGCCGATCCAGGCCCTGTCGGGTGAGAGTGCTTTTTGCCATACCCGCAGGCCGACCAGGCCGGTGAGGGTGGCATTCACTGCGAAGAGCAGGGTGAAGAGCCAGAACCAGGGCATGGGCCGGATGCCGAACAGGCTGTACCAGAATTTCATCAGGCCAAAGAGGACCGGCTGGTTGCCATGCCATCCGTAGGAATTCCACCACCCCAGGGCCGATCCCTTTTCAAATAACATCTGGTGTCCCGTAAAATCAGAGATCAGCCCGGCATCCCTGGCGGGCCAGTACAGCAACACAGCCAGGGTGGCAAGGGCCACTCCCCACCCCACCCGGATCCAGAGGGCTGGTGGATCAGTCTTTACGGACGGTAGCTTCCACATGGTGTATTTCGGCTTCCTCGGTCAGGGTCACGCGTCCACAGTCCCGGCCCCGACAACCGAGCACAATTCCTTTCCAGGGCAACCCGCAATCATTGGTGAGCAAGCCACCGTCGATCACCAGCTGTCCACCCGGCTGCACCAGGAGTCGGGCGTTCCTGGGAAAAGACACCTCGCAGCGGATGGTCAGGTGGCCCCCTTCGGCCACCACCACATCGCCGAACAGGTCGACTTCGCCCTCCCACACCTGGGTATCGCGGATGACCAGGTCATGATCGGGAAGGGGCTCACACCAGTTCCGCTTCAGAAGGGACCGTGCGGTTCCGGATCGACGGGAGAGGTTGCGATGAGCCGATCCCAACTGGCAGGGCGTCCAGGCCTGTTGCCAGTGGTTGTAGTCCATGACATTATTGGAGATAAGTGAATCACAGGGTGGCTCCCCCGGGTAGAAACAGTTGGGGTGATGGGGGGTGTCGTCGCATCCGTCGCTGTATCGCCAGGTATGGCCCAGGCCCAGGATGTGGCCGATCTCATGGACGGTCATCCCGGCAAATTCGGAGGGGGGCAGCCCGGTGGTGATGATGCCGCTGAGCTTCATGGCCTTGCCGAGTGCGATACCGCCACCCCCGGCACTGTAGGTCTGGCTTTTCACGCTGTCGGGATGGTGGGGCAGGATAAAGATATTGAGGACGGAATCGGGCTGGATGGCGTACTTCTTGATCACCCGCATATCCGAATTGTTCCGATTGCGCCCTTTGTGCACATAGGCATAGAGCTCGTCATCGAAGTGGTAGTATACCCCGTCATCCCTGAACATCCCCCGGATCGGCGCGATCTCCAGCCTTAGCCGGGTGGGAAGCACGGGAGTGCCCCGGGCCGCAGGCAGGCTCATCGGAATATTTTCGGCCAGCTTCTGATTGATCTCCCGGGTCAGTTCCTGGACATAGGGTGTGCCGATCTCGGCGACAAAGGCATGGTTGGTATCCGCCGAATTCATGATGTGGTAGTTGACCCGGATCACGCGCTCGGGCACCAACGGGCCGTTGGTGGACTCATCGGGGATATAGGCCGGATATTTCCGGCAGGGTTGTTTGAGGCGGACCCGCTCTTCAGTGGTCCGCACCAGGGGCTTGGCATCGACATCACGGATAAAGGGGCGCTCGGTGGATTTGCAGCCGCCGAGAGCGCTGAGGGCCAATGCGGCAAGCAGGATCAGGTGTTGAGTCCGCCACATACACTGAGGGTCTGTCCTGTCACATACGCCGACAGATCCGAGCCCAGGAAGACACATACATCGGCCACTTCATCGGCTTGCCCCAATCGCTTGAGGGGAATGCCCGCCAGGAACTGCTCCTTGTTATCATCGCTGAGTGCATGGGTCATATCCGTTTCGATAAACCCGGGAGCGATGGCATTGCACCGCACGTTGCGGGAACCGATCTCCTTTGCCACGGATTTGGTGAAGCCCAGGATGCCGGCCTTGGCGGCGGAATAGTTTGCCTGGCCGGCATTGCCGAACACCCCGACAACGGAGCTGATGTTGATAATGGACCCTCCCCGGTTGCGGATCATGGGTTTCAGGGCATGCTTGGTCAGGTTGAAGACAGACTTCAGGTCGATCCGCAGGACCTCGTCCCACTGTTCTTCCGACATCCGAAGCATCAGGTTGTCCCGGGTGACCCCGGCGTTGTTGATCAGGATATCGATCCGCTCAAAATCGGTCAGGACCGTCTGGATCAGGGTCTCTGCCTCCTGGAAGCTGGCTGCATCTGACCGGTAGGCCCGGACGTTTGCCCCTGTTGCCCGCAATTCGTCAGCCAGCGCTTCGGCCTTGTCCGGACTGGACAAATAGGTGAAGGCTACCGCAGCTCCTTCGCCGGCAAACCGACGGACAATGGCTGCTCCGATCCCCCGGCTACCACCGGTGATCAAGGCTACTTTTCCTGACAATAATCCCATGCTGTTCTATTTGTGGTGATGCGGCTAAGATAGGGATTCGATCAGATCGGAAATGCGGAATCGGACAGAGGACATATGGAAAACATTTTTCATTCTTTTTGTTTGACACATTTTGTTTTTAAAAACAATTTGTTCTATCTTAGCGTCAGCAATCGCAAGAACGACTATTCATCCTCATATTCCTTTCCTTATGATTCGGTACATCACCTCCCTGATCCTCGCTCCCAGAAAAGATAATCTTCTGATCATTTGTCTGGTAATGGGGTTTATGATCATGGTCACCGGCAGCTGGCTGAGTAACCGTCAATCGGATATAGCCCGGGAGTCCCCGGTGGAACAATGGGAGAACAGCGCCCCTTCCAGACTGGAGGATCACGCGGATGAGGTCGTACGGGTATACGCCTCCAACCCCTGATCACCCAGGCTCTTTCATCCTGACAGAGTGGGAAAACCCACTCACAGCAGATGATGAAGATTCCCGGCACCCGTGAATCAGCCGGTCGCAGCCATGGAACACGCATGATGACATTCTTTCCAATGCATGGTGACCATCGAAGCGACGGGTACGAACAGGGTGGCAGCGAACAGGGTGGCAGCGAACAGTTTGGCAGGGAACAGGACCACAACCTACAAGATGGCAGCGAACAGTATGGCAGCTGATCCATTCACAGACTTCAGGCTCACAGAGTCAACCACATTTCTTCCACGCCATGCCACATTTCAGCAGGCATACAGCAGGGGAAACCCTCAGGCATCCGGGGCAGCACAGGCCCGATAACGGAGCAAACTCATTGACAGATTCCGGGAAGGACACTCCTTCTCAGGTAAACGACATCCCTGGTTTTCCCGCAGAAGATCGCCGGATCCATCCGGTATATCCTGCAGGGCCAGGGGCCAAATCGGACGTCTGTTCGACGTACCCGACTGGTCAACAGCACATTTCTACGACCGGAACTGCACTATTCCGGACGCAAGGTTGTCTGCCAGTCACGCCATGGTATATCCAGTATACCAGAACTGAATTTCCTGAGTTTTGCTCTCTTTCCTGTGCCAGGCTGCCCGCAAAAGAGCGGGTAGCCTGTTTTTCTTTCCCGGACATGCCGGGCGACTAGCATCGTCAATTCCCCACGCCCATGTTCCTGGCCTGCTGGATATCCTGGGCGGCCTCGTTGGTCCGACCCAGGCCCTGGAGAGCTCGAGCCCGTTGCTGATAGAACACCCCCTGTGTATTATCCAGGCGGATGGCCTGGTTAAAATCTTCCAGGGCCTCGGCAAACTTGTTCTGATTCACCCGAACCAGTCCGCGTTCGTAAAGGATATCGGGCTCATTGGGCTTGAGCCGGAGATAGTTCGTATGATCCTGCTCCGCCTTGGCAAACTCCTGCATATTGATATAGATCAGAGAACGGTTGAGATAACCATTTGCATTTTCCGGGTCCATCTCCAGACCCTTATTGACGTCGGTCAGGGCTGCCTGCAAATTGCCCATCATCCCATACACGGCGGCCCGGTTGACATAGAGCTCCGCGAGATCCGGTTCGATCTCGATCCCCCGGGTATAATCCGAAAGGGCCTCCTTGATCTTCCCCTGATCGAAATACAGCTTCCCACGACTGTTGTAGGTACTGCCCTTTTCCTTCAATTCCAGTGAGGCGTCATAATCCCGGATCGCCTTGTCATACTCCTTGAGTTCGCGGTAGTACCGCGCCCGGTTATTGTAAGGGGTATGGATGTTCTGGTAGTACTTCAGTACGTGGGTCCAGAGGGTTCCTCCGTTCGCCCATACCTTGTTCTGCTGGAAGGTCAGAATGCCCAGAACCAGGAGCCACCCCCAGACGATGGCCTTCGTTGCACCGGCAAAACGGGGTTGGTCCATCCAGCCCTTGATAAACCAGAGGAACATGAAGATCAGTCCCAGATAGGGAATATAGGTGAAGCGATCTGCCAGGTAGCCCTGGCCAGCAGCGAGGATCTGCAGCAGGAACATGACGTTGAAGGTGAAAAAAGCCAGGCCAAAGATATAGGCGCGTTGATCCCTCTTCCACCATCGCCAGGCCAGGAACCCGACAATCAGGATGCCGATCGGAGAAGCATAGAAAT
>JAUIEA010000229.1 GCA_030429045.1 Bacteroidia bacterium | reverse complement strand
ATGCAGTCGGTACGGGGATGGATGGAACCCGCAGCCTGAATAGGTGACTGGTGTTTCCATATCGGACAGCTGGAGATTGACCGTAACCGTATGCGTGCGCAATTCTCCGGACATATTGTCTTCACAGGTGTTCACCTTTGCGATCACTTCGATTCGACCTGCTTCCGAGGCACCGCCGTAGGTGTACATCACGCCGGCTTCGGAAGGATCCTGGTTGACCAGTGGCAGGGTGATGTCGATCTCCTCTGGTCCGAGAGCTGAAAAGTGGATGCTGCCGGCAGGAAGGATCTCGACCAACCAGAACGGTTCATTTCCCGTGGCTTTGAAAAAGAGACCCGTTGCATCATCAAAGGAGACTTCTTCCGGAGTCTCCCGCTTCAGGATATAATTCTCGGGGAATTCCGTATTGATCTGTTGGCCCTGTTCATCCACGAGAACCAGGGTCTCGCCCACCTGTTGCAGGTGATTCATCCCCGCTATGGGTTCTGTCAAAATGATCTGTCCGCCGCGCTTGTATTGGAAAGTCCCTTTGGTGATAGAGGATTCGATTTCGCGATCCACATAGCGCTGTTCCAGGGTAAAGGTCTGATCTGCGTTGAGTGTGAGTGTGCTGGCAATACCCGGGCAATCCGCACAGGGAAGGAGGGCATGGAAGCTGCCGGTCGGGCCTGAATACCGACCAATGGCACAGCTGGTGGCCAGGAGAATCAGTAAAAACAGGGGTGTTCTGGATGTCAACATATCGGTTTGAATTAGATCGGGGTGTTCGTTGTTCAAAGATAGGTCCTGTTCCCTGAGGCCCTTTTATAGACAGGCCTTAAATGTGAATTGCTCGTCCATCTTCTCTGAATACATTACTTTTATCAAATAACATTCCGCATATGAAAAAGCTCCTCTTTATCCTGGGTTTTCTTTTGGTGGGCCAGACGATACTCCTTGGCCAGTTCGAATTGCGTCCAACCGTGGGGATCACCCGAAGTTCGATCAAAGACTTCACGGAGGTGGAGTTGAAAAGCGAGGTCGGATTCACCTTTGGTGTCGATGTAATGTTTGGCAGCAGGGTGTATGGCCAGGGGGGATTGCACTATGAGACCACGAAAAATTCGTTGCATCCGGATGCGGGTGGTTCTTCCTCACTGAAGGTGAGTAAGGTGCGTATCCCACTGTTACTGGGTTACAAGCTGTTCGATTCAGATACCGATCACTTCTTCAATATCCGGGCCTTTACCGGTCCCAATGTGTCCCTGGTGACCTCGGTGGATGATGGCGAAAGCCCGTTGGGCATCAATAAGGATGACTTCAAATCCTCCGTGTTCGGCTGGAATGCTGGCGTCGGTGTAGATATCCTGGTCTTTTTTGTGGACCTCAACTACCAATTCGGTTTGTCAGAAGTATTTGAAGATCTGGACATTCAGGGAATTGAAGGTCAGAATTCCAAGAATAATATCTTCTATCTGAATGCCGGGCTGCGACTGAAGTTCTAGAAGGATCGAACAGGTATAGAGCTGAAGTGCACGGGTCAGACAATACCATCCTGCTGGTATTGGGATACCCCTTTTTGGACCATTTGGGTAATGGCGGAGGTCAGCTCCTCATCCAGTCTTTTGATATGAAAACAACTCTTTCCCTTGAGGCACTTGCGTAAGGGTGCTGGAAGATCGCCGTACTGGTCGGCATGGGTGTAGATCGGGAAAAAGTACAACCGCACATCGTTTGGCTTGGGGACGATGCTCGCAAAATAGATGCCATCCACCTTTGCCTTGCCCTGCATGGTGGGGATGGTGCCGGCGAACTCTGTGCCGTCAGGACCAGATTTACGCACTTGTAACGGTGGCGTACAGGTTTGGAAGATATCCAGTAAGGATTGTTGGATCTGAAGGAGATCTGTCATCATAAACTACTTATCTGTCTTCAAAATAGGAACATCTACCGTTCTGGATCCCGGGTCGTGATGTCACCAGATCCCCGGCAGACCAACGAGGACTGTTTGGGATTAGATCTACAACAACAGAAGGGCCAGCCCCAGGACGACAAGGATTTGGAGAAGGAACATGATGAGTCCGAATCCGAGTGCCACGCGACCCGTGCGATACAGCTGTTGAAACCGGATGCCAAGGCCGATGGCGACCATGGCCATGGTCAAGAGGATTTTGCCGGTCTCCTTGAGGAGGCTGAGGAGTTCCGGTGGCAGTGGGACAACCGAAACCAGGGTGACCACGATCAAAAAGCCCCAGAGGTAATAGGGAAGTTTCAACTGGTCGCGCCAGGACCCGGATCGGTTGGCCAGGAAATTGAAAAAGATCAGGCCGGGGACGAGGAGGGCTACCCGACCCAATTTGACCGTCAGGGCGAGATCGCCGATCTGGTCTCCAAGGGCATACCCGGCCCCTGCGACATTGCCAACAGCATGCAGCGTGCCACCGATCAGGGTCGCCGAGAGCGGATCAGATTGGGGCCATACGGCCAGGACAGCCGGAAAGGTCAGCATACCCAATAAACCCAGTAGATTGACTACGGCGAGGGCAATCCCCACATCTTCCTTTTCCTTTGTCAGGGAGGCAGAAAGGGCTGCAATGGCAGATGATCCACAAATTGCTGTACCGAACCCGACCAGCCAGCCAGTGGAAGTTCGGCATCCAAACAGATTGGCCAGAGACCAGGTGAGGAAAAGGATGATGGCAATGGTCAGGACCAGGATCCACAATGTCCCCGTTCCCAGAGCGGCCATATGCTGGAAGGAAATGCCAAAGCCCAGAAAGATGATGGCCATGTTCAGTACTTCCTTGCCCGTCCAGGCTATGCCTGGCGCGGCTCGCCTGGGGTGCCAACCGATGTTGCCCAGGATAACCCCGAAGATCAGTCCCAGCAGGACCTCGTTCATCCGCGGGATCAGTGGAGACAGGAAAACTGCCACGATGGCGAGAGACAGGGTTAGGAGGATGCCGGGTAAGCGGCCAGACCAAAGGGAAGCAGACATCGAACAAAAGTACACGATGTCGGGGAAGGCCTTATGTGATCAGGGTTACTGAAGTTGGTCGAGCCGAATCCATTCTCCCGAGAAGTGTCCGTTTTCCGAGTCGCCGGATCTCAGGATGAACCGGAGGGGACTGGGAATTAAGGATCATTCCAGATCTTGTCCTAGATCAATGCCCCGACGGCATACCAGATC
>JAUIEA010000228.1 GCA_030429045.1 Bacteroidia bacterium | reverse complement strand
GACTTTTGGTGAGGTAATACAGCCCCAATACCATATCCTGAGAAGGCAGGGTGATCGGAGATCCATCCTGCGGGTTCAGCATGTTGTGTGACGACAACATCAAGACCTGCGCCTCAAGGATCGCCTCATGGCTCAGTGGGACGTGTACGGCCATTTGGTCACCGTCAAAGTCAGCGTTGAACGCACCACACACCAGGGGATGCAATTGGATCGCTTTCCCTTCGACCAATCGAGGCTGGAAGGCCTGGATGGACAATCTGTGAAGTGTCGGCGCACGGTTCAGCATGACCGGGTGACCGTTCAGGATGTTCTCCAGGATATCCCAAATCACTGAATCTTTGCGATCAACCAGTTTTTTGGCCGACTTGACCGTTTTTACTATTCCGCGCTCAATGAGTTTGCGGATGACGAATGGCTTGAACAGTTCAGCCGCCATGGCCTTGGGGATACCACATTCATGCAGTTGAAGCGTCGGGCCCACCACAATGACGGAACGTCCAGAGTAATCTACACGTTTTCCCAGCAGGTTCTGACGGAATCGGCCTTGCTTCCCTTTCAGGATATCGCTCAGCGATTTCAGGGCGCGACCACCTTCTGCCTTGACGGCATTGGATTTCCGACTGTTGTCAAACAGGGAATCGACCGCTTCCTGCAACATCCGCTTTTCATTTCGCAGAATGACCTCAGGTGCTTTGATTTCGAGCAATCGCTTCAATCGATTGTTCCGGATGATCACTCTTCGATAGAGGTCATTCAGGTCAGAGCTGGCAAATCGGCCACCATCCAGTGGAACCAGTGGACGCAGTTCGGGTGGTATCACCGGCAGGTAGTGGATGATCGTCCACTCCGGGCGATTTTCGATGACACTCATTCCCTCACGGAAAGCCTCGACGATGCGCAGACGCTTCAGCGCTTCTGATTTCCGCTGCTGGCTGGTTTCATTCGCAGCCTGATAACGCAGGTTATAGGACAGATCATCCAGCTTCAAGCCGGCGAGCAGATCAAATACTGCCTCGGCGCCCATTTTGGCGGAGAACTTGTCCGGATGCCCGTCTTCCAGCATCTGGTTCTCCTTGGGAAGGGTGTCGAGCATTTCCAGATATTCTTCCTCACTGAGCAGATCCAGGCGGGCAACGCCTTCCGCTTCTTTCAGTCCGGGAGTAATGACCACATACCGTTCATAGTATATGATGCTCTCCAGCTTCTTGGAAGACAGCCCCAACAGGTAGCCGATCTTGTTCGGAAGAGATTTGAAAAACCAGATATGGACGACAGGCACCACCAGTTTGATATGGCCCATGCGTTCACGGCGAACTTTTTTCTCCGTGACCTCTACTCCACAGCGATCACAAACGATCCCCTTGTAGCGGATCCGCTTGTATTTGCCACAGTAGCACTCGTAATCCTTGACCGGACCAAAGATCCGCTCGCAGAAGAGTCCATCCCGCTCAGGTTTGTAAGATCTATAGTTAATCGTCTCCGGCTTGAGAACCTCACCATAGGAGCGCTCCAGAATCTGTTCGGGAGAAGCCAGGCTAATGGTGATCGATTCAAAAGCGGAGGTAGGTGTATTGAGCTTCTTTTTAAAAGGCATTTCTTCTGGTTTGTAGAGCTAACAATGAACGAACTTCCGGGGCGGATCAGTCGAATTTGACATCCAGGGCCAAACCGCGTAATTCGTGAATCAATACATTGAATGATTCTGGAATATTCGGTTCCGGCAGGTTGTCTCCCTTGACAATCGCTTCGTAAGTCTTGGCCCGGCCGATGATATCATCTGATTTCACCGTGAGCAATTCCCGAAGAATCGTACTGGCACCGAAGGCTTCGAGTGCCCATACTTCCATTTCTCCAAAACGCTGTCCACCAAACTGCGCCTTACCACCCAACGGCTGTTGGGTAATCAGCGAGTATGGACCAATCGAACGGGCGTGGATCTTGTCATCCACCATGTGAGAAAGCTTGATCATGTAGATCACGCCAACCGTGGCTTGCTGGTGGAACCGGTCACCGGTCTCTCCATCATACAGATAGGTCTGACCCAGTGAAGGAAGTTCCGCCTTCTGGATGTACTCCTCGATCTCATCACGTTTTGCACCATCGAAGATGGGTGTCCCGAATTTGACATTCAACTTCTCACCAGCCCAACCGAGGACCGTCTCGAAGATCTGTCCCAGGTTCATCCTGGAAGGTACACCCAACGGGTTCAACACGATGTCTACAGGAGTGCCATCCGGCAGGAATGGCATATCTTCTGCACGCACGATCTTGGATACAATACCCTTGTTTCCGTGACGTCCGGCCATCTTATCCCCGACTTTCAGCTTCCGCTTCCGGGCGAGATAGACCTTGGCCAGCTTCAGCACACCTGCTGGAAGCTCGTCTCCGATCGAAATATTGAACTTCTCACGCTTGTACCGCCCAACTTCTTCATTCACCTTGATAGAGAAGTTGTGCAACAGCCTGGCGATCAGTCCATTGGTATGTTCATCATCCGACCATTTGTTGTAGTCCACAACCGAATAGTCAATGTTCTTCAAGACATTCAGAGAGAATTTGACCCCTTTTGAGACCATTTCCTCGTTGTAGATACTCCGGATCCCCTGAGCCACCTTCCCTTTGGTCAGGGTCATCAGCTTGTCGATCAGGATCGTCTTCAGTTCGTTCAGGGCAACTGCATGCTGGTCATCCAGCTTGTCCAGCAGTTCCTTCTCCTGGACTTTTTGCACCTTATCCTTCTTTGCCCGGGCAAAGAGTTGCTTGGAGATGACCACGCCGAAAGTAGACGGCGGAGCCTTCATGGATGCGTCCTTCACATCTCCGGCCTTATCACCGAAGATGGCGCGCAACAACTTCTCTTCCGGGGTCGGGTCGGATTCACCTTTCGGGGTGATCTTACCGATGAGGATATCCCCTTCATGTACCCAGGCGCCAACGCGAATGATCCCGTTCTCATCGAGATCCTTGGTCGCATCTTCACTGACGTTAGGAATGTCATTCGTCAACTCCTCTTCCCCGAGTTTGGTGTCACGGACATCCATCTCGAAGCTTTCGATGTGGATGGAGGTGAAAATGTCATCGCGAACAACGCGTTCGGAGATCACAATGGCATCCTCGAAGTTGTACCCCTTCCAGGGCATGAAGGCCACTTTCAGGTTCTGCCCCAAAGCCAACTCACCTAGTTC
>JAUIEA010000064.1 GCA_030429045.1 Bacteroidia bacterium | reverse complement strand
CAGGTCCTTCCGGGTCAGCTCACTGCTGGCATCGCCGGTGTTGAGTGTGGTGGCAGGTTCAAAGAGCAGGACAGACACCTCTTCAGGAGCCACAGGCCGATGTTCAATTCCTCGGGGAACAATGAGAAATTCTCCTTCCTTCAGCTCGACCTGGCGGTCTCGAAACTGCATGATCAGCATGCCCTTGATGACGAGAAAGAGCTCATCTTCGTTGTCGTGTTTATGCCAGACGAACTCACCTTTGAGTTTGGCGAGTTTGACCTGTTGACCATTCAGTTCACCGACGATACGCGGGTGCCAGTGATCGTGAAAGAGGGCGAGTTTTTCGTGGAGAATGACCTTATCCATGTTATACAAGTTGACGAAGGGATATTGATCAGTCAAGATAAGCGATGGGATGGGTTGTTGACTTCATGAATGAAATTCCTGGTTCCTGCGTTTGCTCCCCCGAGAACTCGGGGCTGGTTCCAGGTTGCCTGTTGCTGGGGACTCTAGCACGAGGTCTGGCCGTTCAAAGTGCAAGGGTCAGCTGACGCTTCCTCTGTTCAATGTGAACATGGCTCTGCCACTCGGCCCTCATTCCTCATTCCTGCCTGCCAGCCGAAGGCTGGATTCCAGTGTTCCTCATTCCTGATTAATCGGTCCTCGGTCCTCCCGCCACGGCGGGCAGGCATTCCTTCATTATTTCTCCCTTCGAAGAGATTGTTCTATCAATCTGGCACGGCAGCTAAAGCAGCCGGTACGATTCCGCTTTCCGCTTTCCGCTTTTCAATTCCTCATTCCTCATTCCTCATTCCTGCCTGCCAGCCGAAGGCTGGATTCCAGTGTTCCTCATTCCTGATTAATCGGTCCTCGGTCCTCCCGCCATGGCGGGCAGGCATTCCTTCATTATTTCTCCCTTCGAAAAGATTGTTCAATCAATCTGGCACGGCAGCTAAAGCAGCCGGTACGATTCCGCTTTTCAATTCCTCATTCCTGATTCCTGCGTGGTCCCGGCCTGAATCGAAATGACCATCGGATTGTCGAAACCACGCAATAACGCCTTAACGCAATAACCTCTTCGGTCCCGGTTCACCTCAGGTGATTCGTACCTTTCACTGTCTTGATCTCTTGTTCTAACCGAAAAAAAAACCGACCTTTGCATCGGATTTTGAATCAGTTGGCTGAAGTCATCTCCGTCCTGTTGTTGTAGATATTTGATCATCAACAATTTAGGGGGTTGATTTTGACCTTGAACTGGTTGTTTTTGATGCTCTTTCAGCACACCTAAACCCCTTGGATAGTGCCCCTTGCCGGGACAAATGGTCCAGGCGAAACGGTTTTTTCACCTTTTGGCAGTGCCAAAAGGTCTGAAAGAGTGACGAAATCCCTGAAAAAAGCTCGACCCAAAGGGGATCATGCTGGAAGTCAGGGACGTAGAATCCGGGACCTTTTGTTCAAATATATTAATCGACTTATATGCTAATTATTGAAGTTAAAGACACAGAACAGCTGAGCAATGCACTGAAGCGCCTTCGTCGTAAGGTGCGTGACACCAAGCTTATTCAGGAGCTTCGTCGCCGGAAGCATTTCACCAAGCCTTCCATCACACGTCGGACGGAAATGCTGAAGGCTGAATATATCGAGCGCAAGAACGCATCCATGTAAGAAGTCACCCCGGCTTTCCGGGATTGACTGGCCCACTCAAAGGGCTATTTCGCTTACTTACCCCTATCGTTGCATTCCTTCACCGCCAGGTGAGAACAGGGATCGCACAGCCTGAACACACATCTCTGATGGTGTTCCTTTTATCACCCGCGGTAGGGGACCTGTTTGTTTACTTATCTTGTGGGACCCTTGTGGCTCACCAATCGGTTCGGGTATTTTTCAACCTGACAGCAGGTATTTTGACGGAACAAACGGTTTCTGATCAGGATTATCTGCCCGTTCGTGAACTCACAGCAGCCTGAATCTGTTATAGTTATGGAAAGATATTGATCAAAAAACTGGAACCTTATGAATGCAGACAAGAAAGTATACTTACGAAAGGCCCTTGATTGGGTCGAAAAACGCGATTTTCAGGAGGTTCGGTCAGTATTTGAGGGGTATGAGGAGCCTATGACCTTTACATCCTCCACATCCCAGTTGGAAGTGCAACCCGACATCACTGCCTTGAAAGGCGGAACAGGTAAAAGCTATATTGAAGTGGCCATGAAAAGCGATACCCCGCAGGATACGGTCACCCGATGGAAATTGTTGAGTACGTTGGCCTCCATGAAGAATGGCCAGCTCTATCTCCTGATTCCCCGTGGACACAAAGCCTTTGCAGTAGGCCTGGTCGAGACTCACGGCGTGGAAGCGAAGATGATTTCCATTTAATTCTACTTTCTTTTTATTTTCTCACCATCAGAAGTCTTCACATTTGAAGACTTCTGATGCTGTTTATTGAACTTCACTCCAATGGAAACGACAACCGCCACAAACCTGATCATCCTTACAAACTCTCCTCAGATGCAACCCTCGCAGGATGAGTTCGATGCCATCAGTACCTTTCTTTTTCAATCACTCGAACAATATGGTGACCCTCTGGATCATATCCAGAAGGCAATGCAATACGCACTCGACATGGATGACATTCCCGGTCAGGGAGGTCTTGTATTAAGTGCGAAGGACGAGCAGGGTGTGATCCATGGTGCAGTGGTGATCAACGCTACCGGTATGGCAGGGTACATTCCGGAGAATATCCTGGTTTATATCGCGGTCAATCCGGAAATGCGTGGGATGGGTCTGGGCAAACGCCTGATGCAAACCGCCATAGACACAGTGAACGGAGGGATCGCCCTGCATGTGGAACCGGACAACCCTGCGCGCAAGCTGTACGAAAAGCTTGGATTTACCAACAAGTATCTGGAAATGCGGTACCAGGCGTGAACGGTCATGCCGGTTGAAATGAAGAATTTTTTTGATCCACCCATTGAAGAATGGTGTGCTCATGACAATGAGGCCTGGTTGTTGGCCTGACAATGTGATTGAAGAATGGGATTTTTGGACGGTGCAATTATTGTGGTCTATCTCCTGGCCATGGTCGGTATTGGCACCTACTTTTATCGGAAGAACAAGGATCATGACGACTACTATGTCGGCGGTCGGGACATGAACAGCTGGCATATCGGACTTTCCGTTGTAGCCACTGACGTGGGCGGCGGTTTTTCCATCGGATTGGGAGGTCTTGGTTTTTTAATGGGGATCAGCGGCTCGTGGATGCTGTTCACGGGTTTGATCGGTGCCTGGCTGAGTGCCGTACTCCTGATCCCGAGGATCTATGAGAAAGCCCGACGACACAAATGGCTCACACTCTCCCAGTTTTTAGGCGATAACTACGGTGCCCGGGTGGCCCTGCTGGCAGGCATTATCTCGGCTATCGGGTATATCGGGTTCACCAGTTCCCAGATCCTGGCCGGTGCCAAGCTGGCCTCCGCGACCTTCCTGGACCTGGACCGGATGGATGCACTCCTGATCATGGGGACCATCGCCGTGGTCTATACGGTCATCGGTGGTCTGAAAGCGGTGATCTACACGGATACCGTCCAGTGGGCCATCCTGATGATCGGTTTGATCTTCATCGGTATCCCGGTCGGGTATACCGCCATCGGGGGGATATCAGCCCTGCGTTCATCCCTCGGCCCCGAGTTTCTGTCGCTGACCCATATCTCACCCGTCCAGTTGATCAACTGGTTTATCACGATCGTGCCTATCTGGTTTGTGGGGATGACCCTGTATCAGCGGATCTATGCAGCCCGGGATGAACGCACTGCAAAACGCGCCTGGTTCAAGGCCGGACTGTTTGAATACCCCGTGATGGCTTTTATGGGTGTTCTTCTTGGACTGTTTGCACGGGTAGCGGCTGAACAGGGGCTGTTTGCCTATGCAGGATATGCAGGACCGGAGGCGATGGACCCGGAAATGGGATTGCCTCTCTTCCTTCGTACCGTCCTGCCCACCGGACTGATGGGCCTGATGCTGGCCGCTTATTTCTCGGCGATCATGTCTACTGCCGACAGCTGCCTGATGGCTGCATCGGGCAATATCGTGATCGACCTGCTCGGGCGAAACAAGACTTCTGCTGAACATCATGCAACGAAATTGGGGTTGTCACAATGGATCACCCTGATCGTGGGTGTGCTGGCCATAGTCCTTGCCGCGGGCATGCAGAATGTGCTGGAACTGATGCTGATGTCCTATGCCTTTATGGTATCGGGCTTGCTGGTTCCCGTCCTGGGTGCCCTCTTCACGAAGAGGCCCTCCCCTCAGGCGGCATTCTGGGCGATGATCGGTGGCGGGACGACAACCCTGACGATGCAGATCGCGGGCATGACATTGCCGGGTGGTTTGGATCCAAACCTGGCAGGGATCACGGTATCTGCCCTGTTATTTTTGATGATCCAGAGAATGGTCCGTTCAACCCAACTTATCACCGCCTGATGCAGGACACACTGATCGATATCCGACAAACCCTCCACCATCATCCCGACCTTTCCGGGGATGAACAGGCCACTGCAGAAAGAATCCTGAAGTGGCTGGAACCCACCCAGCCTCATTCCGTGCAACGCCATATCGGTGGAAATGGCATCCTGGCACTGTTTGGGAAGGACACGGATCCCCTGGTCCTGTTTCGCGCCGAATTGGATGCCTTGCCCATCCGGGAAGAAAATGACCGGCCCTATTCTTCGGGTACACCCGGGAAGGCTCACCTGTGTGGTCATGACGGCCATATGACCATCTTGTTGGGGTTGGCGCAACGGTGGCATAAATCCCCGCTGGAGGGGGTTCAGATGGGCCTGCTTTTTCAACCTGCTGAAGAAACGGGTCAGGGTGCTGCCGCCATGCTGGCCGATCCTGTGATCGCTGGCCTGGATCCGTTCAGGATCTTTGCCTATCACAATATCCCCGGGGCTCCCCTGGGTCAGGTCCTGATCAAGAAGGGTTCGATGACCTCGGCTGTTCATTCTACCATATTCAAATTCTCCGGGCATTCCTCACATGCGGCTGAGCCTCAACTGGCGTCCAGCCCCAACCGCGCGATCGCACAATTGCTGCTGGCCGCTGAATCTATGACCCGGCCTGACCGGACGGAGGAGGGCTTTACTATTGTCACTCCCGTGCACACCCGGATCGGTAGTCTGGCCTATGGCACAACCCCGGGCCAGGGCGAGATCCATTTTACCTTGCGAGCTGCGGACAATACCCGTTTAGCCACACTGCAAACCCTCTTATCTGCCTTTGCTTCCAAGTTGGCAAAACAGGATCACCTGGAACTTACGCATGAGATCCTGGAGCCGTTTCCGGCTTCCATCAATCACGCCGCTTCGGTCAAGCAGGTCGAAATTGCCGCCGCGGCGGTCGGCCTGGAGGTCGAAGGCTTAAAGGCACCGTATGGATGGGGTGAGGATATGGGCCATTTCCTGGCCCGTTGGCCAGGCGCTTTGATCGGCCTGGGGTCGGGGGTCGATCAGCCGCCGCTGCACCATCCTTCCTATGATTTTCCTGATGACCTGATCCAGCCGGGTGTAGATCTGTTCTTTCAACTCCTGACTCAAGTTCAACGCTGATGAGTACCCTGCATCATACTACCTCCCACATCGAATTGTCTCAGGCTGCGCTGGCTGGCAATCTGGCATTCATTCGATCCCGACTGACCACCGGTGCAACGTTTTACTCCGTGGTGAAAGGCAACGCCTATGGCCATGGTATTCGGGAGTTTGTCACCATGTCAAAAGCTTGCGGTGTGGATCATTTTGCTGTGTTCAGTGCAGATGAGGCCTGGCACGTTGCCCAGGTTCCGGGCAAGCGGCCGACGATCATGATCATGGGAATGCTGGACGATGCCCAGATGGAATGGGCCATTGAAGAAGGACACAGCTTTTTCGTCTTCAACAGGGAGCGATTGGAAAAAGTCCTGGCCATGGCCATCCGGATCGGTAAGCCTGCGCATATCCATCTCGAAATCGAAACCGGGATGAATCGCACCGGATTGGATGATCGCGGTCTGGACCGTGCCCTGAGTCTCCTCAGTCAATATCCCGAGGCCCTGATCTGGGAAGGGATCTGTACGCACCTTGCCGGTGCAGAGAGTATTGGTAATTATGTCCGGATCAAAAAGCAGCATATTCACTTTCAGAAAAAGGTGAAATATGCCCTCCAGGCCTGTGACCAAAAGCCGGTGGCCATTCATGCGGCCTGTTCAGCTGCCATGCTGCGGTATCCCAAGACGCATTGGGACCTGGTTCGGATCGGGATCCTGCAATATGGATTCTTTCCCAGCAGGGAAACCTTTATCGAATATGTCACCCAGTCGGCCGAACCGATCGATGATCCGCTGCAACGTGTGATCAGCTGGAAGAGTCGGGTCATGGATACCAAAATGGTTCCGGCAGGGCAGTTTGTGGGTTACGGATCCTCTTACCTGGCCAATGCGGCCATTCGCGTCGCACAGATCCCGGTTGGATATGGCCATGGATACAGTCGAAATCTGAGCAATCAGGGTCGTGTATTGATCCGGGGACACCGGGTCAATGTGATCGGCATGGTGAATATGAATATGATCCAGGTGGATGTCTCAGAAATTCCAGAGATATTTGTGGGAGATGAGGTCGTCCTGATTGGACGACAGGGAGGCCAGGAAATATCTGTTTCCTCCTTCAGTGAATATTCCGATCAGATCAACTACGAATTACTCACGCGCTTGCCACAGGCCATCGAGCGGCGTATTATTACCCAATAACCTATGGCATATATAGAACTGAATCGAGCAAAACTCCGTCATAACTACCAAGTCCTGGATGAGATCTTCCGGAAGGAAGACAGGACATGGGCGGTCGTGACCAAACTGCTTTGCGGACATCCGGAATACCTCAAGGAGGTCCTGGACCTGGGTGTAGAAGAGGTCTGCGACAGTCGGATCAGCAATTTGAAAATGGTCAAGAAGCTCCGTCCCGAAGTGCAGACTGTTTACATCAAACCCCCTGCCAAGCGGTTGGTGGAAAAGATCATCCGCTATGCGGATGTGACTTTCAATTCGGAGACGGAGACCATCCGGATGCTCTCTGAAGAAGCCGTTCGACAGAAGAAGACCCACAAGATCACCATCATGATCGAACTCGGTGATCTACGGGAAGGCATCATGGGTGAGAACCTGCTGGACTTTTACGGTCAGATCTTTGAATTGCCCAATATCGAGGTCGTTGCCATCGGCACCAATCTCAACTGCCTCCACGGGGTGATGCCTTCCGAAGACAAGCTGATCCAGCTGTCCTTGTACAAGCAGTTGATCGAGACCAAGTTCAACAGGGCCATTCCCTATGTGTCGGGAGGTACTTCTGTGGTCTTGCCCCTGTTGCGCCAGCATCGTGTGCCAAAGGCGATCAATCACTTCCGGATTGGCGAAGCCCTGTTCTTTGGAAATGATCTGTTTACCGGTGGTCCGGTACCGGATATGGAACAACAGGTCTTCAAATTCTACAGCGAGATCATTGAAATCACAGAAAAGCCGATTGTTCCGACTGGAATGTTGGCGGAGAATCCTTCAGGTGATACCTTTGAGATCGAACCTGAGGACTATGGGAAGACCACCTGCCGGGCGATCATTGATGTCGGCCTGTTGGATATCCCTTCTCAGCACCTTCAACCAGTCGATTCCAGTCTGGAGATCATCAATGCCAGTTCAGACATGCTGGTGATCGATCTGGGCGAGAATAAAGGACAATATGAGGTGGGGAGTATGATAGAATTTGACTTGGTCTACATGGGTGCATTGGGCCTGTTGAATTCCAAGTATATTGACAAAAAAATCGTGTAAAGAACGAAATACAGACGTATGGCAAATTTGCTGCAATGGTTTAAAAACCTCTTTGGATCATCCTCCGCTTCCACGGGAAGCCAGGCCGGCCTGTCCGGCGATATCAAAACGGGGACGATCACATTTTTCAACTGGACAAAAGGATACGGTTTTATCGAATCTCCCGGGATCGAAGGCCGGATCTTCCTTCACCGGACCAAGGTGAAAGGACGAGCCAAGATCGGTGATGAAGTGCGATTTGAACTCGGCAAGAACAACAAGGGATTGTTTGCCAAAAAGGCAGAATTGATCTAAACTCAACCGCACCAGATCAATTGTGCCGGTTGTCCGACTTCGCCGTACAAAAAGGCCAGTTGCTCCCACTTGACTGCCATCAGCCGGGCATCAGATATTGTCAGACCCAAGATGAGCCAGCTCTCTTCCGGGGGCCAGTCACCCGATTGGGCGACTCCACGTCCGGAAAAGATCTTCCAGGGTATCAATTCCATTTTCAGGCCTTTGTTGCGTGTTCTGTTTTCATCCGGTGCAAGTTGCCTTGATCCAGGATTGACAGCAGTGAGATAGACCCAGGATGAACATGAATGCTGCTCCAACAATCTATCCAGTGCAGCATGATGCCGCCCAACCCGAATCGTTAAATCCAACTGATCAACATGGTAGTTTGTCGATAGAAATGCTGCTATCAGAGACTGTTCATTTTTGGTGGAATATTCCGAATTTCTCTGTTCCATGTTTGTTCTGGCTGACTGTAGACTCAGTGTAAAGGATGTCAATTGATTCCAGCAGGTGCAAAATTAGTCACTTGTATATTTGTAAATATAAGAATATCAATTACTTGGGAGTAATGCGACAATTCTGATATACATTGCGACGTGATTGATAATTGACGGGGCACCTCCCTCTCATCTTTGTGTTCGATACGAGATTTCATGACTCACTCTCATCGACACAACTATGAAAAAGGTATTAAAAGTATTGGGTATTCTTCTGGGAAGCCTGTTGATTCTCCTCCTTTGTTTGGCAGCATGGATACAATTCAGTTCGCCACCTACATATTCTCCGGAGTCTGTTCCGGTTTCGCTGGCTACAGACAGTTTAACTCTGGTCAACGGTCGTAAGATTGTTGAAAATGTTTGTGCCTATTGTCACAGAGGGGAAGATGGTTCGTTGAGTGGTCATCTCTTTTCGAAAGATGAAGGATTCGGGACCGTGTTTGCTCCCAATATTACCCGTCATCAAACTGCTGGAATAGGCCGGTATTCAGATGCTGAATTAGCTACTCTTTTACGGACAGGCTTGAAGCGGGATGGCCATTATGCCGGCCCGTACATGATGTTCCCCAATTTGAGCCAGGACGACCTGAACGGGGTCATTACCTATTTGCGTTCTGATGTACCCTCTACAGAACCTTCTGAAACAGTGCATCAAAGTAAAAAATCTTTTATCGCCAAGGCATTATTCAAATTGGGTATATTCAAGCCCATCCCGGTTCGACAGGATATCCAGTCGACACCTCTTTCAACCGATACTCTGGCTTTTGGCAAGTATCTGACATTGACCAGATATGAATGTTTTGGATGTCACTCTGCTGATTTTCAAACCAACGATATCCAAAACCCTGAAAACTCTGTAGGGTTTATGGCAGGCGGGAACCCAATCCATGACCGTGCTTTTCAGTTTGTAGTTTCTCGAAACATTACATCACATCCTGAGCAAGGGATTGGTCTGTGGACCAAAGATCAATTTGAAATGGCTTTGCGCGGGGGTGTCCGGCCTGATGGACTACTGCTCAGTGAGGCGATGCCTCGAATGGGTGCACTGGATGCCGATGAGGTCAATGCGATCTGGGCCTTTCTTCGATCCATTCCGGCAAAAGAGACGAATCCTTTGAAGCCGGTGCATTGATGTTTTCTGGGTTTAGAATGTAGCGACCCTTTCTGGTCGTCCGAACTTTTATTCAATTCAATTAACCATCAATTAACACGTTTACACATGGAAAAGAAATTTATTCTCGCTGTTCTGGGTGCAACGATCACCATGATGATTATCGGTATGATCCTGTTTGCCGGCTTGATGGGCGGATCTATGGAACAATGGATGACTGACAATGCAGATTGCCTGAAGGAGATGTCTATGATCTGGTGGGTGGTCGGCAGTCTGGTTGCATCCGTGTTCATGACCATCCTGTTGCAAAAATTCGGCACCCAAACATTTCTGAAGGGGGCAATTGAAGGCGCATGGATTACATTTTTTATGGTCCTGGGGTACGGCATACTCAACGCCTCAACATTTACTGCCTATGGTTGGGATTGGTTGCCATTTGATCTGTTGGGAAATGTTGTTGCCGGTTCACTGGCAGGTGGCGTCATTGGTTGGATATTTGGTAAGGTGAAATAGAGGATCTTCTGGATTATCGATGGGGTCAGGATTTCCTGACCCCATTTTGTATGGATGTTCCATTGCCTCCCACCATGAACGGTGTTAGCCTGTTGGCCAGCAAGAGAAGGAGGATGAAATGAAATATGTTCATGCGTGTAAACACATGCATTTTCTCCAGTATCTTCATAGCCTTTGGTACGATCAAATATGCTGATATGCGTTTCAGATTCTTGTACCTGTGCATGTGTTCCTGCTTGTGGCACTCTTCGTTTACCCAATCTGAAGAGGTAGACAGCCTTGTCATCTGTTTTCAACAGGCCGGTTCTGACTCTGCCAGGGCCTTTTATGCTTTGGAACTGGCAGCGAAAACGTACCGCACTGATACAGAATTGGCGAAAGAATGGGGGGTGAAAGCGATTGCATATGCCCGCAAATCAAATAATTCACAGCTGGAGGCCTCTTCATTGAGCACATTGGGTGTTGTCTATTATTACCAGGGGGATTTGGAAAAGACATTATCCTATTATTTTCAGTCCCTGGCCATAGCGGAAAAGGAAGGTCACACGATGTCTGCATCGACGACATTGGGGAATATCGGTTTGTTGTATGCCGAACAAAATGAATTCCCCAAGGCATTGACCTACTTGTACAAATCTCTGGATGCAAAAATAGGGTTGAAGGATTCCATTGGGATGGCCAGGAATTATGCCAACATTGGCATGGTATACAGCCATCGAATGTTGCCGGATTCTGCCATTCACTTTTATGAGAAACAGGTTGAACTATGTGATCAACTACACGAGGTATACGGGAAGGGAATCGGTTTAAATAATATAGGCCAGGTGCACATGGAAAAGGGCCGATTCGCTGAGGCCTTGGATTATTTTCAGCAGGCGTTGGCGATCAAAGCGTCGATCAATGATAAAAACGGGATGTCTGTCACTTTGGGGAATATAGGCGAAACCTTTCTAAAGCAGAAGCGGTACAGTGAAGCTATTGCCCCCTTGAAGCAGTCGCTGCAACTCGCAGAGGAAGCAAAAAGCCTCCCCAAAATGGAGGTTCCCTATTCGCTTTTGACGCAGACCTATGCCGCTCTGGGCCAATACGAACAGGCTTATCTCTACCAGTCATTGTTATTGACTGTCAGGGACAGCTTGGGCAACAAGGAACGATTGGACCGTGCAGAAGAGCTGGAAGCCAAATATCAGCATGAATTACAGCAAGCTGAATTGGTAGAACAGGAGCTGATGATTGTGCGCCAGCGTCAGATCAAAAACAGGATCTTGATCTCTGCACTGGCATTGGTACTCCTTCTCGGAGGATTATTTTATCGATTGCGGGCCAAGCAGCGTGCCAGGCAAAAGGAAATAGAATTATTGGCGCAGATCGAACATGCAGAAGCAGAAAAACTGCGCGAACTGGATGCCATGAAATCGGCATTTTTAACCAATATCAGTCACGAGTTTCGCACCCCATTGACACTTATTATCAGTCCGCTGGAGCAACTGCTTGGAGGCACATTAAAGGGGGACTTGAGCAACTACTATCAGGCTATGCTTCGGAATGGCCGACGACTCCTTGATCTGGTGAACCAGATGCTGGATCTCTCCAAATTGGAAGAGGGGAAGCTGAGCTTGCAAGTCTCTTCCGGGAATCTCCATTCATTTGTTCGCGCCATTGGAGGTTCATTTGAAAGCCTTGCGGAACAGAAACAGATCCGTTTTTCCATTGTAGTGGACGGTCCAGAAGTGACCTGTTATTTTGATGCAGATAAACTGGAAAAAATACTGGTGAACTTGCTTTCCAATGCATTCAAATATACTGGAGATGGGGGACAGATTTGTCTGGCACTTACAACGGAAGAGAATCGTGCACAATTGGAAGTGTCGGATTCAGGAGTTGGGGTGCCTGCGGAGCTGCAACCCCGGTTGTTTGATCGGTTTTTTCTCACCACCCAGTCGGATATTCAGGCGGGAAGTGGGTTGGGTCTGGCATTAACAAAAGAATTGGTCGAATTGCATCATGGCCAGATCAATTTTAAAAGTGAATCCGGTATGGGCTCCCGGTTTTGTGTCCAATTCCCCATTCAAGCTTCTGCCTATCTACCTTCTGAGATTAAATTGTCGACAAGGGATGATCTCCCTGGCCGCGCAGACTTGGTGGTTTCGAATGAATTGGACAGTCGCCCAGCCCTGACACGTGAACGGATCACGGATCGGTTTGCGTCATCCCATCGCCCCCAAATCCTTATCGTGGAGGATAACAATGAGGTGCGACAATATCTATCGGATCAGTTGAAAGGGGTGTTTGCTGTTTTAGAGGCTGTAGATGGAAAGTCGGGCCTGGAGATTGCGGAGGAAAAAATGCCAGATTTGATCATTTCTGATGTGATGATGCCTGTGATGAGTGGTACTGAATTATGTGAACGGATTAAGTCGAACGGGCCTACTAGCCACATTCCTATCATTTTACTGACCGCTAAAGCAGAGCATGCAGACAAGTTGGATGGATTGAACAAGGGTGCCGATGATTATATCATCAAGCCCTTTGATGCGGAGGAGCTCAGAATGCGGGCAGTGAATATGATCGAACAAAGAACCCGGTTACAGGACTATTATCGACGGTCATTGCATGTCTTCAGTCAGGTTCAGGATCCAGTAAGGAGTCTGGATGCTGAATTTTTGGAAAAGGTAAAAAACGAGATTATGGCTCAGCTGGGTAATGAACAGCTTAGCGTAGTTGACTTGAGCAAACAGATTGGAATGAGCCGAAGTCAGCTACATCGCAAACTGACGGCCATGACCGGATATTCTCCCAATCAGGTAATCCGCCTGATGCGATTGGAAAAAGCCCATCATCTGGTTCAGCAGCACTGGGGAACGGTGTCGGAGATCGCTTATGAGTGTGGTTTCTCCTCACCGGCCTATTTCATAAAGTGTTATAAAGACTTGTATGGCCAGACTCCTGGGGAGGTGTTCTGACGGTAATCAGTAATGAGTCATAGGATTTTCCGATTTTGGGCCTTAGCCCGTTTGCTTTGCTTATGACTTCATTCTGGAACCAACCCTTGCGACCGAACACGTCCCGTGACTTTTATGGGGGTATGACCGTCCTGGCTGTTTCAGTAGTCTTCATCCTGATCTTGTTTCAACCCTTTGGAACATCCTCCTACCAGCACAGTGCGAAATATATCTTTCTCGCCGGCTATGGCCTGGTCATCCTCGTGAGCGCTGGTTTGTATTATGAGGTAATATCCCGTTTAAAGGCAAGGTGGTTCACCACCCAGCCTTGGACCCTGAAAAATGAGTTTCTCTTTCTATTTCCGCTGATTGTCTTCAGTATCAGTGCGACCTATCTCTATCATTTTATCATGATCGGTGGTCGGTTGTCATGGGCGGGATATTTCTTTTACCTCGGACTTGCCCTGGCGACCACGACCTTTCCATTGACCCTCGTATTGACAGCCCGTATTCTGGGGAGCAAGGCCTGGCTGGCTCATAAGGCCCTTGCGGAGGGCCAACAGGAAGTTGACCGTTTGTTGACCCTTCACGGAGAGAACAGCCAGGATACCTTCACGTGCAATCGTGATGAACTGGTTTATCTCCAGGCATCGGACAACTATGTGGAATGCTTCCTGGAAAAGCAGGAAGGTTTGCAACGCCATGTCGTCCGGTCAACATTGAAGGAAATGGAAGATCAGCTGGCCGGTTGGGATTTTTATCGCGTTCATCGCTCCTATCTGGTCAATCTGGATCATATCGCGGGACTGGCAGGCAGATCCCCGAATTACCAGTTGCAGATGCGGCAGCCAGACCTTTTGATACCGATTTCTCGTCGACGGATCAACGATATTCGGAAGCATCTCGCCGCGCGCCCGATCTAGGCGTCTATTCGTCCCTCTTTCCTGCATTTTATCCCCCGACGTCCGATACGATTGGCCCCTCGATCGGTCACTTGATCCCTTTCCCTTGCCATTGACCCCACCTGGTAACAGTTGGCCACGGTCCTCTTGTCAGCAGATTTCCGACCCTTCATCTTTGGATCATTCCATCACAGGGATCACTCCCCCAAAATGACTGACGATGTCCAACAGCACGTTGAAAATCACGACTATCACTCTCCTGGCCTGGGTCCTGAGCAAGTATTTCATGCCCACTATTCAGACCGCATTTCCCCTTCTGGACATGTTGTTTCGGGTGGGGTTCCCGCTGGCTACACTATCAGCCGCATTGATTCTCATTCATCGGCGGACAGACCTGAAAGAGGTATGGGGTTTGAACGGGGATTTCCGGACGGCATTTCGGAAGTCCTTTCTGTTCTGCCTTCCCATGATGATCGGGTACGGTGTCATGGCCGGGTTTGAAGTGGATGTCACCTGGAGAGTCGTGGCGTGGACCATATTTCTGGCACCTGTTTTCGAAGAGCTGGTGTTCCGAGGTTTTCTGTTCGGGCAGCTCTTCCGATTTGCTGGTTGGGGCTTTATCCCTGCCGGATTGATCAATGCCCTCCTCTTTGGCGGGCTCCATCTCTATCAGGCCAGTGACCTGGGCGGTGCGATCGGCATCTTCTCGGTGACAGCCATGGGGGGAATGTGGTTTGCCTGGTTGTATATCGAATGGGACCGCAACTTATGGGTACCCATTTTCATGCATCTCCTGATGAATGCCTGGTGGATGCTCTTTGCCGCAGGTACCAATGCCGGTGGAGGATGGGAAGCCAATCTGTTCCGGGCCATGACCATCGCGATTTCTGTCATCGTCACTGTTCGCCGCAACAAGGCGAACGGTGGACCCCGGATCACGCAAAAAAATTTGTGGACCCACCCCTCTGAGTACCATAAACATCCTGAGCTGGAGACATCCTTCCATGCACCCGAATCTACTCATTAAACCCTGGCAGCCATGAAGACCCTACTGCGCATTTTGATCTTGATCCTGAGTGGATATTCAGCCCTGTATGTCACCATCTGGTTGCATGAACTGGGGCATGCCCTGGTGTTTCGACGGGTTGGCTGTAATCCACTTCTCTGGGATGTGGACGTTCCGTGGCACTTTGGCAATGCCAACCCGGGTCCGATAGACCCGGTTTGCCTGGAACGGTTGAGTTCAGAAGCCCTGTTTTACGGCTCAATGGGTGGCGTACTCGTCAATCTGGTCATGGCAGTACTGGTCTACGCCGTCCTGTCAACAGCCCGGTCCCTGCCTGATCTGATCCGAAATTGGTTGCTCTTCTTCGGGCTGGCCCATTTAGTGGAAGTGACCACCTATTTCACCATCAGCAACATTGTTCCCCTGTCGGATATGCTGGGTGTGCAGGCATACGAACCGATGCTTCGCCTGCCGCTTTTCCTGGCCGGTTTGGTCATGATCGGATTGATCTGGCAATGGGTGCGGCGGTCACCGCCCGCAATGGTTCCCGTATTGGGCTGGTACTGCACCTGCTCGGCATTGAGCATGGGGGGACTGCGACTTTTCTTCACCGTTTTCAATTAATGCACGGATCATGGATTTACGCAATATATCCTTGTTTGTCTTCATCCCGTTTTGCCTGATGACCGGCAGGTTGAGTGCCCAGGAGGGGATACTTGTCGGTCAGATCCTGGACGGCCAGACAGGCGAACCGATGGCTTATGTGAATGTGGGGATACCTGAAACCAACTTTGGCACCGTGACAGATGTCGGGGGGCGATATGCCCTCCAGGTGAACGATACCGACAAGGTGGTCCTACAATATTCCTTTATCGGCTATGCGACACAACGCAAATCTCAAGTGCCGTCTGATGTTACCGATACGATCCGCATGTGGCCGGTCGCGGTGGATCTGCCTGAACTGGTGGTACGGCCCAAGGGTGAGTCCAAACGATTGGGGTCCGTTCGGAAACGATATCATTCGGTGGTGAATCTGGCGATTGAGTACAGGCCAGACCAGAATTTGGGATCTGCGGTAGGTCGTCGGTTCAGGATGAGAGGGCCGTTCGTGCTGGATACGTTTTCCTTCTACCTGGCCGCCAATGATTTTCAGCAGGTCACGTTTCGTATCCAGGTGATGGATGTGCGAAGAGGGAGGGTAGGTGCTCCAGTCCATACCCAACCTGTTCTGGTCACCCTTCAAACCGAGCAGAAGGGTTGGGTTCATGTAGATCTGCGGGCGTTGCAGCTGATGGTCCAGAAGGAATGTATCGTTTATGTAGAGTGGGTGGCAGCGAAAGGGGAGGGCAAGCAGTTGTCTATCCCCGTCCATTATCCGTTAGCCGGACAATCCCATTACTACCGTTATGGCAGTCAGAATCGCTGGAAGCGATTCAGGGCGATGGGGACCCCCATGCAGTTGCTTGTGCACACCGTGGGGCAATAAGGGATTAGGCCGGCCCACCCGGGCCGCTGGCGGTTTTTGGGACAAAAAAGTAGCCGCCGGATGAACCGGCCAATTCGAAGGTACAAAAGCATGACGACTATCCGTTATATCTATTCAACTGGTAATGAAGCGACTGATCGAATCACTATAGATGCCAACAGGGTCTGTACCGGGTCAGGGCGGTGCGTTGGGCAGGTCAGGTAAATTCTTTGTCACCTGTATTTTGTGGTCCGGGGATTTAGCCGGACCTTGTCATCAGGCCGGATACCGGCTGCAGACCTACAAATCTATTCAGGATGAAAAATGGTGATCAATCCCTAGACGAGCGTTTTGAAGAATTGCGTTCCAATTTGAAAGACCTGACCGAGACACCTAACCTGGAGGATACTCCGTATCGTTTCCTGGCGCTGATCGGTAATCATGAACCCAATCCGGATGCTCCTGATAACCCCTTCCTGAACGGAGAGATGTATTCTGCCGCAGATGTGGAAGATCTGGGAGATATGATGGGTATGCTGGTCAACGCGGTCCTCGAAAACCATGATGATCATCCGGAGGCTCAGCGCTATCTGATCGAGTGTGTGCTGGAGAGCCTGCGTGATTATCTGGACTTTGAGGACGAGGAGGATATCGAAGACGACGAGGATTAGTAAACATAGTGGTCAGGAAAAATCTTTATTCCATTGCGCACTCGGTGACGATCGATCGGGATCAAGATAGAAATCGGATACTACCTGCTTGACATTTCATCCAGGCAAGTTGTGGATTACGCACACAAATCATCTGCCATCCTACTGTTTCACAAATAGTTTGGTAATGATTTGTCCTGACTTTAGATTTGTCGCTTTGAACACATAAATGCCGGCGGGTAAATTACCTGTTGGAATTTCTATCTGAGAAGAAGACCAATGGCCTTGTATGATCGGCGTTGGACGGTTCAGATTTGTAACTTCCCAATGATCAAAGCGATCATTCTCCTGCGAGATCAGGATAAAGCCAGAAGTCGGATTTGGAGAGAGTTGAATATTTTGATTTTTTTCAAAATGTTCAGTCGAAGAGAATATTTCATCTGAATGAAATATTTTCAGATGACGCCAGTTGCCCAGAAATGTATTTCCCGTTCCGTAGTGGGTGTTGCTGATGCGATCATCCTCGATATCTCGGATAAGAGGGGCTGTTTGTTCATATATTTTTTCTGCATCCAGATAAAAATGGACCATGGAGTCAAGAGAACTGTAGATGATGGTCACTTCGTGCCACTTGTCATCCGGTTTTATGTCGGGTATGGCATGGATGGATCCGTTGAACCGGATAGCCCATTCGTCATCTGACAGGACATAGAACCCGAGATATCTCCAGGTGTCTCCGACGATCATGATCGGTCGGGTATAGTCATCCAGGGTGTCAAGACGAAATTGAAGGGAGATGGCAAAAGTTGGTGAATAGAGTTCGGGGATATTTAGTGTCGTGATCAGGCAGCCATCCGGCTGGCCACTGTAAATGTATTGGCCATTGGAATAGACCCCGTTTTGTCCTTCGAATGGAGCATTGGTCAATTCCATATCCGGTTTCAATTCCAGTTTGTCTCCCGTGGAATCGATCAGGGTATACCAGGCCACGGGTACCATGTTGCTCAGGTCCTGTGCTGGAACCTCGGAGGATGTGGTGAGGAGCAGTGTGAGTATGCAAAAGACAGATGTTGCTTTCATAGAGAGGAAGAAGTCTGAGATAAGGAATATTGATGCTGGCAAGGCGGCTTTTGTCCGACGAACCAACGGAAATATTCCATTGGTTCGTCGGACTGGGCCATGAATTATGATCTTTTAATTGGACTCCAGTTGGAAGATTCGAGCCTCCAGAAGTTCCAGGGATTTGGTCAGGGCTTCAATGGCCTGAGCCTGTTGATCAATGATCTCCTGTTGTTCCTGAATGGCTTTGACAGCAAGAATTGAGAATCCTGCGTAGTTGACTGTTAGTGTTCCCTCATTTCGCTCGCCCCTGATCTCTTGCACCAACTCTGGGAATAGCGTATTCACTTCCTGTGCAATAAACCCGATAGATGAATTTTGATCCGGATTATTATCTCGATACGTATATCGGGTAGGATTGAGTTTCAGGACATTGCTTAATGCAGACTCAAGTGGGACAATATTGCTCTTTAAGCGAGCATCTGAAGCGGCGGCATAATTTCCGGTTGTTCCATCAAATGTTCCCCTTAAAAAGCCGTTCGCATATAACGATAATGATCCACTGGAACTGGAATAGATTTCCCAATGTTTCTCGCCTGTGGGATTGTAAAGATTTAATCCCCAGAGCTCACTCTGAACAACTCTAAAAGGATATTTGTCAGAATTAGTTGTACCATTCTCTGCGATTGAGACTCCTTTGCTTTGAATAATCAGGTGATTCGGATCTGCACCATCCAATGTGCGTAAGTAAGCTGCTCCACCAGATGGACTTCCCAATTCAATGGTTTTTCCTGGTCGGGTCAATGTCAGTCCATCCCAGTTCAATTTGCCAATGGTGGTGGCATTGGTTTGGAAGAGAATATTCTGGAGGCTGACGTTACCAGATATCAGATCGGTACCATCGTGGTACATATAGCCTTTCCAGGTACTGCCATTGTAGAATTGCACGGCTGGTGTACCATCACTGATCCGGATATCTCCTGAGACGTGCAGCTTTTCTGCTGGAGTGGTGGTTCCGATGCCTACATTGCCCTGATCCGCAATAAACATCCGGGTATTGCCCTGGGTCATCAGATTCATGGGGCCATTGTCCGAGTTAATGGACAGGCGGTTGGGACCACCCAGTGTGGTGAGGATGCCAGATCCGGCCCAGGGAGTGCCATCGGCAAACGTAACGAAACTGGTCGATGGATGTAAGTCGAGCAGCAGACTGCTGGCGCCATTATTTCTTAACAGGCGTACTTCGGCACCGTTGGTAGCTCCTCCTGAAGATTGAATTTTGATTCTGGCATCATTCGCACTTTGCAAGTGAAATTCACGGTCAGGGTTATTTGTACCAATTCCGACGAAGCCGTCATTGTAGTAGGCTTTGTTACCATTCTGTGACCAGACACTATTGCCAATGGCACTTAAGTCGACGGAGCCACCACCCTGACTGAGCGACAGATCATTGCCATTGAGGCTGATGGTCTGGAGCTCATTTGTTGCACTTTGGTCCACAGCAGAAATGACATTGGATGCAATGGTGATGCCATTGCCGGCTGTATAGGAACCTGCCGGGCCCTGTGGCCCTGCAGGCCCTTGAGCGCCGGTGTCTCCTTTGGGCCCCTGCGGACCTGCCGGACCCTGTGCGCCCGTATCTCCCTTGGCACCTTGAGGGCCAGAAGGCCCTTGAGCTCCCGTATCTCCTTTAGCGCCTTGTGGGCCAGAAGGGCCTTGGGCGCCCGTGTCTCCTTTCGGACCCTGGAGCCCCGGGATGCCCTGCACACCCTGATCCCCTTTCGGTCCTTGAGGCCCTGCAGGTCCGGTAATCCCCTGGGGTCCCTCCGGACCACGGATCTGACCAATGGCCACCCATTGGCTGCCATCCCATACATGTCCGACACCGTCATCCTGGGTGATCATCATGTCACCGATAT
>JAUIEA010000227.1 GCA_030429045.1 Bacteroidia bacterium | reverse complement strand
TACGCTGGCTCCGGAGTTTTACTATGCCCTGGTGACCATGCACGGGACCATCCTGGTCTTCTTTGTCCTCACGGCCGGCTTATCCGGGACCTTTTCCAACCTGCTGATCCCCTTTCAGGTCGGGGCACGTGACATGGCTTCACCGCTGTTGAACATGTTCTCCTACTGGTTCTTCTTCCTGGCAGGAGTGATCATGTTCTATTCCCTGTTCCTCAGCACCGGTCCCTTTGCCGGTGGATGGACAGCCTATCCGCCGCTGAGCATCTTGCCTCAGGCATCAAGCGGCTCGGGTGCCGGTATGACCCTCTGGACCCTCAGCCTTGTGCTGTTCGTGGTGTCTGTCCGCCTGGGCGGGATCAACTACGTGACCACCGTTCTGAACATGCGGACAAAGGGTATGAACATGTGGCGGATGCCACTGACCATTTGGGCCTTCTTTATTACGGCCATCCTGGGTATCCTTTCCTTCCCTGTGCTCGCAGCCGGATTCTTCCTGCTGATGTGCGATCGCATGTTGGGCACCAGTTTCTATATCAGTGAGATCTTTGTTGGTGGTCAGGCCCTGGAGAATGTCGGCGGTAGTCCCATTCTGTACCAGCACTTGTTCTGGTTCCTCGGTCATCCTGAAGTATACATTATCATCCTGCCAGCCATGGGACTGGTTTCAGAGGTGCTGGCAGTACATTCCCGGAAACCCATTTTCGGGTATAAGGCCATGGTATTTTCCATGCTGGCGATTGGATTCCTGTCCTTTATCGTATGGGCTCACCATATGTTTATGTCGGGTGTCAATCCGTTCCTGTCCAACTTCTTCGTGGTATTCACCCTGATCATTGCGGTGCCTTCGGCCGTGAAAGTATTCAACTGGATCACCACCCTGTATAAAGGGAATATCCGATTCAATTCGGCCAGTCTCTTTGCCATCGGGTTTGTGTCCATGTTCATTTCAGGTGGTCTGACCGGGATTTTCCTGGGGAACTCCACCCTGGATATCCAGTTGCACGATACCTATTTCGTCGTGGCCCACTTCCATATTGTGATGGGTGTAGCCGCCTTCTTCGGCATGTTCGCTGGAGTGTACCACTGGTTCCCACGCATGTTTGGCCGGTTTATGAATGAAACGCTTGGCCGGATTCATTTCTGGGGTACATTGATCGGTGCCTATGCGGTGTTCTGGCCGATGCACTATCTGGGCATGGCAGGTGTTCCTCGCCGATATTACAGCTTTGACAACTTCGATACGTTTGCCCACTTTGACGGGATGAACAAGTTCATCACTATTGCGGCCATGATCGTTTTTGTCCTGCAGGTGCTTTTTGTCATCAACTTCTTCTACAGTATTTTCAAGGGGAAGGTCCAGAAGACGAAAAATCCGTGGGGTGCGACAACCCTCGAGTGGACAGCACCTATTGATGCGCCACATGGCAACTGGCCGGGTAAGATCCCCGCCGTCCACCGTTGGCCCTATGATTACGGAAAAGATGGCGAAGACTTTATCCCGCAGATCGTCCCGCTTGCAGAGGGCGAAAAAGATCACGGGCATTAACTCATCATCCGATTCTTTCGCTGACTGAAGCGCAGACGATATATGGCATTTACCATTCAGGCAATACAACTTATCCGATCACGACTCGCAGAATATGCGGTGTTGGTGAAGATGCGCCTGACCTTGTTGGTCGTCTTCTCCTCTGTTTTCGGTTATTTTCTGGGTGCGGAGGTGATCCAGGGGAGTGTTCTCTTCCTGGTGATCATCGGTGGACTCTTTATCACCTTTGCGGCGAACAGTATGAACCAGGTGCTTGAAAAGGATTATGATCGGCTGATGACCAGGACGCAGAACCGTCCGCTGGTGACCGGCACGATCAGTGTCCCAGAAGCCGTACTTTTCTCGGGCATCAGTTGTGTGATCGGCGTAGTGGCCCTGGCTGCGATCAACTTTTGGGCTGCCCTGTTCGGCATGATCTCCTTCCTGCTGTACGCCTTCGTGTACACGCCATTGAAGCGCATTCATCCGATTGCTGTCCTGGTGGGAGCGATCCCCGGTGCAATGCCCGTCTTTATTGGATGGGTGAGTGGCTCGGGGATGTTGGCCCAGGCAGGGTTGATGTTGTTTTCATTGCAGTTCTTCTGGCAATTCCCCCATTTTTGGGCGATCGCCTGGTTGGGACATGAAGATTACAGCCGGGCTGGATTCAAGATGCTGCCAGAAGCGTCCGAAACACCCACACGGGAAACGGCTCGTCAATCATTGATCTATGCCAGCATGCTGACCATCCTTCCGATGCTGTTTTTTGCATTCGGATTTACCGGATGGATCGGCTTGAGTGTGCTGTTTCTTCTGGGTGCGCACTATACCCGGGCCGGGTATGCGTTTTACCGAGCGCTGGATGACGGCTCCGCCCGTCGATTGTTGTATTCCTCATTTCTTTACCTCCCCGTGGCCCTGATCGGGTTGTTTGCGGATCAATGGATATTGGGATGATGGAAACCACAATGACCCGAACACCGGTACAGTTTACCGGAAAGTGGCATCCGAAGAAGTTTGCCCTCCTGCTGGCCATGGCCGGGATCATCATGATGTTCTCCGCTCTGACCTCTGCGTATATCGTGCGGAAGGCAGCTGGAAACTGGCTGGAGTTCAAGTTGCCAGCAATATTTCTGTACAATACCCTGGTGCTGATCTGCAGTTCAGTCACAGCGCACTTAGGGTATCAGGCATACAAAAAGAATGATGTATCCCGGTATCGCCTGTTTTCGGCGATCACGTTTGCGCTGGGTTTGTTCTTCCTGGTACTGCAAGTGATGGGCTGGGAACAGTTGAAAGGCATAGGAGTGCCCCTGGATGGGAATCCGTCCGGATCCTTTATCTACGTGATCAGTGGTACTCACGCGGCTCACGTATTGGGAGGGTTGGGTGCGTTGTTCCTCGGAATGAAGACGGCTTTTGGGCCGTTCAAACAATCTTCAGGAAGAACATTGAGCATTCAGCTTGTGAATACCTACTGGCATTTTGTCGATGCCCTGTGGATCTATTTGATCATATTTTTTATCGTCCAATAATATCAAGACCAAAGGAATGGCTATGGATAGTGTTGCAGTTCATTCGAACGTCGCCGAGAACGACCAAAATATGTGGGAAGGTGCCAAGGAACCCTTCAAGGCGAGCTATGGCAAGCTGATGATGTGGTACTTCCTGGTATCAGATGCATTTACATT
>JAUIEA010000063.1 GCA_030429045.1 Bacteroidia bacterium | reverse complement strand
GCATTAGGTATTGGTAATTCCTTGGGTTAGCAGCAGTGGTATTTCGTAATTGCGTTAAGGCGTTATTTCGAGGAACCAGGAACGCAGGAACCAGGAATGACGGAATGAGGAATGAGAAAATGTGAAAGCGGAAGTCGGAAGTCGGAAGTCGGAAAGCGGAAGTCGGAAAGCGGAAAGCAGTGTCTTGTCCAGACCGATGAAGGAGCGTCTGGGGACCGATGTGCCAGTGGACTAACATCACGTTGAACTCCAGACGATGACCCCAAACCCTTGGGGCCATGTCTGGATCCGGACATGGCCCTATAAGCAATAGGGCCATCGTCCGGGATTGAACTGGCTCCCCGAGACTTCGGGGGCGCCTTGAACATTGAACACCCAAGCGTTGTACCAGAGTGCTCAGTAGCTGGTAACCAGGAACCAGCCCCGAGTTCTCGGGGGAGCAAACGCAGGAACCAGGAATCATCCTTCTGGAATATAGAATCCGTATGCACCTCCACCAATAAAGAGAGCCCCAATAAATCGGGGCTCTCAATAAATTTGAATCGGTTAATCAGGTTGCGGTTTATCCGCCCATATTGAACGAGATCCCGACATAATAGCCCAATTCATACTTGGTTTTGGTCGGAACTACATTGGCGTCTGAGGAGTAGCGGTCGCCCACCTGATATCCCTGGGACAGGCGACGGATCCGTCCACCCATGGCACCGGCGCTGACTGTGAAACTCTGGCTCTTTCCGATGATCACGCTTGGGCCGAGGAAGAAGGTCGGCGTTTCCAGGTTTTCGCTGTTCGACAGGGCCATACCCACTCCGAATGTCCCGCCAAAGGACAGGTTTTTGCGACTCTGGAAGTAAAAGTGCACACTGGTGGTCAGGAAGGGAATGAAGTTGGATTCATTCTCCGAGCGCAGAAAGGAATCCCGCACAAAATAGGTTTGTGGCGGATTGGCAAACTGGCCGAAGTTCACACCGACACTGGCATTGATCTGCAGACCACCGTAGACAGTGATGTTGATGGGAGCGATCTCCTGCCGGCCCGATGAGATCGGACGGTTGGTACTATCCCGGGCGATAAAAACCAGTTGCAGCTCCAGATCATTGTCATTGGCCTGGGTGCGATAGGTGTGGCTGAACGTGTTGTTTATAATGGCCTCGTATTCCTGACGGATAGTCGTCTGGATCTCGAACTCTTTACCGGCATCCCGGGCGACTTCTTTCTTTAACGTCGCTTCCTGGGAAGTGAGGACATCACTTACCAGTTTGGTATCCCGGTGGCTGTTGTGGATGAGGGTTTTCAGAGTCTTCAGTTTCGGTGTTCCTTCCGGGATCTCCTGAGCCTGAACATCCAGTTCGGCGAGCTTTTTCACCTCGGTGCGATATTGTTCGCCATACTGGATAAGACTTTTCAACTCTTCCTGTCGCGGAGAAGTGGTCACCGATGCATTATCATCTTTCGGGAGTAATGGTTTCAGCTCCTTGGTGATCAGTTCACCGATCTTCACGGGAGGAATATTGGGATTGTATTTCAGATCATGGACGTACTTGAGGATCTGATCCCGTCGACGTGTACTTTCCTCAATCTCCTTGAGGTTATTTTGAACATAGCTGATTTGTTTCTCCAGCTTCCGGATCGTCGTGATTGAGGCATCGTAGGCACTCATCAGCTGCTGGACCTGTATGTCAGCACCATCCATATATCCGGAAGATTTGGGAAACAGGTTTTCGAACATGTTAGCGGACTCGGTTCCACCGGCAAGTCCGGAGAAGATATCCGTAGGCATCATGCCTCCGGCCGGAGACAGCATGGACATCAGACTGGTGAAGCCCATATTGTTCTTGTTCGCGGTGGGTTTGTTTCGCTGCAGGACCTCCAGCTCATAGATGAAGTTGTTATAGTTTTCAGTGTGCAGAAAGATCTGGTTCCCTTTCCTGACCGAATACTCTTCCACTTCCTTGTCGCCGCGCATGGCCCGAAACGTTTCATGGAACGCATCGTAGTAGATATGCAGATCTTGCTGGGCCTGACCCGCTTGGACACCCAGGGCGAGCGTAAAGGTCAGGAGCAGCCCACGGATGATGTTTTGAACTGTTGAAGGTGACTTCATCATGAGAATTCTAGCTTAGGGTTGTGGTAAAAATACCTATTCGCAGAGGATTGTGGTGCTTCGACCCCAATTTGCTTTGGGAACAGTATCTTTTCTTTAGATTCATATTCGTCTAGTAAAGTTACCAACCATGCGTACCTTTTTTCGACAATTTGTCCATTGGGTCGTCAAGCCGCACAGTATCCTGGTGACGATTGTCCTGTTTTTGTTCATCGGTGTGCTGGACATGATCCGATTCAACCTCCATTTCCTCGATCCATTCAACAATGGATTGAAGGACTATGAGGTCACGGATATCGTGTATTCCCGCCTGGAGGACCGGGACCGGGTGGACATCTGTGAAGAGGTCGTACTGGTCAATACGGGTCAGCCAGACCGGGACCGGCTGAACAGGATGCTCCAGAAGCTCCACAGCTACCGGCCAAGGGCGATCGGCATGGATGTCCTGTTGGTCGATGACATGAGCCCGGGCCTGGATACCCAGCTCCGGAACACCATGGCCGCCATTCCCAATCTGGTGCTGGCCACCAAATTGGGGGTTTATCTGCCCGAAGAAGATTGTTTTGCGGTTTCGGAAGACGCCAATCCTTTTTTCCTTGACAATAACCTGACCGGATACACCAATTTTCTATCCGCCGATAACATGACGGTCCGGATGTTCAGCCCCTTTGAGCAGACGGTTTCAGGTCCGGTGGATGCGTTTGCCGTGGCTGTGACGCGAGAGGCCAATCCGGAGGCGGTCAGGCGTCTCGAAGACCGGTGTAATCAGGTCGAACGGATCAATTACATCGGAAGTGATAATTTCTTGAAAGTGTCTGCCGAGGTCCTCCTGGATTCCAGTTTCAATGGCGAGGACCTTTTTCGCAACCGGATCGTGCTGATGGGTTACATCGGTGAGGACAGCTGGGCAGAGTCCATCAATGACAAACTGTATACGCCATTAAATCCCCGCTATACGGGCAGGGCCCTGCCGGACATGTACGGGGTGGTCATCCATGCCAATATCATTGCCATGATCCTCAGTGGTGACTATATCTATGATTTTCCCGCCTGGCTGGTCATGTTGCTGGAGATCCTGTTCACCTATGTCAATGTGGTGATGATCCATTGGATCTACCGGCGATTTCATGTGGCTTTTCACCCAATTACCCGGGCGGTTCAACTTTTGGAGTTTTCAATACTCTTCTTTATGACAGCCTATCTCTTTCACTATTTCCAGGTTCGGGTAGATCTCGGATCGGGGATATTGGGATTGGCGCTGGCTTATGACTTTGTGATGATCTATGAATCGCTGTTGAGAGAACCGCTCACCCGGCTCTTCGCTCGATTCCAGGTTCATTTACCGGAGGTGCCGGATGCACTGGAAGAGTAATATTATGAACAACGTTTAATCAAAGACGATGAAAACCAAGCTGTATTTAATCCTCTTGATCGTATTCTCCTGGTTGCAGTTGACTGCTCAGGAACCCAGTTTCCGCGTGACGGATGTACATGGCATGGTGACTTATCAAGAAACCAAGCTCAGTCCCCCCCAGCGGGTCTGGCCCGGCGGGAAGTTGCCTGTTTTCGGGGTGATCAATGTGCCCGAAGGGGCCGCTGTCAATCTACTGGATGGCAACACCATGCACCGGTTGAAGGATAAGGGGGTCTACGACCTGGAAAAGTTCTTCAACATCCGGAAGGAGCAGAGCCTGAGTTTCACCAATCGATTCTGGAATTATGTGAACAATGGATTGCGTGCTGCGGATACCGTTCGGGATCTGGAAAAATATCACCAGAACTTCATGGCGGTTTCCGGAGGGGTCAAGGGATATGGACCTGGTGATCAGGGGCTCACATTGCTGGCGCCACTACCCGGGAATATCGGGGTCGAACGCGTATCCTTCCGATGGGAACGACAGGCCCATCCCGGGGTCTATACCTTCACCCTGATCGACGCAACATCCGGGAAGACGGTTTATCAGGCTGAAGTGGCGGATTCTGTTCTGTCCATCAATCTGGTGCAGCTGGGATTGCAAAAGCAGCAGACCTACCGTTGGCTGGTGGCCGCTGAAGGGCAGACAGATCTGAAGGCTGAACTCGATTTTGTCTTTACCGACCCGGCTGAGACTGCCGTGATGCGCAATCTGGACAACCTCAAGGACTATCACCTGGCAGATGGAAAGGAGAAGCGCTGGATGAAAGCCACCATCCTGGAAATGGAGGGCTATATGTATGAGGCCCAGATCGCTTTTGAAGACCTGTTGAAGGATTATCCGGAAGATGGACATATTCGCCACCTTTACAGCTTGTTCCTGACCCGGCAGAATGATGTCAGACGCGCAGAGGCCATATGGCCCAGTGAGGATAAATGACGGGTTTTGAGTAACTTGGAGCAGACAACCCACAAGTCAATACACAACTATTTAAGCAACCAACCATGAAAACGACATTATTCACCCTGCTTTTTGCGATGACGATCTCGATCGCTAGTGCACAAGTGATCCGGCACAAAGATGAGACCCAGGCGGCTATCTGGGTGTGGAGCATCCAGGGCCAGGCCACCTACCAGGAAGATGGATTCAAAATGGCCAGGCCACTTCATGAAGGAACCCTGTTGACGCATAACGCCGATATCTGGGTTTCCGAGAATGGCCAGGTTGTGCTCTTGTACAACGGTACCAGCACCGCCCTGGGGCAAGGGGCACACAGTATCAGCGACCTGGTAAAGACGCCCTCCGGCGACCTTGGATCGGGCTTTGCAAACGGAACACCTCCCACGCCACCGGCAACGGGCTCTCTTGGTGATCGATCCGGCGGCTCCGGCTTTGGCCAGGGCGCAGCTCCTGCACCTGCAGGAAGTCCAGCCCGCAGACGGGACGACGATGGCTCCGGCTTTGGCCAGGGTGTTGCTCCCGAACCTACGGGAGGAAACGTTCGCGGGCGTAGAGATGAAGGCTCCGGCTTCGGTCAGGGTGTTCCCCCTGAACCCACTTCAGGCGGAACAGTGGGCGGACATGGAGATGAAGGCTCCGGCTTTGGCCAGTCAGATGGAAGCACGCCCCCCATGCCAGTTCCGCCGGATGACAAGACCATTAATCATCATCTGGCAGGGGATGGAGTTGTTCCTCAACCTGATGCTGACTTCATCAACTATATTTACAGACACAGAGAAAACGGCGCCGGCTTCGGACAAGGTGCTGCTCCTGCACCAACGGGAGGTCTCAATAGTGGATCCCGTGATAACGGCTCCGGCTTTGGCCAGGGTGCTGCTCCTGAACCCGCAGGAAGTCCAGCCCGCAGACGGGATGATGATGGCTCTGGCTTTGGCCAGGGTGTTGCTCCCGAACCTACCGGCGGAAACGTTCGTGGGCGTGGGGATGAAGGCTCCGGCTTCGGCCAGGGTGTTCCCCCTGAACCCACTTCTGGCGGAACAGTAGGCGGACATGGAGATGAAGGCTCCGGCTTTGGCCAGGGGGCTACTCCAGAACCCCCCGCTGGTGAACCTGCAGGCGGACGTGGCAATAATGACGGTTCGGGTTTTGGTGATGGTGCAACACCTGAACCTGCTCCATCCGGAAGTTTGGGCAGACGAAGAGATGACGGTTCCGGCTTTGGTGATGGCGTCACACCCACACCACCCTCTTCTGGAGGTCTGAGCGGTAGGCGGGATAAGGGTTCCGGCCACAATGCCATTACCACCGTTGCTTTCCAAGGGGGGTACAATGGGTTTGTAACACCTGGCCCCGTAGACTTTATCTGGACACCTCCTGGTCCAGGTCAAACCTGCCAATTCAAGATCTGGAATGAGAAGAATCCCGGCAATCCTGTGTTCCAGGCCAACACTGCCCGCTCCGGGATGATCCTGGATCTGCGTGATTTGAACCTGATGCCCGAGCAAAACTATGTCGCAACGATCAGCCTGGGCAAGGGAAAGGCAACTGAATTGGGGACCATCAACTTTTCCGTTGTCGGACCCGAAGTTCAATTGAACGCCCTCCAACGGGCTCAGGCGAACCTGCTCTATCCGGTTGCTTCACCCTCTCACCAGGCCATCTTGAAGGCGATGGAACTGGAAAGGGCAGAGTTGAATACAGCGGCTACTGTGCAATATCAGCGAGCCAGTGAACTGAATCCATTCAGTGATCTTGTCAAGGCAATGATCCTCAGCTTCAAAAAGAAGCACGGGTTGCTGGGGGAAGAATAGAGACGATCGGCATATCAGAAATAAAAGAGGGATCTGTACCACAGATCCCTCTTTTATTTGATATACGCTAAGCCTTATTCATACTTGTGCAAGATCACCTCAAATTCAGGAAGAGTGCGCAAGGCATCCAGATCCGGATCCGACCGGATATGAGCAAAGTGCGAAAATCCGGATTGGAGGGCCAGTTCAAGTGAACGGAGCGCTTCCGCCGTGTTTCCGGATAGTGATTCCACACAGGTCAGATTATACAATGCTGTCGAGATTTCTTCAGACTTGGTGCAATAACTGATCATTTTGATCAGTCGATCGCGGGCCTCATCCAATCGGCCCAGAGACAGGAGGGTCGCTCCAGACCCATTCAATGCCGGACAATAGATCGAATCCGGTTGTGAGGCGATCACGCGATCGTAATACTCCAGGCTCTTCTCCATTTCTCCATTGATATAGGAGACCCATCCCAGATTTGTCAGGGTTTCAGGATTGTGGGGAGCTATTTCATGAGCGGTCTGAAAGGCGGTTATGGCCTCTTTGACCTGGTTCGTACCCACATATGCGCGTCCAAGACTTGTCCAGACCTTGCTGGAGGATGAATCGGTTTGCAGAACCTGGCGGAAGTAGTGTATGGCCCGATTGTAATCCGGTTTCTTCAAATAGAATTCTGCGATCTCCGCCAGGTCGTTCAGGAAAACCGGTGTCTTGACCAATACTTGCTGATACCAGATTTCGGCAGTTTCCATCCGTCCTTGCTGGACCCAATAATTCGCGTAATTGACCAATGGCTGGGGCAGGGTAGGATTTCGTTTGATAGCTTCCAGGTAAGCGGCTTCAGCCAGGAAATCCTCTTGTCGGTCCCGGTGATATTTTGCCCGGATCGTATAACTGCCAAAAAGGGAGGAATCCCGCTGTAGTGCCTGGCTTGCCCATTCGCCAGCCTCCTCCAGAAGGCCCTGATCTGCAGCGATAATGCCGAGATTATTATAGGGCATAGCCCAGGTGGGGGCGATCGCAATCGCCTCCTTGTAGTATTTTCTGGCTCCATCCAGATCGTTTAACCGGAAGGCGATCAATCCCAATTCATTTGGAATAAAAGCCGATCGGGGTTCCAGCAGTTTTGCGGAGTCAGCCTGGAGCCTGGCTGCATGCAGGAGAGATTGCTCTGGTTCTAATCGTTTGTCTGAATCCAATCTTAACTGGATGGCCTGAAAGTAATGGGCCAGGGCCAACAACCGGTTCTGGAGATACTGATCTTTACCCAACATGGCAGCTGCTGTCTTCAGATAGACTGGATATTTTTGATAGACCGATATGGATCCTTTCCACCGGGCAAGCAATTCTTTTTGATCGCTTTTCAGATATCCATTGATCGCCTGCTGTGCACCTTCCTGCAGGTTGGCAATGAGCTGGTCCTCGAGTTCGGTCACTTCCTTCTTATCCGGATAAGTAGCCTTGATCTTGGCCAGGAGCGACTTTGCAGATAATTCGGGTCCGTCCGCTGAAGGGAGATCGATATCCAATAATCTGTGCTGGTCCAGTGCAGCCTGATAGTCGGTGGTCATAGCCACCCAAATGGTATCGACAGCTATGGGTGCGGCCGGTTCCCGTGCGGCGATCACTTCCTCGGTATCGGTGAAGTTGGGATCGAGCTCCTTTTGCAAAGCGAGCAATTGTTCTTCATCGATCACGGCTACCCGTGCGTTCCGGTCACCGACCAGGTTGGGCGTTTGACTGAGGGGAGACACATCCGGTTCGATCTTGTCTTCCAGAAATCTGGACAATTCCTTGATGGTCACCTGAAGATCGTTGTCTGCATCTGCGAGGCCGGTCAGCCCCTGGATCAGATACCAGGAAAAAACACCACGCCCTTCACCCCATTGTTCTCCTTCCTGCGAAAACTCATTGGATTGACAACTGAGGATCTTGATCTCCGAATTGAATTGTTCTGCCATGGAGGAGGTGGCAGCCTGGGCACCATTCACGGAACTGCCGGCCAGCTTGCCGGCATGGCAGGCATCGGTCACGATCAAGACCTGAATATCCCTGTTGACCAGGGCATTGACTGTCCTGCGGACATCGTCCAGTCGCAGTGAATTGGAGGAATAATTGTTGGCGGGTGTATCATACACCAGTAAATGGCCCGGTTCGTCCGGAAAGAGGGTTTCAACATCCCCGTGTCCGGCAAAGTAGATCACCACCTTGTCGCCCGCCTGGCTATCCTTGACCAGTGACCGCATGGCACTGTGTACGTTTCCTCCCGTCGCTTGCTCATTGACCAGCAGCTTGAGGTCTTCGGCCTTGACCTTGTCTGCAGGACGGGTCAGCAGATAGTCGGCAAAGGCCCGGGCATCCCGGTGCGCAAACCGGAGATCGGGGATATCCGGATCCTGATATTCAGAAATCCCGACTACGACGGCCCGACAGGTCCCCTTTGGCCCGAACTGCCCCGATGAGGTTCCAGGAATCAGGAAGGTGAGGATCAGACATACCAGAAGTGGTCGAGCGAGCTCGATCGTGTATCGTATATCGTATTGAGATAGAGTCATTTCACTCTAAATGTAGTAGATTTAACAAACACGCAAAGTACCGTAACTTGTTCCCGCTTCTATGGTGTACTCTTAAATAAACCGATTTATGCCCAAAGTTCTACGTTCCTTCATCTTCCTGTTCCTGTTTTCGTGCACATATGCCACGCCGGTCATTGCAGATAGTATTGCCACCTACAAGGTCAAAGTAGCCACTGATCTGATGAATGCCCTGAAAGAAGCCAGAGGTATTCTGCCCGGTGAAAAGCCCTATTTCTTTGTGGTTTCTGCACTGCCCAGCAAGAACTTCAAAGTGGCCATGGCCTATCCGACCTATGGGGAGATCTATTTCGAAGAAAGTGCCTATGACCTTTGTGTCCGCGAATTTGGTCCGGATTCCCTGAAGGCCATGTCTGTCATTCTGGCCCATGAGCTGGTCCACTTCATGCGGAAGCATGGTGTGAAAAATCACTTTACCTGGACATTTGAAGAAAAGGTGACCCAGGACTCTGCCTTTATTCGGGAGCTGGGAAGCGCCATTCCGGAAGAAGACGGGTCAAAATCCGGGTTTCTGGGACGAGTGGAGTCGGTTATGAAAGCCTTTCAAACCCGGAAGCAGGAAGCAGAGGCCGACCTGGAAGGCGGATTTCTATCCTATTTGGCCGGATACCCCATCGGAGAAGTCGGACCGAAGTTGATGGACAAGATCTATTCCTTCTATGGCATTGACTCCATCTTGCAGACCTACCCCAGCCTCGCAGAACGCCGCCAGATCGCTGTGGCCACAGCTGCGAAGTTGAAAAACCTCCAATACTGGTATGAAGGGGCCAATCTTATGATCGCCATGGGGTATTATGAGAATGCACTCGCCAATTATCTGCGCCTGCTGGGAGAGTTTCAGGGGCGTGAGATCTACAATAATATCGGTGTGATCTATATGATGGCCGCCGACCAACTGTTTGAAGGCGGGGAACGACCTCCATTTATGGTTCCCTTTTCACTGGATCTTCAATCCCGCCTGGGCAATGCCACCAGGGGAGCAGGAGACCAGACCCGCAAGGAGATCCGCGACTCCCTCCTGCGGATCGCCATCACCTATTTTCAGAAAGCATCTGACCTGGATGGGGAATATCCCCTGGCCTTGTTGAATGAAGGCTGTGCGCAGTGGCTGCACGCCTGCTCCTGGAAGACCGACCCGGCCCAGTCCGCTGAATACCTGGCCAAAGCCAAAGGGTTGGCCTTGCAGACAGAGCGCCTGACCCGAACCCTCAACGGCTGGAAAGGCCAGGAGCGAACCATTCGTTCTGCGCAAATCCTCCAGGCCATGAGTCTGTACAGTGAGCGGGATACCCTGTCGGCCATTCGACTTTTCAATAAACTGAAGACAGAAGCGCCTCAGGACGATCGGGTGAGCACCAACCTGAACGCTATCCTTCATCCCCAGGGAGCGCGCTTTTTCCAGCCATCTCAATGTGCCAAAACCGAGCCGGTGAACTTCAGTCCAGCCTATATGAGGAATACCGAAGTCGTCACTATCAAGGATTATTTCTGGAAGACGGTCGCCAAAATCAATGTCACATATAATATCGAACCCGGTGAGCTGCCCGGCTCCATGAAAAAACTGGACTTCGGCTATATCGAGGAAGGCCCCGGTATCATGGTGTATTCCAGTACCTGGGAAGATCGCCAGGAGAAGGTGTTCCAGACCAATATCATGTGGGCACCCAAAGGCTATTCCGAGCCCCTGCCCTGTGATTGGCAGATCGGTGACCTGGACATGGATCAGCTGATCGCATTGTACGGAGAACCGAAGAGTGTCCTTCCCTTTGCCAGTGGTGACCTCTATTATTTTCCGAAAAAAGAATCCATCATCACCAATCAGGTCGGGAAGCAGATCGGTATGGACTATTACGGATTGATCGTCATGGTCGAGGATGATGTGCCCGTCCAGTGGGGGTTGACACTTTCCTGGGTTCCAGACTGAGCCGGTCATTTGGGTCAACTATGAGGCCTGCTGGTCGGTCGATCTGGCGCTCCACTTTTCCGGGGAGCGGAGAATGTCCTATTTTCATCCCCATGAACGTGTGGATGTTCCTGATCTTTCTCCCGGGATGGGTGCTGCCCGCTCGTGCCGGATGTACACCCTCTGCAGATATGAAGACGCGCGTGGATTCTCTTCCAGTGGATCTTGAGCAAGCCTCCCGGCTGGCAGCATTGCCCCTTCGGTGTCTGGAAACAGAATACCCCAATAAACTCAATCAGGTTCTGGGGACAGCGGATGAATTGGGTACACCCCGTCAATTGCACCCCGCTTTCTTTGGCTGTTTTGACTGGCATTCTTCCGTTCACGGCCATTGGATGCTGGTGGCCCTGCTCCGGCGATTTCCGGATCTGCCGGAGGCGGATCAGATCATTTTGCAATTGCAGCGATCCCTTACCGTAGAGAACGTAGCAGCAGAGGTTGCCTATTTCAAGCGCTCTTCTGAAAAAAGCTTCGAACGGACCTATGGCTGGGCCTGGCTGTTGCGATTGAGTATCGAACTGCAGCAATGGGAAGACCCCCGCGGCCAACAATGGGCTTCCCATCTGGAGCCACTGACCCGGGAGATCGTCCAGCGCTACATGGATTATCTGCCCAAACTGGTGTACCCCATTCGCACCGGTGAGCATCCGAACACCGCCTTTGGCCTTTCTCATGCCTGGGACTATGCCGTCCTGTCCGGAGATTCGCTTTTCCAGGATGTGATCGAGACCCATGCATTTCGCTTTTTCAGCTCAGACGTAAATGGCCCGCTCTTCTGGGAGCCCAGTGGCTATGATTTCCTTTCCCCCTGCTTTGAGGAGGCAGATCTGATGCGCCGGGTCATGCCGGTGGAAATGTTCCGCCCCTGGTTGCGCGCATTCCTGCCGGGGCTTGCCGATCCCGCGTTTGCCCTGATGCCCGGAGAGGTCCGGGATCGATCGGATGGGAAACTGGTCCACCTGGATGGCCTGAATTTCAGCAGGGCCTGGTGCCTCTATGCCATCAGCCAGACCCTGGAAGAATACGCCCATCTGCGTATCATTGCCGATCAACATATGGCCGCTTCACTTCCGCGTATTACGGATGGCGGATACGAAGGCGAACACTGGCTGGCCAGTTTTGCCTGGTTGGCCCTGATCACCGGACATCCGGCACAACCATGACCGTACAACCATATACACTGACGTTTCCTTTTCCACATGGGGAGGTCGAAGGACTGTGGTACGGTGCAGAATCCGCCGGGGATCTGGTGGTGATCACCAATGGCCATAACGGATTCTACAGCTACGGGATGTTTCCCTGGATCCAACAACAACTGGCAGCTGCCGGAATAGCCAGTTTCAGCTATAATTTCAGCCATGGCGGCACGGAAGGTGACGGGGATTTCTTTACAGACCTGGAGGCTTACGGCCGTAACTGCCTGCGCCTGGAAACCGCAGATCTGGTGAGCGTGGTTCACGAACTGATGGACAGGTTTCCGGAAAAAAGGATCTGGCTGCTGTCCCACAGCATGGGATCTATCCCCACGATATTCGGTGCATTGGCCTTGCGGGACCAGCGTGTTCCACTGGCTGGCATGATCCTCCTCGCACCCGTCAGCCAGGTCGACTTCTGGCCCCGGGAACTCATTGATCAATGGGCGCGAACAGGTACGATCACCATGTTCAATCGGCGTACTGGCCAGGATCTGCCCCATGGACCCGAATGGTTGAGTGAGATCCAGGCAGCCGGCGACAAATGGAACATGGAGCAGGCCGTCAAAAGACTTGAATTTCCTGTCCTGGTGATCCACGGGGAAGAGGATGAAGCCGTCGCCCCGATACACGGTGAGCGCCTGGTCGCCTGGTCGAACAAGACGGGACAGACTTCCCGGCTCTTCCTGATCAGTGGAACGGGTCACACTTTTGGTACCCGGCATCCATTCGACGGTCCTGCAGCTGCGACAGAGGAGATGATCCGGCAGGTGATCCATCAGGTCCGGGCAGGGACATCCGAAAGTCAGGCGACATCCTCAAGCGAGTAGGACTGTACCGGGCAATGGCGTTTGAACATACACGACCGCATGAGGTTGATTTTTTTTATGATCAGTGCAGCGCAACACCGGATTTCCGGATATAGGGGGTAGAGAATCCTCTACGAATCCATTTTTTACAAATAAGACGCTTAACATGAAAAAGAACTTGTTCTTCCTCTTTCTCATCATTGGCTTGATCGGCACCTCCTGCCGCAAGAATGATGATATCATCACCGGTGGTCCAGACCCCGTCATCTATGTCCAGACCCAACTGATGGGTGTGATCAACGATGAGAATGGTGCTGGCCTTGAAGGTGTGGGTCTCCGGTGGGGACAACAGATCACCACCACGGATGAGAACGGTTTTTATACTTTTTCCTCGGCTGCTGCCGATGAGCAAGGAACGTTGTTGCAAATCACAGCCAACGGCTATTTTGACCTCACCAAGACAGTGGTGCCCATCCCCAATGGGCGGACCTGGATGGAAGCCATGCTCACTCCCAAGGTGTTGAGTGGTACCGTTCAAGCCAGTGCGGGTGGAACAGTGACCATCCCCGGGACATCTGTGACCCTGCCTGCAGGAGGTATTGTAGGCTCAGGAAATGTGGCCTATACCGGTACAGTCAATGTATATGCCACCTGGCTGGACCCGACAGATGGAAATACCCTCGCACGTATGCCAGGAAATTTGACGGCCATCAATACAAATGACGAGTCAGGATCTTTAGCGACCTATGGGATGATCGGGGTTGAATTGGAAACTCCGACGGGTGCACCTCTTCAGATCGCTCAAGGTGCAGAAGCTGTCGTTGAAATGACGATTCCAGCCTCCATTCTGGCCAGTGCCCCGGCCACCATACCGCTCTGGCATTTTGACGAGGCGAAGGGCAAATGGTTGGAAGATGGTTTTGCTGAAAAAGTGGGCAACCGATATGTCGGAACAGTCAGCCATTTTTCCTTCTGGAACTGTGATATCTTCTTTGAAAATGTCACCCTGAGTGGCCGGGTGGTCAACTCGAATGGTGCACCGATCATCGGCGTTCGGGTGCGGGCGACCATGGTCAACGTCAATCCGAATATTTGGGCGAGTGCAAGTGCCTGGACCAATAACAATGGTGAGTTCGGAGGAAAGGTCCCGGCCGGAGAAGTCCTTCTGATTGAAATTCTGAACGAATGTGGTGCTGTGGTCTTCAGCCAGGAAGTAGGACCGTTATCTGTCGACCTGGATATGGGCGACGTTGTAGTGGATCTCTCCGATAAATCCGTTGAGATCACGGGTTCCCTGGTAGATTGTGACAGCAATCCGGTAACCAATGGCTACATCAGGATTCAAGTGGAAGGGATCGTGGTTTACCTGACCCCGGAAACCGATGGATCCGTCAATGCGGTCGTGCCCACCTGTGATGCAGATGAACTGACGGCTGCCGGATTTGATGTGGAAAATCTTAAGATCAGTCCTGCACAGACGTATACGATCACGGGTCTGAGTGTCCTGGATCTGGGAGTACTGACCGCATGTGATGTGTTGGAAGAGTACATCGAATACACCATCGACGGAGCAAGTGTCGTTGTTATTGAACCAGATGCATCGATTCAGGGCAACTACCTGACCATCTCTTCCGGAGGTAATTCACCGGATAGTACCTTTTTCTACATGTCCCTGGACCAGATGGGTCCCGGCACCTATAATCCGCAGTCTGTTGAGGCCTCTTCTTTTGATCCGATATCGGGCAACTTGAAGTTTGGCTACTGTCAGGGCTGCATGAATATGCAGGTCACATTGACGGCCGTTGGAAATGTCGGTGAACCGATCATTGGAACGTTTACAGGTACGCTGGATAGCAATCCGAGTAATCCGGATGTTCCCCTGTCCGGTTCGTTTAAAGTGATTCGAGATAATTAAAGGGTATTGACTATGTGCACCTGGCATCTCCGATTGCCAGGTGCACATTTTAACTTGACTATGTCTGAAAAAGAACTGATCCGGGGCTGTCAAGCCAACCAGCGCGAAGCCCAATTCGAGCTGGTTCGTCAGTTTGCACCCCGCCTGCTGGCGGTGTGTAACCGATATGTTCCTCATGGCCTGGAAGGAGAAGATACCCTCCAGGATGCCTTCATTCAGATTTTCAGCCATATCGACCAGTTTCAACCGGATAAAGGATCGCTTTGGGGATGGCTGCGCCGGGTCACCATCAACAGCGCCCTGAAGAAACATCGCCTGGTCGGGCGCTGGCATCTGAACAGCGTCGGGACGGAAGAATTGAATGGCATAGCGGGACTGGATCAGGATCTGAATCGACTTGAAGTAGAAGAGATCGAGACCTTGATCCATCAATTGCCGGAAGGACAGCGTGAAGTCTTTAACCTGGTCGCAGTAGAAGGGTACAGTCATGACGAATGTGCCGACATGTTGGGCATGGCCACCGGGACATCCAGAGCCTATCTCACCCGGGCGAGAAAACGATTGCAGGAGATCATCAGCCAAATGGAAACGACAAGAGTATGAGCCAGGAACAACACAACAAGGGTTGGCGAAAAAAGCTGAGTGAGCAGGAGGCTCCCCTGGACATCCAGCAGTTCTGGAACAACCTGGAACCTCAGTTGCCTCCTCAGAAAAAGCGGAGGAAGATGGCCTGGTGGATCTGGCCGGCACTACTGTTCATCGGCATAGGCCTGGCGGCTCTCTATTATTCAACGACGAGTACCGAAGAGGAACCGCAGGCAGATCTAATCAATACAAACCAGGAACAAAAGGCAGATCTACCATCCATCGAAGAGAACACCAATGATCTCTCCGACAACAGGACGGAGGCGTCCATATCTTCCACATACACAGGGAATGCCGATGATCCGGGCGGCCAGATGGAGCACGGACCAGCTGAAAAATCCGGGAAGCAGGAATCCATGGCCCAGCCGAAGAAAGCGATTCAAGATCCTCCCGAAAACAATGCGGACCGTCCTTCCGGAGGCATTGTCCATAATGAGGACCTGATGTCTCAAGCTCAATCCCTGCAGTTGGCACAGCAGCATAAACCCCAGCCGGATCATTCGACTGATCCATCCAGGGGAATGCACACGTCTTATGGGCGAGTAGCAGAGTCTTTCCTTTCATTGCTTCCCGAGATGGAGATCTGGCTCCTGGACATGGCCCCGGTGACATTGACTTCAGCCGCTCTGATAACAAGCCCTTCAATTGCACCACCTGCTTGGACCTGGGCCATCAGTCTTGCGGCTGGACCCGGAGTCGGATTCAGGCGACTGACCAGTGATGATCCGGCCAGCCAGGCCTGGATCAGACAACGCAACCGGGAAGAGAGCATTTTGGAATCCTGGCAGATCCGGGGGATGGTCGAAGTGCTGCATTCCCGGGGATGGCTGGTCGAGACCGGTATCCAGTGGACCCGGCAGAATGAACGGCTGAATTGGAGCAAGGATTCCTTGAACTGGGCCTGGGGTATCGGTGAGGGATTCCTCATCGATGAAGGCGGTGGAAGCCAGCCCTGGTCAGATACGACCTGGAATTCCCGCACCCTGACTCGCACGGTTCGGCACTACAATCAGATGACCACCCTGGAGATTCCGGTAGGCGGGGGCTATCAGATCCATCGCGGCAGATGGTCTGCCCGCGCCAGCATCGGTGCACTGTTCAACCTTCGGCAATGGGCCAGTGGAAGAAGTATCCATGCTGCCCAATGGCCCGTGTATTGGGGCGATCCGGGGGGGTCGCAATTGAAAAGCCGTCTGGGAATCGGGGCTTATGGCCATGCCCGGCTGTCCTATCGCTTCCTGGATGAGATGAATATCTTCGTCCAGCCATCTTATACACTGTACCCCGGAGATCGGCAGGAGGGATCTACGTATACCCTGAAATACAACCAGGCAAACCTGCTTCTCGGATTGCGTTGGAATTTGAAAGAGGACTGATCAGATTCAGGGAATGGTCCCTACCTTAGGGGAAAATCCTGACTATGACCATTCTGATCATCCTTGTCGCAGGCATCGCATTACTGGCGGTGACCCTGTACAACCGACTGGTAAAACTGCGCAACAACCGTGAAAATGCCTTTGCGGACATCGATGTACAACTTCGGCAGCGTCACGATCTGATCCCCCAGCTGGTCGACAGTGTCAAAGGCTACATGACCCACGAGCGGGAGGTACTGGAAGAGATCACCAGGGCCCGCACTTCTGCCATGCAGGCGGGGTCCATTCATGAAAAGATCGAAGCGGAAAACCGATTGGGCCAGGCCCTCCAGGGGCTGAAGATCGCGGTTGAAGCCTATCCGGATCTGAAAGCAAATACCAACTTTTTGCAGTTGCAAACGGAGATCTCCGATGTCGAAAACAAGCTGGCAGCTGTTCGCCGCTATTTCAACAATGCCACCAAGGAGTTGAATAATGCCGTGGAGACCTTCCCCTCCAATCTGCTGGCAAGCTCCTTCGGATTTTATCGGGAAGAAATGTTTGAGCTTGATTATTCCGATCGGGAGACGATGGAGGAGCGCCCGGATATTTCCTTCAAGTAGGTATGGCCGAACTCGGACTGCAAGCTCAGATCTGGCGGAACAACCGGACATCACTCCTTTTGCTGATCGCCTTTCCTGCCCTCCTTCTGGGTTTGGTTTGGGTGGTGTTGTTCTTTTCCATTCGTTCCAATGGGGGCGCCATGGACTTTGAGCACACCAACCAGATCTGGTTGCAGGTATCGCCGGTGGTTGCCGGCATCGTGGCGATCTGGTTTTTGATCGCCTGGTGGGCACACGGCGGGATCCTGCGCCGCGCCACATCGGCCCGACCCCTGGAACGGAAGGACAACCCCAGGGTCTACAATCTGCTGGAGAACCTGTGCATGTCCAGGGGAATTCCCATGCCCGCCTTGCAGATCATTGAAGATGATTCGTTGAATGCCTATGCCAGTGGTTTGGGAGAGAAGAGTTTTGCCATTGCGGTATCCAGGGGATTGATCAACAGGTTGGATGATCCGGAACTGGAGGCGGTCCTGGCGCATGAGCTGTCGCATATTCGCAATCGTGATGTACGGTTGCTGATGATCTCCATCATTTTTGTCGGCATTTTTGCCTTTCTGGCAGAGATGGCAGCACGGACCGGATCCAGGAGTTCAGGAAGAGGGAAGGATGGCAAAGGAGCCGGGTTGGTGATCATCCTCTTCATTTTCCTGGCCTATCTGATCTCCATGGTATTGCGTTTTGCCATTTCCAGAAAACGGGAATTCCTGGCTGATGCGGGGGCAGTGGAGCTGACCAGAAATGCACCGGCCATGGCCAGTGCCCTGCGCAAGGTGGCCGAAGACCCGTATATCGAAGCGGTGACCCGGGATGATGTCGCCCAATTGTTCATTCAGCATCCGCGGGTAGTGCAACCCAAGCCCAATTTCCTGACCCGGGTATTTGCGACACATCCTCCGATCGAGGAGCGGATCAAGGTGTTGGAGAGCTGGTAATATGCTATTCTGTCGTGAGGTGGCAAAATTGGTTAATGGTATTTGGAGTATCGGTGATCTGAAAGTAGCATATTTGGGAAAAAGAGATGAAGGCTCCTCTGCTTTTCGTTATGTTATGGTTGTCGAGTGTAGCCAATGTTTGGGCACAAACAAACTGTTATCCCATTCGACGCAGCGCACCATTTTATGCCAATGCTATTAAAACATCCATCGGGAGCCAGAGTGATTTGTTTTATGGCTTAGGAGACGGTTTTGTTTATCCTGCTTTTAAAGATGGTGGCTATTTGCACATACCTGACTTGATCTACCGGCAACAGTTCTGGATCGGTGGTCGGGACGAAAGTGGGAAATGGAAGAATAGTTACATGCTCAGCGCAATCCAGGATCGCGATTTTGTGAACGGACCAGGATCTATTGACCCTTCAGATTGTGTAAACTGGGGGCATGTGTGGGTTGTGAATGGCTATGAGGTAGCATCCTTAAAGGATGATTATAAGGATGGTATCATTGATTCCAGTCCGGGTTATTCTTTATTGGTCTGGCCGGGGAGGGGTAATCCCTATATTCACAGCCTAATGGGGATCCAACTACCGGATCAGCAATTGGCACCATTCTATGATTTGAATTTGGATGGTATTTATGATCCTTGGACTGGGGACTATCCAATTATCGGAGAGGACTGCCCAAATTTGATTCCTACCCAAATGGCTTGGACCATTTATAATGATGTTCTGGGTACTAGGGAATATTTTAAAGGCCAGCCTTTAGGAGTTGAAGTTGGTGTTACCGTTTTTGCACTTGATTTTCCATCACCTGATGACATTCTGCAGGAATCTGTTTTCGTCCGATATGATATTCAGAATATTTCTGGTGAACAACTGTCAGATGTTCGAATAGGTCACTTTGTGGATGCAGAGATTGGCTGTAGCCAGGATGACCTGGTTGGCTGTTATCCTAATGGTCAAACCTTTTATGCCTATAATGACGGTGCTGATAATTTAATCTGCCCACAGGGTGTACCAGGATATGGAGATTTTCCTCCCGTCCTCACCACCACGTTTTTATCAGATTCTTTGAATTCGTTTATTTATTGGAATCGAGTGAACCCATGGGACCCTTCTGATACAATTCCCATTCCTCAAGTAATTGAAAATGTTTTTCATGGACTATGGCAGGACGGGACAACCATCACAGAAGGCGGGAATGGTTATATGACGTCTGGAAATCCAACCACTTTTCTTTTTTCAGGACTTCCTTCTGATTCGACATCCTGGGCTCAAAATAATACGGACTTTGAATTTGGTGATCGTAGACTTTTTGGGGTTGCTAAAGCTTTTGGATTGATTTCTAATGAAAGAAAGGTGCATTATTCAGTTTATTCAGCCCATCGAGGAAATGATTTTGAACCCCCGTTGCAAGTGGATTATGCACTTTCTCGAATTCCTTTTTTGCACAGTTTCTATGGATCCTGTTTTACCTTATCAATTGGCAATCCCCTTCCCTGCCTGACGGATTGTGTCTGGCCCGGAGATATGGATGGCAATGGCATGTGCAATAACCTTGACCTGCTGGAATGGGGCATCAGTTTGGATAGAATGGGAGTAAAGCGAACACAGCCCTTTATTGGTTGGTTACCACAGCATGGCCTGAGTTGGGGAAAGACGGGGAAGCTGGACTCTGATGCCCGTCACCAGGACGCCAACGGAGATGGTACCATTGATCCATTGGACCTTTTTGCCCTGAATGAGAATTTCGGCAGAACTGTTAATGAATCAATTGATTGGGGTGGAGTGACCCTGACGGGACCGGAGATCAAATTGACCAGAATATTTAATCCCTTGACCAGTCCGGATGAATTATTAGCACCAGGTAAAAAGTTTATGATCCAATTCGATGTTAGTGATTGGCCCGTGGATTCGATCTACAATTTGGGTTACTCCATTACTTTTGATCCAGCAGTGGTTAGTTTGGAT
>JAUIEA010000226.1 GCA_030429045.1 Bacteroidia bacterium | reverse complement strand
CACTGCGGTAGTTCGTGAAATACCTCCCTGGCTGTTGACCAGGAAGTCACTGGACTCGCCTCCGCGGCCACCACGCCGTCCGAACCGACGACCTCGTCCACCGCTGCTTCCCATCACGCCAAGCAGGTCATCTTCTGAAAAATTCTGTACGTTGATATTGTTGCTCATCCCGATCATCGAGATCCGGCGATCACCGTCAAAGAGGTTGATGTTGCCACCGGTCTGAAAATAATCCGGCCACCCGAATCCGGCGTAGATCTTGCCGAATTGCCCGTTGTCCATACCTTTCTTGGTGACGATATTCATCGTCTTGGTGGTATTTCCGTCCTGAATGCCCGAGAACGTGGATTGTTCGCTGGCCTGGTCGAAGATCTGGATCTTGTCGATCACTTCCGCCGGCAAATTGCGCAAGGCAGCAGTCGGATCATTCCCGAAGAAGGGCTTGCCATCCACCAGGACCTGGGAGATATCTTCCCCCTGGGCTTTCACCCGGCCATTCTCCATGGTGACTGTCGGCATTTTAGTCACCAGGTCTTCGGCATTGGCATCCTTCATTACTTTGAAGGCGGTGGCATTAAACTGGATGGTGTCTTCATTCATGGTGGCCACCGGGGCCTTCTCCCGGACTTCGACCGATTCGAGATTGACAGATGTTTCTTCCAATTGCAAGACGCCCATGTCCAGGTCGCTGTCCTTGACATTGAATTCCAGCTGAACCGTCGTATACCCCAGGAAAGAGACCGCCAGCCGATAGCCTCCCTGCGCGATACCCTCCAGGGTGAAGTTGCCCTTGTTGTCTGTGGCCGTGGCTTTGACCTCTTCCCCCCAGGGGTGTTGTAAAGCGATAAATGCTCCGGGGAGTGGCTGCCCTTCGGTGTCCTGGATCTGTCCACGAACGGTATAGGATTGAGCGGTCATTCCGCCCATCAAAAAGAAGGCGAGGACGAAGAATATAAGGCGCATGAAATGGGGTTTGAAGATCGTATAGATTGACATTGGGATGTATATTAATCCCGGCGTCGCGAGTGTTGTCCACGTTGCTTGCGCATCCGGCGACGTATATCCTGCCAGGATGCCCACTGATCAGTGGTCAGGTATTTCTGCAATTCCCGATCCTGTTCCTGTATAATGATTTGCATCCGTTCACGTGTAGCTTTGAAGTCTCCATCTGCATTGTCCCGGGCTTCCTGCAGTTTTTGTGCATAAGTACCATTGACTGCAGCCACCTTGGTGCGTTGCGCTTCTGAAAGGCCAAGGGAATCGACCATCATTCGAGTCTGCATTTCTGCCACCTCCTGCGGGTCGGATTGGGGGCCACCCCATTGCCCCTGGGCAGTCATATTATTGACACTGATCAACAGAAAGAGTGTGATAAGGATAGGGGTCAGGCATTGCATATAGCGGAGGTTTTGACAAGGTAAAGGTACGGGCTGGTCCGTCACCAAATGTGAAGAATCCCGGCTTAGATGCGATTTGCCCGGAGAGGTTTAACAGACACCACGTCTGGTCCGGTATTATTTCGGAAATGTCCGTTGGCATGCAAGCGATCCGGGGGGTGTTCGTTTTTCCTCATCCCTCAAAACACCCCGAAAGGCTGAAATTCCAGATACCAAGCACCCCGCCTTGCGGCAGGCAGGCAAATCCCAAATTCGAATGACCAAAACGGTAAGGAATTGGTCAGATCAAACGATTTTGCCATTACCCATTACCCATTACCCATTACCCAATACCTTCCGCCTTCCGCCTTCCGCCTTCCGCTTTCCACCTTCCGCTTTCCGCCTTTGTATTTCATCCGGGTTGTATCTTCGGCAAAAGCATACCCCTATGGCATCTCGTTTTGGCTTGATCCTTCTGATTCCTGTTCTTTTGCTGGCGACCTCCTGCCGCAAGGATGACTGCGAAGCCCCTCCCATTGGAGAGAACATTGTCGGAACCTGGAAAGTGGACGGCCAATCCGGTTCTGTCGTGTTTCAGGAAGATGGGACCCTGCTGGACCCCAATGATCTGCTGATCGATGGAGAGGTGGACGGGATGATCCTCGATGAAAAGTCCTGGATGATCATCCCGGGAGACTACCTGCTGCTCTCTGCAACCAATCAGAGTACATTGCTGGAGTCTGAATTTTTCATAGCCCGCAATGATTGTAATCGCATTTCGTTAGAGTTATTCTTCCTCACGGTAGACCTCAAACGAAAATAGGACCCTGCAACTGCGGCAAAACACACAGAATTGGCCTGAGAATTGCTCAAGAGTAAGTTGTTTGAACCCAATCGTTTGGGTCTTGTTATCTTTGAACATTGCGAACACATCTATTTCTATCTATGAATATCTTGAAGATCTTTTTACTGGCTCTGATTCCATTCATGTTCACAGCCTGTGCAAATGAAACCGCACCTGAGGAGGAGACTCCCGAAATGTCCGCTCCAGGTGCTGGCGACAACCCCATTTCAGTGACGGGTACCGATGTCGGAACGGCTGCAGGGCAACCTGCTGCTCAGCCCGCTACCGGAACGGTCGGGTCGAAACAGCATTACTACTGTCCGAACAGCTGTCCGGGTAGTGGAGGTGATGCGGGCGGAAAATGTCCGACCTGTGGAACAGACTATGTCCACAACGATGCCTACCATCTGCAGGGTGCTGCTGCACCACAAATACCGGACCCGGCAGCAGCTGCTGCTCCCGAACCGGCGCAGAATGCCAAAGGTGTCTGGCACTACTCCTGCCCGAAGGGTTGTGAAGGTGGAGCCGGAGCCGCCGGCCCATGTGCAAAATGTGGCACTGCCCTGGCGCACAATGGGACCTACCACAACTAGGAACCAGCTCCAACAGCTTTTCCATATGAAAGCGGCAAGATCTACCTGATCTTGCCGCTTTCTTTTTGGTTTGATCAGAGCAGAGGTCAGTTCGTAAGCCCGAGGAAGAGATCGGTTGGTATTCTCCAATAATATTTTTCAACAGGGGAACAACATAATTGGTTTGTATCGTAATTTTCTAACCTGTATGATTTTTCTATGGTGAATGAAGGGGATTCCACCAGGTTGTCGGGATGAAGGATCAACAGAACAGATTCCTGTCATCAATTCAAACCAATTGTACTATGGAAAAGAAAGTCATCCTTTCAACCCTGGCTGGATTTGTAACCCTGTTTCTCTCCGGCTGGATCCTTTTTGGGGTCATCCTCAAGTCCACCATGGAAAAATGGCAAACGGCCATGGGTGATTGCGGGAACCTGGAGCCCG
>JAUIEA010000225.1 GCA_030429045.1 Bacteroidia bacterium | reverse complement strand
ACGGGACGGACCTGAAAGGCAATTTGGCGGTGGATACAACAGGTTATAAGATCCACCTCAACAATGATTCTCTGGTGTTCACCAATCGGATCTGGGAGATATCAGATGGGAATCATCTCGAATTTGATTCGACCCGCCTGGCCATCCGAGATGTCAGATTGACCTCTGAAGGTCGAACGATGGAGGTGAAAGATTACCGAAACAGGGGCCTGATCCTGCATTTGCAAGAATTGGAGGTGGCATCACTGAACAAGATCCTGAATTACGATAAGGTCAAGTTTGACGGATTGCTGGACGTGGACCTGCTCATCAGGAATATCTTCCAATTCAAGGATTTTGCCCTGTTGGCAAGATCCGATTCTATGCTGGTCAACGATGACAATTACGGATCAATGATCGCCTATGGTTCCATGGCGACTTTGAAAAGTCCGCTGGAATATACCTTCGAACTCGGCCAGAAAAATGAACGCATTTCCATTGAGGGATACTGGTTTGGCGACGAGGAAAAAGACAGGGGCGGCAGGATCGACCTCAAGTTTTCAACGGTCAATTTCCCCTTGCGGATCGCGGAATACTTTCTGTCTGACGGGATCAAGGATACTAAGGGCTCCTTTGATGCCGACCTCCATCTGACAGGCCCGTTATTCAAGCCTGAGCTTGCAGGACATGTCGATATTGCAGATCTCTACACCACGATTGCCTATCTCGGAACCCGATATCACGTCGATCGTGGACGAATCCTGGCAAATTCCTACCTGTTCGATGCATCCGGCGTTATCCTGAGGGATGTCCTCAACAACGAAGCACGGGTGACGGGTGGGATGATCCATGATCATTTCAGGAATTGGGGGTTGAACTGTTCCATTGAATCTGATCGGATGCTCGCCCTGGATACACGCAAACAGGATAGCCCGCATTACTACGGAACCGGGATCGGCAAATTGAAGGTCGATTTTTCAGGCTCCCTCAAGGCAACCAATATATATGTCAATGCCGTAACGGCCAGGGGAAGTAATTTGAGTATTCCTGTGAATACTACCACTTCAGGTGCGGAACTGCAATTCGTTGAGTTCGTGTCATTTGCGGATACCTTGCAAAATAAGGATGCACCAAGCAAGGGCCTGACCGGGTTGCAATTTGACATGGACCTCGTCCTGACTGAAGAGGCCTTGGTGCAGATCATCTTTGATGAACGGGCAGGAGACATTCTCAGTGGATATGGCCGGGGAAATATCCGACTGGAGGTCCCAAGGTCCGGTTCCATGCGGATGTACGGAGATTACAGTATCGAACGTGGCGAATACCTGTTCACCTTCCAAAACCTGGTGAACAAGTCGTTTCAGGTAGAACGGGGCGGGACGATTCTGTGGAGTGGAGATCCGTTTGAGGCACAGATCAATCTGCGTGCGAACTATGCCATTGCCAGTACACCCGCCTACAATCTCATCACAGAATACCTGGTTACTTCGCCCAGTTCAACAACCCAGGCAGCGAGAAACCCGACGGAGGTAAATCTGGTCATGTTGCTCACCGGAAAACTGTTGGAGCCCGTCATCAATTTTGACCTGGCATTTCCCCAGCTGACCGGCGAGATCAGAAGTCTGGTAGAAACCAAAATGCAAACCCTTCGAAGGGACCCGAATGAAATGAACTGGCAGGTATTTGGCCTGATCATGTCGAACAACTTCCTACCGTCCGGACTGACCCAGCAAGGGACCCAATATGTGGCCGGGATCAATACGGTCAGTGAATTGATCTCCAACCAGTTTTCCCGCTATATGACCGCCATGCTGTCTGAGTTGGTGGCAGATGTGGGCATCATTTCCGGGATTGATTTCGATGCCGGCTTCTCGATCAATCAGAGCGACCTGAATATCAATCAGTTCGCGGATGCATTCAGCAATACGGACTTCCACCTCAGCCAGCGGGTCAATTTCTATGATGATCGACTGAGCCTGGCTGTCAAGGGGAATATTCTGAACACAACGGGTCTGGAGACGACAAGGACCCTTATGGTCGGTGGCGATTTTCAGATCGAATATGCGCTGACGGAAGATCGCCGGCTCAAGGTCAGGGTCTATCAGCGCTCAGAACCCACCATCCTGGGTAACCGACGGTTTAAAACCGGCCTTGGGTTCTCATTTCGTCAGGAGTTTGACTAAACCACTGATCATTCATGGATCTGGATCATCACGGGTAAATGGTCCGAATATCCGCCGTAATACCGTGTTCCACCATAGGTTCGGTTTGGCAGAGGTCCATATTTCTTATCATTGTAGAGCATGAATGGCTCCTTGTATATGGTGGTGGTGTCGTAGGTCCAGGTCGGCTTCTCACCCATGAAGTTGCGGCTCAGCAGGATCTGATCCAGCATATTCCAATCTCCCCGGTAGTAATAGCTTCCTTTCTGAGCGACATCCAGATCCCACATGGCATTGTAAAGCTGGGCATCGGGGTCGGTCAACGGACCAGCTTGAATACCTTCTCGTAGGGGGCGGTCAACAGGTTCGTCATTGAAATCCCCCATGACCACGACATAGGAATCCGGTTCATCGCGACGAAGTGTTTCCAGGAAGGCATTCAATTGCCGGGCAACCTGCATGCGTCGGGCACCGGAGACCTCCGGGCCATCTCGCCTGGAAGGCCAGTGATTGACCAGAATATGCAGGTCGCTTCCCTTTCTGGAGCGGAGTTGACAATAGAGGATATCCCGGGTGGTATAATCCTGGACCAGGACATCCTCGATGTGCACGGGAATTGGTTTTCCCGCAACAGCGGTAAAATGTGCAGCCTGGAAGATCAGGGCGACATCTATGCCCCGATGGTCCGGCGAGTCAAAATGCGCGATCTGATATCCCTTGTCGCGCAGACCACCCGATTGACAGAGGTCCTGGAGGACTTTCCGGTTTTCAACCTCTGCAAAACCCATGATGGCAGGATATCCCATGCCATCGATCACCTGGGCGAGGTGGTCCAGTTTCTTCTGGTACCGTTCTGCCGTCCAGTGCTGTTTGCCATCCGGTGTAAAATCGTCATCGTCACGCTCCGGGTCGTCTTCGAGGTCAAACAGGTTTTCAACATTGTAAAAGCCGATCTTCACGGGCTCTGAGTCCATATGTCGGACCGTGGCACAGTGGAAGAAGAGACTGGGAAAGAGTCCACCGATCATCAGGGCGAACAGGATGGGTGTCCTCATCGTTTACTGGTCTTTTGGCGAAGAAAATGGTCTGCCAGGACGAGTGCGGTCATGGCTTCAATGATGGGGACAGCTCTGGGCACAACACAGGGATCGTGCCGTCCGGTTCCGGAAAACTGGACAGACTGGCCCTCCT
>JAUIEA010000224.1 GCA_030429045.1 Bacteroidia bacterium | reverse complement strand
TCCAATGGTGGTTCATCGGAACTTTCATCAAACACCTACATCCATGTTCTGTCCGGGCAGGGCGGGGCGACCCTCCAGACGATCCTGTTCCATACTTCCTGTTCGCAACCTTTGGGCGTCGGGGATCAGTTCGGATCCATGCTGGTATCGCAATTCACCAATAAGGATGGCGAATCCTGCGGAAATGCCGGATCGTCATTTGATTGCTGTGATGATGGTAAGCCGAAACGACTGACCATGAAGTATACGGGGGAGGACTGTTCCGCCACGATACACAACCAGGACCCATCCAAGGTCAGCTGCACGGGTGATCCCAATGATGATCCACAGGTGTATGTCATCGCCAATGATCAATCTTCGCCAGGTAGCGGCAAGATCTGGTTCCAGGGGAATGTCAATCTGAATGATACCTGGGTGATTGACGCCACCAATGCGGGTCAGACCAGGTTGAGTTCAGAAACATTTGTTCACATCTACAATCAACAGGGTGGGACAAAGTTGCAAACCTTGCGATTTCATACTTCCTGCTCTCAGCCTCTTGGTCTTGGTGATCAATTCGGATCAATGGAAGTGACCGGTATGGAGAAGGAAGATGGTTCCGTTTGTGGCGCTGTGCCAGGTGGTACGGAAGACTGTTGTGCAGATGGAGGCAAGGTTGCCGGCATGATCTTCCGGTATACCGGATCAGACTGTTCTGCTACCTCACACCAGCAGGATCCCGGTAAAGTGACCTGCAACGGCAATCCAAATAATGATCCTGCTGTCTATATTGTCGTCAATGATAATTCCAATGCAGCCAGTGGGGATATCTGGTATGCCGGAGATGTCAATCTCAATGAGCATTTTGGTGCATTTGCATCAAATGCAGGCGAATCTGAATTTTCGAATGAGACATTCATACACGTATTTGCAAGCCAGGGCGGAACCAAGCTACAGACGTCCAAGTTTCACACATCCTGTTCCCAGCCCTTAGGGCCTGGCAATGTGTTTGGTGCGCTGGAAGTCATTACAGTGAATAACACAAATGGCTCTTCTTGTGGCCAGCAAGCTGGTGATCTGGACTGTTTCAAGGTGGATCCACCAGTCAACGGATCCAGCCAGAATGTGAACTACACGTTTAATTATAACAGCAAGGGAGATCCTGTTTCTGTTAATGTGACCGGACAGGATATTGTCAGTGTGGCAGTCAAAGGTTCAGGATCTGGTGTGTCAAAATTGTATGAAACAGGTCCATTCTCCGGATTGACAGCCCCGATGAATCCTGTTACCGGTTCGCCCTATTCAATCCAGAATCTGTTGATTTGTACAGGCATGATCCTTGAGGAGCCACAAGTCTTTGTCGACTGTTGCGAACAGGGAGGAAAGCCGCAGAAATTGGTCCTGACCTACACCGGTGAGGATTGCTCCGTCACGATGCATAATCAGGACCCCAGTAAGGTCAGTTGCTCCGGAAATCCCAATTTTGATGACAAGGTTTACATCATTGGGAACGATAATTCTAATCCGTCATCAGGTAAGAAGTGGTTCCAGGGTCCAGTCAATCTGAATGCCAATTTTACTCTTGATGCATTGGCAGGAGGCTCAAGTGAATTGAGCTCAGAAACCTACATCCATATTTACAATCAACAGGGTGGTACGATCATCCAGACCGTTCGTTTCCATACCTCCTGTTCACAGCCATTGCGTTTGAACGACCAGTTTGGCAGTATTGGCGTAGTCAGTATTGTCGATAAGGATGGCAATTCATGTGACGGTGAATCCAATAGCAATCCGGATTGCTGCGATCTTGGAGAGAAACCATCCAAGTTGATCTTTGAATATACTGGTGAATCCTGTAGTGCCACCAATCATAACCAGGATCCCGGTAAGGTGAGTTGTAATGGAAATCCAAATTTTGCTTCTACTGTACAGATCATAGCGAATGATAACTCGAACCCTGCATCTGGGAATATTTGGTTCAGTGGTCAAGTTGATCTGAACGAGACATTTACGATCAACTCTGCGAACGAAGGTGAGCCTAAATTAAGCACGGAGACCTTTGTTCACATCTATAATGCCGCTGGAACTGTACTTCTTCAAACGCTCAGATTTCACACCTCTTGTTCTCAGCCTCTTACTTCAGGAAATCAGTTTGGCAGCATCGTCTTGAGGACATTTGTTGGTGATGATGGTGGCTCGTGTGGTCAACCCACAAACGGAGGACTGTGTTTTTCAGCAAAGGTTGGGGTGTCAGGATCCAGCGGTCCAATTGCCTATTCATACCAGTTGAACGGGAGTAATGAACCAGTATCCGTCACAGTGACTGGCAGTGGGATTGCCTCTGTCCAGGTGACTGGGAATTTTGGCACACTGGTCTATGAACACAGTCCATTTGCCAATCTGATTCCTCCTGCTGATCCAACTACCGGCGACCCAGGGGTGATCCTGAATGTGGAGATATGTAAGGAAAATCCGAATGCATTCTTTACGATTGTTGAATGTGAGCAGCGTATCACGCTTGTCGATGAAGATCCTCCGACAATTGTCTGCCCTTCTGACACTGTTGTTGTATGTACCATGGTGGATCTGGTTTTCGGTGAAGCCTTTGCGGAAGATGTGTGCAGTGCCATTGATACGATCTATTATACAGACAACCCGGTTTCAGGACCTTGTCCCTCAAAATCATTCATCCGAACATGGGTTGCCGAAGATATTTGTGGTAATCAGGCCACTTGCGATCAGACTATCGGCTTGCTGGATACTCTTCCTCCATTGATCACCTGTCCAGACGACATCACGATCCAGTGCGATCAAAGTATATTACCAGCAGTGACAGGGAATCCGGTCTATTCAGATTCTTGTGGTCCGGTTGTACTTACCTATGCAGATGTCATTACACCAGGTAATTGTGAGGACAGTTATATTATCACAAGAACATGGACGGCTGAAGATGATTGTGGAAATACAGCGACGTGCACGCAGGTCATTACTGTCGTGGATACAACGCCACCGGTGATCACCTGCCCGATCGATAAGACGATCGAATGTTCAGACAGTGAACTTCCGGCCTTTACCGGTTCCGCGACCTCAACAGACAATTGTGATCCGGATCCAGTTGAAACCTATACAGATATAACCACTCCAGGGTCCTGCCCGGATGCATATACAATCACCCGGACCTGGAAGTCTACGGACCGCTGTGGAAATGTCAGTACCACGTGCAATCAAAAGGTGACTGTAGTGGATACCACACCACCAGTGATCACCTGCCCGATCGACAAGACGATCGAGTGTTCTGACATCCAGCTGCCGATCTTCACGGGCTTTGCGACCTCAACGGACAATTGCGATCCAAATCCGGTGGAGA
>JAUIEA010000062.1 GCA_030429045.1 Bacteroidia bacterium | reverse complement strand
TCAGGTCACCAAGAGTGAGAACGTCATCGTGATGAAACGTTCCATGGGGAAGGGATATGCCGGGATCGAGAATGAACTGTTCTTTGCTCCCAAAACCCGAATGCTCTTTGGCGATGCCAAACAATCCTTGACGAATCTGGTCGCAGAACTGAAGCAGATCTAGACCTGCCAACGTACGCCCTTGGGCTGAAGACCATCTAAAGAAAAGGGGAGTTGATCTGGTGATGATCAACTCCCCTTTTTTCAGGATCGGTCAGGCCTGTTCAATCGTTCTGGAAACCGGAGCTGAAGGTTGGCCCTCAGTGCTTTGACATCTCTCCGACCCATCTGGATCCGGATGCCGATGGGTGGAATGAATTAATCTACGAACTTGTTGGCGTTGCTAAAGACCCGGTCCCAGCGAATGCCCTTGAATGGATTGCCTTCCCGGGCAGACAGCCAGATGAAGAGGGGCTTGCCGACCACGTGATCTTCCGGGACAAAACCCCAGACCCGACTGTCCTCTGAATTGTGCCGGTTGTCTCCCATCATCCAGTAATAGTCCATCTTGAACGTATACGACGTGGCGACCTCACCATTGATGATGATCTGCCCATTCTTTTCTTCCAGTGTATTGCCTTCATATACCCCGATGACCCGGCGATAAGGCGCAATGGAAACGGCATCCAGTGGCACAGTCGCACCCTTCTTGGGGATGTAGACCGGACCATAATTATCCACCGTCCATCCCTGGGTGACCCTGCTGTCATTCGGAAAGAGATAATTGGGGTGGTGGGGTTGTCGGTTGACCACTTCTACCCGGATGTCCGAACCCAATGATTTCAGTTTTTCAACCTGATTCTGGTTCAGATTGAAATAGCCCGCCTGCCCGTTGGCATCATTCAGATTGACGCCCCATTCATCCAGTTTGCGTGGATTCAATTGGGTCGTGGTCGACGACACCTGATACAGAAACTGCATGTATTGGGGGTTCTCTGCAGGTTTTCCATCGATATAGACCTGGCGGTCGATCACTTGCAGGCTGTCACCCGGCATGCCAATACATCGTTTGATGTAGTGGTCTTTTTTATCCATGGGACGGGTTGTCAGCATGGCAGGTGAAAAATTGGGTGGAAGGCTGTTCGTCCTGCGCAGATCGGGATAGCTGAAGGTCCGGTTGGGGGTAATGATCACACTGTCTCCTTCAGGGTAGTTGAACACTACCGGGTCATAGCGCTTCACCTGATTCCATCCGGGTAACCGGAAGTAGGGGAGTGACGGACTTTTCAGATAGGACTCCCGATCAATACGGGGTATGCGGTTGTGCAGCAGGGGGATCATGGCAATCGTCTGTGGCGTGCGAATGCCATAATTGGCTTTACTGACAAACAGAAAGTCTCCTGTCAGCAATGACCCTTCCATCGAGCTGGTGGGGATGACATAGGCTTCGATCAGGAACATGCGGATGAAGGCCGCGGCAAATACCGCAAAAATGATGGCTTCTGTCCATTCGCGAAACCAGCCCTTCTGGTACGGATTGTTGTGCTCCAGTTTCTTCAACTGGTACTGATCGTTCTTTTCACGGGCTTCTTTGACTTTGAGATGGTAGGCCTTTTCCTGTTCGAGGACAGGGCCGCCATATGTTGCACTCCTGGCGAGATGCATGAAATAGAACGGCGTACCCACGACTGAAAGGAAGGCATCCAGGAAGGTCATCTTGCCATGAGACCGGGCCATGTCCACACACATACCGGCATAAATGAAGAAATTGACGATCGGAAAGAGCAACCAGAGGGCATAGGCCGGTTTCCGGCCGATCAGTGAGCACCAGGTGCTAAAGTTTATGCCGGGGATCAGTCCCTTGCTCCCGTCACTTCCCATCTTGGGAAATAACATATACAGACTGATGCTGAGCAGAACGTAACCGACGATCAGAAATAGCAAAATACTCATAGAAACCTGATTTTGACAAGACGCCCAAAGATAGGGCAATTTACCTCCTTGAACGGGTGGAATTCAATCGCTGATATCTCCCGGCCACAGAGTGCGGTACTTCTTCGACGAACAGGCCTCCTTACAAGATCAGTACCCCTCAGCCTCGATCCAAAGGGAGTGGCCCTTGCGTATTCCGACAAAGAATACTTTGAGTTTTTTCCGATGAAATCCAGCGTGGTTGGGTGTAAATGTAACCTCGATCTGCCCGGTTTCTCCGGGCGCTATGGCGCCTGATGGCCACTTGGGGTTGGTGCAACCGCAGCTTGTACGGATAGTCTCTATGACCAGTGGTTCGGCGGTTTGATTCTGGAAGGAAAAGGAACAGTTGGTATCTGTCCGGACCTCCAGCCGCCCGAGGTCTATTTCTGTTCCGGGACTCCAGCGAATGTCTTGTGCATGAAGTGCGCTGAAGACGAAGCAGCATAATCCGATGATCAGGATACCTCTCATTCTGGCTGGGGAGCGAGTTCTGATCTGTGAAAGCCGATCACGGTTCGCCTGTCATCCAGGGTTCCACTGATCAATAGTGAATCGGATTCCAAGTGTATGATCCGAAGTTTTCGGTCCGATATTTCGGCTGATTCAATGTGCAACCAATCACCATTGACGTGATATTTGCCAGATTCACTTTGGCCGCCATACCATTCAAGATGGTATCGACGATCGGGGTAGAAAGACAACTGGATGGGGTCAACCTGAACCTGCCATGTGGAATCTGCCACGACCAGGGAGCGAGCCTGCCAGTGACCGATCAGGTTTTCGGGCAGGGCCGGAGCCTGGCACGACATGATGGTGAACACACCCGACACAAACAGTAGAAGAGATCTCATGGATTGGCTTAGAAGAACATGGACAGCAGGATGAATGCCCCCGCACCTCCCAGAAATCCTAACGCAGCGATCCAGCTGATATTCTTCAGGTACCAGATGAAGTCAATGCGTTCCATACCCATGGCGGCCACACCGGCTGCCGAGCCAATGATCAGCATACTGCCACCGGTACCGGCCGAATAGGCAATAAAATGCCAGAGTCGATCGTCCATGGGAAAATTGTACATCCCCATCGATGCAGCAACGAGAGGTACATTATCAATAATGGCTGAAAAAACACCGAGGACAATAACCACGATATCGATACTGGGAATGGCCGTATCCAAGCCTTCTGCGGCGTAGTTGAGGAGTCCGATCATATGACCCCCATGGCCCATGATGGCCGCCGATTCCAATGCGGCCACCGCAGCCAGGATTCCCAGAAAGAAGATGATGCTACTCATTTCAATCCGGCTCAATGCATGACGTGCGCTGAGGACTTCTTTTTCTTCACGGCTGAAGTCTTCACCAGGGTGAATGTATTCGGAGATCAACCAGACGATCCCCAGACTCAACATGATCCCGATATACGGTGGAAGATGGGTGATGGATTTGAATATGGGCACAAAGATCAAGCCACCCAGCCCTGCAAACAGAATGATCTTACTGGTTTGTAAGGGCTTTTCCACGCCATGGGATACCTGCACCTTTTTCGGCGAGATATGTCCTTTGAAGGCAGGCAGGAACATGGCAATGATGCCCGGAATGACCACACAGACCAGGGACGGGATCACGATATGTTCGATCAGGCCGAGAGAGCTGACCTTTTTTCCGATCCACAGCATGGTCGTGGTAACATCTCCGATGGGCGACCAGGCTCCTCCTGCATTTGCACCGATGACTGCCATGGAGACAAACCAGAGACGCTCTTCCCGCTGAGGAACCAGTTTTCTCAGTAGCGATACCAGGACGATGGTTGACGCCAGGTTGTCCAGGGCTGCCGACATGAAAAATGCCAGGATCAAAATGATCCAGAGCATTTTAGACTTCTTTGTTGTATGGATGCGATCTGTAATGACTGAAAATCCCCGGTGCAGGTCGATCAGTTCGACAATGGTCATGGCACCGATGAGGAAGAGCAGGATCTCGGCGATCTTGCCGATGTGATGCAGGAGGACGGGCTCAATTTCTCCTACCACATGTTCGTGGGTGATGACATCCAGATGTCCCATGGCGATAACGGCCCAACAAAGCGAACCCATCAACAGCGCCGGGACAGATTTATCCAATCTGAGCGGATGCTCAAAGACAATCATGGTATAACCGATCACAAAACAGAGGACAAGAGCAGTGATCATCCGTTAGGGTTGTGCGTAAGAAAGCGCAAAGATAGTAGAATATCACACCGAGGTAAATGGCAAGGCATCAAATCTATCTCCGGTGGTGATTTGTGGACTGCCGGACTTCCGTGTACTTTTGCAGTAAAGGAAGGTATGGTCAAGATCGGATCCATCGAATTAGGAGAATTTCCATTTCTACTGGCACCCATGGAGGATGTCAGTGATCCGCCGTTTCGTGCGTTGTGCAAGGAGCAGGGCTGCGACCTGATGTATACCGAGTTTATCTCGGTCGAAGGATTGATCCGGGATGCGACCAAGTCCGTCCAGAAACTGGATATCTATGACGAAGAACGTCCGATCGGTATCCAGATATTTGGCGCGGAACTCGACTCGATGACCAGGGCCGCCGAAATCGTAGAAGAAGCCCAACCTGAAATTCTGGATATCAACTTTGGTTGTCCGGTACAGAAGGTGGTCTGCAAGATGGCCGGTGCCGGTATCCTGAAGGATATTCCCAAAATGGTGGAACTGACCTCTGCCATTGTGAAGTCCACCAATCTTCCCGTTACCGTCAAAACCCGGCTGGGCTGGGATGACAGCACGATCTATATCGAGGAGGTTGCAGAACGATTGCAGGACATCGGGATCAAGGCCATTTCCATTCACGGCCGTACCCGCAAGCAGATGTATAAGGGGGAAGCCGACTGGTCCTGGATCGCCAAAGTGAAAAACAACCCTCGAATCCATATTCCGGTCTTTGGAAACGGAGATATTAATTCGCCGCAAAAAGCGGTCGAGTATCGGAACAGGTACGGAGTGGACGGGATCATGATCGGCCGGGCCAGTATCGGCAATCCCTGGATTTTCAGAGAAATGAAACACTACATGGCGACGGGGGAGGAACTGCCTCCCCCGACCCTGGAAGAACGAGTGGATGCGGCTAGAAGGCACCTGTTGCGATCTGTTGAATGGAAGGGGCCCAAATTGGGTGTCCTGGAGATGCGCCGGCATTATACCAACTATTTCAGAGGTCTGGAAGGCATCAAAACCTTCCGGTCGAGGTTGGTCACAGAGGATGATCTCTCTATCTTGCTGTCGATTTTACTGGAAATTGAGCACCATTATTCTACGACGGATCATATCGCCCCAGCCGTTGAAAATCTGATTGAATCTTGATCTTTCCGATTGACAGAGAAGAGCAGGACCTCCTTCGACTGATAGGGAGGACCGCTGAGCAATTGGGCTCTCCGGCCTATATGGTAGGCGGATACGTCCGTGATAAAATGCTGGGTCGGGCTACCAAGGACCTGGATATCGTCTGTCTCGGGAGTGGCATCCAACTGGCAGAAGCTGTAGCTGGTCAATTGCTCCCCCAGCCCCATGTCACTGTGTTCAGGCGTTTTGGAACGGCCATGTTCCGGCATAGAGGCCGAGAGCTGGAGTTTGTAGGTGCGAGGAAAGAATCTTACAGCAAGGACTCCAGAAAACCGGCCGTGGAAGAGGGAAGCCTGGAAGATGATCAATTTCGCCGCGACTTTACGATCAACGCCCTGGCCATCAGCTTGAATGAATTTGATTTTGGCCAGCTGCTGGATCCCTTTGACGGCATTAAGCACCTCTCCGAAAAGATCCTGAAAACACCACTGGATCCAGGGAAGACCTTTTCCGATGATCCCTTGAGGATGATGCGGGCGATCCGGTTTGCGACACAACTCGGATTTGCCATCGAAGCAGAAACCCTCGAAGCGATCACGCGATATCGGGAACGGATCCAGATCGTGTCACAGGAGCGGATCACCACGGAATTGAACAAGATTCTGGAGGCTCCCACACCATCGATCGGGTTCAAATTGCTGATAGATACAGGCCTTCTTGACCTGATCCTGCCGGAAATGGTCGAGTTGAAGGGAGTCGAGTTTAAGGAAGGGATCGGTCACAAGGACAATTTTTACCACACCCTGCAGGTGGTGGACAATCTTTGCAAGCGATCGGACGACCTCTGGTTGCGATGGGCGGCTGTCCTGCACGATATCGCCAAGCCAGCGACCAAGCGATTTGAACCAGAAGTGGGGTGGACCTTCCACGGGCATGACGCGCTCGGCGCCAATATGGTGGTCAAGATTTTCCGCAAGCTCAAGCTGCCCCTGGATCACAAAATGAAATTTGTGCAGAAGATGGTGCGGATGCATCTGCGTCCCATTTCCCTGACCCAGGAAGATATCACCGACTCTGCAGTGCGCCGCCTCCTCTATGATGCCGGTGAAGACCTGGATGCCCTACTGACTCTTTGTGAGGCGGATATCACGTCCAAGAACCCGAAAAAGGTCACCCGGTATCTGGAAAACTACGCTCACCTGCGGACCAAACTGGAGGAGGTAGAGGAGAGCGACAGGCTGCGCAACTGGCAACCTCCGGTGTCAGGCGAAATGATCATGGAGGCCTTTGGTATAGGGCCCTGTAAGGAAGTGGGCGTGATCAAAACCAGGATTCGCGAAGCCATCCTCGAAGGGGATATTCCCAATCAGTTTGATCAGGCGTATTCACTTATGCTGGAGGAAGGTCAAAAACTCGGGTTGGTCACCACTCGAACCAAAGCTGGTCAATGACGCCTGCACGTAAACTCTTTGGAAAGATCTGGGCCCTCTATGGCCTGTTGATCTTTTTCATCCTGTTGCTGATCTGTTTTCCTTTTTACCTTCTGTTGCTGGGGATCCTTCCATCAAACCGGTACAGGCCGGTGATCTGGTTTAATCACCATGTCTTTCCGCGGGTATTCTTCGCGCTGGTCGGGATCCGGATCAAAGTGCACAATCGAAAAATGCTGGATCGCCGGCGCCAGTATATCCTGGTCAGCAACCATCGTTCGGCGATCGATTTCATGGCCAATACGGTTGCGTTTCCAAATGTCTACAAGTACCTGGCCAAGAAGGAATTGACCAAGGTGCCCTTCCTCGGCTTTGTCGTGAAGAAGCTCTGTGTATTGGTGGACCGGTCCAGCTCCGCATCCAGAACGAAGAGTCTGGAATGGATGAAAAGGACCTTTGATGAAGGATACTCTCTTTTCTTCTACCCCGAAGGCACCCGAAACCGGAGTGGAGATCCCCTCGGTCCATTCTATTCCGGAGCTTTTCGTCTGGCCCAGGATCTTCGTGTTCCCATAGCCGTGATGACCCTGCAGAATGTCCACAAACGAAGTGGATCTGCACGATCTATGGATCTGTGGCCGGGCACCTTGCATATTCGGTGGAGTGGCATTGTCACACCTACCAATGAGACGACGCATACGTCGCTGATGGAGGAAACCCGCGCCTTGATGGCCGGAGATATACTGAACTGATCAGCCCAGGTTGAGGATCAGTTGACGATCGGTTTCCATACTTTCCTTGATGAGATCATATGTTGCGTGAAAGGTTTTTTCAGCCTGTTCCAATTCACCGGTAGCAGAAGATATTTCGTCCTGTGCCTTTTGGATCCGTTCTTCGCCTTTATCGATGGCTTCCTGCAGATGCTCGATCTCTTTTTTGAACTCACTGATTTTCGCTTCCAGGGTAGCGATGTCCTTCTTGCGGGCTTCGATCTTTCGATTCATGGCCGAGGCCAGGGCACTGTCAAAATCTGTGCGTTCCTGCTGCAGGACCTTCATGTATCGATCCAGAGAATGCAGGATATGTCCCTTGTCCACGCCCATTGCAGATGCGGTGGCGAAGGCCGACTTGACAGCGAGTTCACCCGTGATCTCCATCTTTTCCAACTGGAACAAGGCCAGCTTGAACTCCAGGTAATCAAATCCTTCCTGATTGTTTCGCTCCAATGCATTGACCAGATATCCAAGGCTCTTTTCGTCGGCCTTCTCCAGGTGGCCGAAGGCTTCCGTCAATTTATTTTTCATACCGCATTCTTTCTGGCAAAGGTACGCCATTCATGGTCAGAGCAGGGTCATCCCTGATGGCTGGGTGTGATCAGGCTGCCCCGCACAGGATCCAGGGTGATCTTCAGATAGGCATTGACTTCCTGTTGCAGATCCTCAACATGGGAGATGATGCCGACACTTCTGTTTTCGGCTCTCAATGCTTTGAGGGTATCCAGGACCAGAATCAGGCTGTCCCGGTCTTGTGTGCCAAATCCTTCGTCCAGGAAGAAAAAATCCCGATCTCCCTGCCGATAGTCCCGGATCTGCTCTGCCAGGGATAAAGCCAGTGCAAGCGCAGCCTGGAAAAGCTGCCCACCTGACAGTGTTTTCACCAGTCGGAGAGCACCTCCATGGTAATAGTCCCGGACCATGATCCGATTGTCTTCGCTGAGCTCCAGGCGCAGTTTGTGGCGGGTCATCTTGTAGAAACGCTGATTGGCATGTTCAAGGATCTGGCGCAAATAGCGCGAGGCTGCAAATTCCACCATGCCCTTTCCCCGAAACAGGGTGTCCAGGGTTTTCAGGTTTTCCAGTTTGTTGGAAACCTGCTGGTGCTCGGCCTGTAATTTTCTGGCTTCTTCCATCCGCAATGCAGTCTCCTTGATCCGGGTGTCCAGGACGGCCAGTTGATTCGACCATTGTGTCGCTGCTGTTTCCAGTTGTTCCAGTTCCTGTTTCAATGTCAAGACAGCCTGATCGGCATCGATCTCGGAGGTGGCAGGATATCGATCCGGACGAAGTTCTGCCAGGGCTGCCCTGCCGTTCCTGATGTCCTCCAGTACGTTTTGATGGGTCTCCTCCAGGTATTCCTTTCGGATCTGATGTTGTTTCAGCCCGTCCTGCGCCTCCTGGATCGATCGCTGAGACAGCCTGACTTCCTGGAGGATGGACTGGTGCTCTTTATCCAGCTCCTGGATCTTTGCCTGTAGTTCCCCTTCGGATCGATCCAAGTAGGTTGCCAGGCTGTCCAGGGATCCGATCTGCTCAGTCAGGGTATCCAGCCGACTCTGGAGCCTGACGGACATGGACTCCTGTTCTTTCAGGTTTGCTTCCAGTTGCTGGTATTCGGATTCGATCTGTTGGAGGGCGACCTGGTTTCGCTGATAGACCTGCTGGGTGGTACTGATTTGCGTATGGAGGGCTGCTTGTTGTTTCAACCATTCTATCAGGTCAGGGAGGGTCATCTCCCAGGTATTCAATGTCGCAGACAACGTGGATTGCAGCGATTGGAGATCGAGGTAGTCCTGGCGCAAGGTCCGCAACTGCTCATCCCGGACCTGAACCTGGTTTTGCAGCTGGCGTGCCTGATCAGACAGTCGCCTGAGTTGCCGTATTGCCTCCCGTTTCTGATCCCGCGATGTTTCGAGGCCATGCAGGACATCCTGGTTCTGAGCACTGGTATAAGGTGCGGGATGATCCAGGGCACCGCATAGGGGGCAAGGAATCCCCTCCTTTAATTCAGCAGCATAGGGCAGGAGCCCGGCTTGAAGCTGGAGATGCAGGATCCGTTGTTCTGTTTCAGCAAGGGCGGACTCTTTTTTCCGGATGATTTCAGGAAGCTCACTGCCGGGTTCTTCCGGCAGGGGTCCTTCAAAAAGGGTTTCGTTCCAGTGTTGTTGCCAGAAGGCCGTCTGCTCTGAGCGTGCTTCCTCGAGACTTGATTTGCCTTCCTTTCCCTTTATTTCGAGACTCTTTCGTTTTTCTTCTGTTTGTTGCCATTGATAATACCAGGTCGTCCGCTCCTGAATGACCTCAGAAACCGCCTGACCGGAGAGCAACTCGGATATGCTTCGAGCCGACTTATCGAGTGACTGCCGCAGATCCTGCATCTTTTTTTCGGTCGGCGAGAGCCCCTCTCTTTGCGCCTGGATCTGCTTGTCCAGGATGGATTTTTCCTGTTTTGTACGCAGGATATCCACCAAGGTCTGCAGCTGTTGCTGCAGTTTCTGCAGGTCGGGAAGACGCTCCTCCTTTTTTTGGACAAGAAGATGCTGCTCCTGAAGGCGAGCCAGTTCCAATCCCAGACTCTCGATCAGGGGAAGGAGGGCCTGGAGGGCCTCCCGGTTTTGCTGATATCCCGTTTTTGCCCGCTGATAGTTTGTCATGATCTCCAGTTCCCTGCTGGTTCGTTTGACAAGTTGGGTAGCCTGTTTGAGCTCTTGGGCCAGGCGCTTCCTATCTTCCTCCAGTTGTGTTAGTGGCGTGACCAGGATCCGCTCCAGTGCCTCCAGCTGGCCGGACAAGTGTTGTTCCTGGCTCCGGGTACGTCCGATCAATCCACGCATGGGGCCTGCCAGGTCAAATCGATGCAGGTGAAAGAGATGTTGCATCATTTCTGTTCGGTCCTTGTCACTGAGCTGAAGGAATTCCTGGAATTTGCCCTGGGGGACGATGACTGTCCGGGTGAAATGATCGTAGGTCAATCCAATGGCCTGGTGGACGTCCTGCTCGGGAACAGGTATAGGCGTTTCCTCCTCCAGGATAAAGCATTCCCGACTGATGACTGGTCCTGATTTTCGGCGTTTTCCAGTGGCCAGGCACTGGTATCGCCGGCCATCAACCAGTGAATCGAAGGTGAACCGGATATAGGCCTTATCGGCATCCAGGTTGAACATGTTGGCAGCGACGCTGTCTCGCTTGTTCATGCGCTCCACCTGTCCGTACAAGGCAAAAGTGATCGCATCAAGAAGGGAGGACTTTCCGCTGCCAACGGAACCAAAAATACCGAAGAGATGGGCGTCCAGCAGGGGCTGAAAGTCGATCCGGGTGCGTTCCCGGTAGGAATAGATCCCCTCGATGATCAATTCAACTGGGATCATGGGGCTTCTTCATTGAGGAGTTCGTGAAAGAGATCCATTAAAGCCTCATCCGGTACGGTGCCCATTTTATGTTGAAAGTAGGCCGAGAAGACGTCGTCCATCCGGTCCAGCTGGAGTGCAGGGTTGGCTTGGGTCTGTTCGTCAGCCAGCAATTCCATTTCCGGGATGATCATCACCCGGGGATGAGCCTGCTCCAGTCGGGCTTTCCATTCGCTGGACAAGAATTCCGGACAGACCATGGTTAATTCCACATATGCCTCCTGGTGTTCTTGCAGATACTGAACGGCTTCTTCGATATCGCGGCTCTTGTGTCGGAGCAAGGGGTATCCCGAATGCAGTTCATGGTAGTCGATCCGGGCTTTTTTCCCGGGATTCAGATCGATGACCACGACCTTTTTCTGCTGGTGAGCCTCCGAGAAGGAGTAGGACAGGGGACTGCCACTGTACACCACCGGCACCTGATCCGGTCCACTGACCTGATGAGGCCGATGCAAATGTCCCAATGCTGCATATTGGATCTGGGGAGGAATGGCATGCACTGGTAGGGCGGGGATCCCTCCCGAATACAATATGGGTTTTTCATCGTCCGGCTCCGGATCGGGGTGGGCCGGGTCGACTGCAAAATAGAAATGACCCATGAAGAGATTGCATCCCTTTTCATCGCACCAGGTATCGGCCAGCTCCTTCCAATGTTGCGACAGGATGGTCGTCATGGCCGCCTCGGGATCGTCGGGGTCCAGGGCGGTCTTCAGCCGGATGGCATTGGCATAGGGCGTGGTGATGATCCGGAGAGGTGGTTCTCCAGGGAGGCTTAATTCAATCAAGCCTGGTGCGGATCGGGTGACGGACAGGCCATTCTCGTGAGTAAAAGGTGTCACCGTCTGGTAGGGTTGGCCAATGGTGATGATCCCCAGGGATCGGGCCAGGGTCTCGGGGGCGAGGATATGATCCGGTGAGTCATGGTTTCCTGCGATGACGATCACCGCACGTTGTCCCTGGTTGGACAATTTGCTGAGGGTCCTGTAATACAGTTCATCAGCGTCATTCCCGGGATGATACTGGTCGAAAATATCCCCGGCGATCAATATGACCTGTGCCTGGATATCGTCAGCGACCTGGATGATTTCCTCCAGCACCAGTTGCTGCTCGGGCAGCCTCGAATGGGTATCCAGGCGTTTTCCCAGGTGCCAGTCGGCGGTGTGGAGAATGATCATCAGGCGTTTCTTTGTTCTGGCCTAAGGTAATGTGGAGATTGATATTTCTTCCTACAGATGTGGTGTTGCGTGGCCAACACATTGACAATAACACTTTTTTTACTGCGATCTGGTCGGAAAGCAACGTTCCATTATCATGTTCCAGTTGGTCGTAAACAGGATGAGTGGAATTGGGTGGCAGCCGAATAGATGAAATTTGAACTGAAAGATCGGTGTGGCATATCTTTTGCCCACCATGAAACCGGCGACTGCGACCTTGCGTATGAAGTCGAAAGTTGTTTTCTTTGCAGCCTGAATGTGATATGATCGATTCCTCAAATGTGAAGGACCCGGTCTATCTCCGCAAACGGGGTGTGGCGCAGCCCGGTAGCGCGCTACGTTCGGGACGTAGAGGCCGGAGGTTCAAATCCTCTCACCCCGACTATGTCGTCAGGTGAATCCAGACATACATGCCACCCTAGCTCAGCTGGTAGAGCAACGCATTCGTAATGCGTAGGTCGGCGGTTCAAGTCCGCTGGGTGGCTCCAGGAATGCCTGTCTCAAATCTTTGGGGCAGGCATCTTCTTTTATATCCTGTCGGGATTATCCCCACAATGGTTGCGGGTAGGTACCGGCTTCAACCAGTTTTCTGAAAGCTTCCTGCACCATGGGTTTGTCTTCGCGATAGGTCACACCATACCAGCGGTCCTGGCAGGGTAATACATTGACTTTCACCTCTTCGCGATCGATCATCTCCTGGATAAACAGAGGGATGAAAAACTCGGCCTTGGGCTGACCAGTGGTTTCCTGGATGAACTGGTGAAACCGCTTTTCAATGATCGGGAAGACACTCGGATGAAAGCCCCAGAAATTCATGGAAACTGAACTGTTGCGATCGACCGGTATGCGTTGATCACCCTCCATATAGATGATCTGGTCGCCTTCCCATTGCACCTGGGTGCGTTCGTCCACATGGTGGAGATTCCCATCGGCATTGACCACACAGACCCCTCTGGAGACCGAACCGTGGTCGGACAATGTCTTGGCCAGTTGGTAGCCCATCATGGAAAAGACAGCAGGGGAGGCTTTTTCCTTCAGGAAACGAGCCATATCTGAAAAGGCATCTGTCCCGTAATAATCATCGGCATTGATGACCGCGAATGGTTCCTGTACGGCTTCCCAGGCAGCCAGCACGGCATGGGCCGTTCCCCAGGGCTTGGTTCGATCGGTCGTGCCCAATCCGTTGGTATAGCTGTCCATTTCCTGAAAGACGTAGACAAATTGGGCATCGGCGGGACGAATGGCTTCGAAGCGTTCGCGAAAAGCCTCTTCAATGTCTTTGCGGATCACAAAAACGATCTTTCCAAAGCCGGCTCTCAGGGCATCGTAAATGGAATATTCGATAATGGTCTCGTCATGGGGACCGACGCCGTCGATCTGTTTGAGTCCACCGTAACGGCTGCCCATTCCGGCAGCCAGGATCACCAGGGAAGGTTTCATGCAGGGGCTTATGAAAAGTTGATAAGGAATTTATTCTTCTTTCCGTTCTCCAGTAGAAGATAGGAATCATGGATGAGGTCGTCGGCTACCAGAACGGCATCCGGTGAAGATTGTTTGATCTTGTTGATGGAAATGGCGTTTCCGGAGATCGCCCGCCGCGCCTCACCCTTGGATTGGAGGATATCGGTGTGTTCTGTCAGTAGGTCGATCAACCCAACCCCTTCCTGTTGGAACAGGTCGCGTGTCAGGGCGTAGCTGGGTATTTCGCCATCCACCATTTTCCATTCTGCCGGTTTCATATCCTTCAGGAAGTCAGCATCGACCTTGGGGTGGAAGAGCAGTTTGGACACATTGCGGGCACTCTCCAGGGCGTCATCGGAATGCACCCGGCTGGTGATCTCTTCGGCGAGGAGTCGTTTGAGGGTGACCGGATCATCCGCATAAGTCTTCTCCAATTCCAGGACTTCTTCCCGTGAACGCAGGGTGAAGTAGCGCATGAACTTCGGCAGGTCGCGATCATCCGCATTGATCCAGAACTGGTAAAAGGCATAGGGAGAGGTCATTTCCGGGTCCAGCCAGATATTCCCCTGTTCAGATTTTCCGAATTTACTGCCATCGGCTTTGGTCAGAAGTGGGGTGGTGAGGGCATAAGCCTTTCCTCCCAGGTTGCGGCGAATGAATTCGGTGCCGGAGGTAATATTTCCCCATTGGTCAGATCCGCCCATCTGCAGCCGGCAATCCTGTTGCTCATACAGGCATTGAAAATCGTAGGCCTGCAGGATCTGGTAGCTGAATTCGGTAAAGGAAATACCCGTTTCGACCCGTTTCTTGACCGACTCCTTGGCCATCATATAGTTCACAGTGAGGGTCTTGCCCGCCGTGCGCAAGAACTCCAGGACATCCATGTTTTTGTAAAAGTCATGGTTGTTGACCAGTCGTGCAGGGTTTGGCACCCCGTCAAAGGCGATCAGTTTGCGCATCTGCTCTTCCTGGTGCGCCAGGTTCTGATCCAGCTCCTCAAAACTTTTCAGTTCGCGCTCCTTGTCCTTGCCGGAGGGGTCACCGATCCGTCCGGTGGCGCCACCCATGAGGATGATCGGGGTATGCCCCGATCTTTGGAAGAGGGTCAACAGCATGAGCTGGACATAATTGCCGATCGTCAGGGAGGGGGCAGTGGGGTCAAAGCCGATATAGCCAGTACATGGACCGGATGCCAGATGGTCCTCAATGCCCGGTGTGGCATCCTGCAACATATTCCGCCAACGTAATTCTTCCAGAAAGTCCATGTGTGCTGTGTTCAGATGGCCGCAAAAATAGGACATTTCACGCTGCCCTTCCAGCAACAGGGAGACAGATGTATCTTGGAGCCGATTTCACCATGTCGCTACCTCATTTCATCTCCCGTCGTTTGCGTTCTACGGAAGGCGATTCGTTCACCAGAACGATCATCTATTTTGCCATAGGCACGATCGCCTTGTGCGTCACCGTCATTTTACTGGCACATGCCCTGATCCTGGGTTTTAAAACGGAGATCAAAGCCAAGGTGTTCGGATTTTGGGGCCATATCCAGATCACCAGTTTCAATCTGAACAACACCTTTGAAAGTCCGCCGATCCTGGAGGACCAGACCTTTTATCCCGCTCTGGATTCCGTCGGACAGATCGAATATGAAGAGGAGTTGACCTCGGGAAAGGTGGTTAGGCGAACCTCCTACGGCGGGATCCGGCATATTCAGGCCTATGCCTTAAAGCCGGGCATCCTCACACGAAAGGAGAACCTGGAAGGCATCATCCTCAAGGGCGTGGGGACTGACTTTGACTGGTCATTCCTGGAGGCTTATATGCTTGAGGGGCAACCGATCCGACTGGATGATACCCTCCCCTCACGTGACATCTGGGTTTCTGCTACTACCGCATCCCGATTGCGTCTCCAGCTGGACGATGACCTGATCGTGTATTTTATCCAGGCGAACCGTCAGGTGGAACGGCGTTTTCAGGTAAGAGGCATCTACAGGACGGGATTGGAGGAATATGACAAGAAATTTGCCCTGGTCGATATCCGTCAGATCCGGGCGGTGAATGAATGGCCCGAAAATGCAGTGACCGGATTTGAGGTTTTCATTGATGATCTCCGGGATCTGGATCCCATCACAGCCCATATCTATTATGAATGGTTGCCTGATGACCTGTATATCGAGAGTATCCGCCAGAAGTTTCCGGCCATTTTTGACTGGGTGGACCTCCAGAACATCAATGAACGGGTCCTGATCATCCTGATGTTGATCGTTGCGATGATCAATCTGATCACGGTCCTGCTGATTCTGATCCTCGAACGGTTTACGATGGTGGGGATACTCAAGGCCCTGGGTGCGCATGACCAGATCATCCGATCTGTCTTCATCCGAATGACGCTCCGGATCCTGCTATGGGGGATGGGCATCGGGAATGTCGTCGCCCTTATCATTGGCAGTGTGCAGGCCAGGTATGGTCTGATGAAACTAGATGAAGCCGAGTACTACCTTTCGGTGGTCCCCATTCGCTGGGATCCCTGGTTCTTTCTCATCCTGAATGTGCTATTTCTCGTGGTGGCCTTTTTTACCCTGTGGATTCCTTCCTTGTATATCAAACGTATCCAACCGGTTAAGGCCATTCGTTTCAAGTAAATTCGTTTAAAGTTCGATGGTTGTCCCGTGGGGGTGCACGGGAGATAAATATTGGCGGCTTGAGGGATTAATCTTACTTTTAGGCGAGAATTAGATTCTAGATTCATGGAACCAGCAAAGGATGATCCGTTATTATGCGCGCATCGATGGGTTGATCACCGAACTGGCCGAGCGCAAACCGGCCTGCTGGATCAATATATCTCCACCGGTCACCCAGGAGGAGATCGAGGTCCTCTCTGAGGAGTTAGTCGTTCCACTCGACTTTTTTACGGATCCACTGGATATTGATGAGCGGTCTCGTTATGAACGGGAGGAAGAGGCACGCCTGATCATTATCAATACGGCCGTTCTCAACGAGCGGGACGGGGAGAATGAGGCGATCTACCTGACCATCCCGATCGGTATCATCCTGGTACCGCAATACATTATTACCATCACCTCCGCCGAAAATCCGGTACTGGATCTCTTCCTGGAGAACAAGGTGCGGAATGCGGACCCGGCTGACGAACGTCAGTTCGTGCTCCGGCTCCTGGAGGAGAATGTCTATCGTTTTCTGAGCTGCCTGAAGAAGTTGAATCTGCGCAGGAACCTCATCGAGCAGGAGCTGTATTATTCCAGCCGCAACCAGGAGTTGAAGCAATTGCTCAGTATTCAGAAGAGCCTGGTGTATTTCGTCAACAGCCTCAGTGCCAACGAGCTGTTGAAGATGAAGGTCAAGCGCACGGACTTCCTCGGTGTCCAGGGAAATGAGGACAAGGTGGAGCTCTTTGAAGACATTATCATCGACAACAGCCAGGCCTTGGAAATGGCCAATGTGTATACCAATATCATCGGGGGCACCATGGAGGCTTATGCCGGTATTATTTCCAATAATTTGAACGTGGTGATCCAGCGGCTGACCCTGATCACCATCATCCTGATGGTACCCACTCTGGTCGCCAGTATCTTTGGCATGAATGTACCAAGTGGTTTGGAGGACTCTCCCACGGCGATTTACTACATCATTGTTATTTCCATCATTATCAGTTTGTTGCTTGCCTGGTTCTTCAGAAGAAAGCGCCTTTTCTAACACACTGTTTACGAGAAGTTCTCTCCTCTTTTCACCCTTTTTATCAAGGCCTGTTCTGCGTTGAACCTCAGTGGGTTCCAACGAATACATATACGCAATAACTTATTGGTATATTTTGCATATAATGACTTATTCACAATTGCTATTTGTGGATTTCAGGGCCTAATTAATAGGACATCAACCGGTTATATATTTTATCCACATGTTGTGAGTATTTTTATCAGGTCCGGTTTGGTGGGGGAGGGCAGGTTCTTCACCTTTGCATTGTACAGCGGGGAACAGCGGAAGATGTCCAATTCGGGTTAGTCAGATCTTGACACCTGGGACGACTACTTCACGGAGCTTACTGGAATATTTTTATCGGTCAAACACGCTTGGTTTACCCTGAGCTTGCTATCCCAATCAACGTCCTGGTAAGTCGGCTTTAACCCCGCCGAAAACAACCTGAGTATGAAGCAGCATTACGAACCCATCCTGGAAGAGAATCCGAACAGATTCGTTCTTTTCCCCATCAAGCATCATGATATATGGGACTGGTACAAACGTTCTGAAGCGTGTTTCTGGACGGCTGAAGAGATCGATCTGACAAGTGATGTCAAGGATTGGGAAGAAAAGCTCAGCGATGACGAGCGGCATTTTGTCAAGCATGTCCTGGCCTTCTTTGCTGCCAGCGATGGGATCGTCAACGAGAACCTGGCTGAAAATTTTGTGAATGAGGTTCAGTATACAGAGGCCAAATTCTTTTACGGCTTCCAGATCATGATGGAAAACATCCATTCTGAGACCTATTCACTGTTGATCGATACCTATATCAAGGATCCCAAGGACAAGGACTATCTGTTTAATGCCATTGAGAATATGGAGCCGGTCAAGCGGAAGGCTGACTGGGCACTCCGCTGGATCGATAATGGATCCTTCCAGGAAAGACTGGTGGCCTTTGCAGCCGTTGAAGGCATCTTTTTCTCCGGTTCATTTTGCTCCATTTTCTGGCTGAAGAAGCGCGGGCTGATGCCCGGCCTGAGTTTTTCCAATGAGCTGATCTCCCGGGATGAAGGCATGCACTGTGATTTTGCCTGCCTCCTCTACAACAATCATGTGACCAACAAGCTGACCAAGGAGACCCTGGAAACCATTATTACCGATGCGGTCACAATTGAGAAGGACTTCGTCAGCAATGCCATCCCTGTCGATCTGATCGGTATGAACAGTACGCTGATGTGCCAGTACATCGAGTTTGTGGCGGATCGATTGTTGACGGCCCTGGGGAATCCCAAGGTGTACAACGCTGAAAATCCATTCCCCTGGATGGATCTGATCTCCCTTCAGGGCAAGACCAACTTCTTTGAGAAACGCGTCGGAGACTATCAGAAGGCGGGTGTCCTCAGTGATCGCGACAAACAGGTGTTCTCTCTGGAGGAGGACTTCTAGAATCTTTTTGTAATCCCATCCCTCAATCCTATAAACACCACAGCACCATGGCTATGCAAGTTGTCAAACGCAGCGGGAAAAATGAAGATGTCAGTTTTGATAAGATCACCGCGAGGGTCAAAAAACTGTGTTACGGCCTGTCCCAGGCCTATGTAGAACCGATCGAAATTGCCAAAAAGGTCATCCAGGGGCTTTACGATGGCGTGCCGACGACTGAGCTGGATAACCTGGCTGCGGAAACTGCGGCGTCCATGGCTTCCAATCATCCGGACTATGCCCTCCTGGCCGCGCGGATTGCTGTTTCCAACTTGCATAAGAGCACGGACAAATCGTTTTCCAAGACCATCAAAGCGCTCTACAACTATATCGACCCCAAAACAGGACAATCTGCGGGGCTGATCGGTGAAGAGACCTACAAGATCGTTCAGAAGTATAAGGATCGGCTGGATTCTGCCCTGATCTTCGACCGGGACTATGATTTTGATTATTTCGGGTTCAAAACACTGGAGCGGTCCTATCTCCTGCGCATGAACGGCCGGGTGGTAGAACGCCCCCAGCACCTGTTGATGCGGACGGCTGTCGGCATTCACGGGGAGGATATCGACAGTGCGATCGAGACCTATCACCTGATGTCGGAAAAGTGGTTTATCCATGCCACACCGACCCTGTTCAATGCCGGTACACCAAAGCCCCAGCTGAGCTCCTGCTTTCTTCTGTCGATGACAGATGACAGTATCAGCGGCATCTTTGAGACTCTGGCACGATGTGCCAAGATCAGCCAGTCGGCCGGTGGCATCGGACTGAGCATCCATAATGTACGTGCAACAGGAAGTTATATCCGTGGCACCGGAGGCACCTCTAATGGTGTCATCCCCATGCTCAAGGTGTTTAACGATACAGCCCGTTATGTCGATCAGGGTGGAGGAAAGCGAAAAGGAGCCTTTGCCGTCTATCTCGAACCCTGGCACGCAGATGTCTTTGACTTCCTCGACCTGAAGAAGAACCACGGGAAGGAAGAAGCACGGGCCCGCGATCTCTTTTATGCGATGTGGATCCCGGACCTGTTCATGGAACGCGTCAAAGAAGATGGCGAATGGTCGCTGTTTTGTCCAAATGAGGCGCCCGGGCTGTTCGATTGTTATGGCGGCGAATTTGAAGCCCTCTATCACCAGTACGAGACGGAAGGACGCGCACGAAAAACCATCAAGGCTCAGGAACTCTGGTTTGCCATCCTGGAATCACAAATCGAAACCGGTACGCCTTACATCCTCTATAAGGATGCCGCCAACAAGAAGTCGAACCAGAAAAATCTGGGCACGATCCGCTCATCCAATCTCTGCACCGAGATCCTGGAATACACGTCCAAGGATGAGGTCGCGGTGTGCAACCTGGGATCCATCTCCCTGCCCAAATTTGTCAATGAGGACAAGACCTTTGATTTCGAGTCACTGGCCCGCATTACCAGGGTGCTGACCCGCAACCTCAACAAGATCATCGATATCAACTATTACCCCATCGAAGAAGCCCGGAACAGCAACATGCGGCACCGGCCGATCGGTATCGGGGTACAGGGACTGGCCGATGCCTTCCTGCTGATGCGATTCCCCTTTGACAGCAAGGAGGCGAGGAAACTGAACCGTGACATTTTCGAGACCATTTACCATGCGGCTGTGAGTGAGTCCTGTGCGCTGGCAAAGGATCAGGGCGCGTATTCCACGTTCCAGGGCTCTCCGGCCAGCGAAGGTCAGTTGCAATTTGACCTGTGGGGCGTAACGCCATCCGACCGCTACGACTGGACTGCACTGAAGGCCGAGATCGTGGAACATGGTTTGCGAAACAGCCTGCTCCTCGCACCGATGCCGACGGCCTCGACCTCCCAGATCCTGGGGAACAACGAGTGTTTCGAACCCTATACTTCCAATATTTATTCACGAAGAACCCTCTCCGGAGAATACATCGTGGTGAACCGCCACCTGCTCAAGGACCTGATCGGTCTTGAACTGTGGAATGATGACATGCGCCAGAAACTGATGGCGACCAACGGTTCGATCATGGATATTCCGGAAATACCCGAACAGATCAAGGATCTGTATAAAACCACCTGGGAGATCAGTATGAAGGCGATCATTGATATGGCAGCCGATCGAGGCGCCTATATCTGTCAAAGCCAAAGCCTGAATCTCTTTGTGGAAAACCCAAATTTTGGAAAACTGTCTTCTATGCATTTTTACGCCTGGCAGAAGGGCTTGAAGACGGGCATGTATTACTTGCGTACCAAGGCCGCTGTTGATCCCATCAAGTTTACCCTGGATGAGAAACACCAACGACAGCAAGCGTCTAATGGCCAAGTAAACCAGGAGTCTGGCGCATCCCTGCAGCAACGGTTGGATTCGTCAGAACAGGAGCCCGAAGTCAAGGCCTGCAGCCTGGATGATCCAGGTTGTCTGATGTGCTCAGGCTAGAAGTGCTTCTCTGATTCCTCTGTTTTCCCCTTAGGTGGCTATCAGTAACGGCTGGTGCCACCTATTTTTTTTGCCGTAAGGCTTCC
>JAUIEA010000002.1 GCA_030429045.1 Bacteroidia bacterium | reverse complement strand
CTGGGTCGAGAGGATATAATGGTCGTGGCTGGCGGGGTCATCCCTGCCCAGGATTATGAGGAACTCTATGCTGCCGGCGTGGATGCCATCTTTGGTCCGGGTACGGTGATCGCCAAAGCCGCTCAGGATATTCTGAAAAAACTGATGAAGTAGGGCCTTTCCTCCAGGCCGTCCGATCGATCTGGTAGAGGGTTTGCCGGTTCACAATGGGTACCCACTAGACGGAAACAGATTCATTCCTAGGTCAGCTACCCCCACATTCCTGTCACGGTATCCGTTGGTAGGTTCATGTAATGAAAAGCAAGTACTTGTAATGCTATTGCAGACAGGCTTTTAGGCTGACGATCACCATGGGGCAATGCCTCGGTTTTTCTACCTTCGCAGCATGATTGCATCATTACGAGGAAAGGTGATTCGACGAAGTCCCACATCTGTGATCGTCGAGTGTTCGGGCGTGGGTTATGAAGTACGCATCAGTCTGAATACCGCTTCCGCGATCGAGGGGAAGGAGGATGTCCTGCTGACCGTATATCATCACTTTTCACAGGATCATCAGGCCTTGTTCGGGTTTACGGAGGAGGCTGAGAAACAGTTGTTCATTCATTTGATCTCGGTCTCTGGCGTCGGGCCCAATACCGGACAGTTGATCCTGTCCTATATGAGTCCGCAGGAAACGGAGATGGCCATCCTGAGCGAGGATCTCACGGCGTTCAAAAAGGTGAAGGGTGTGGGTGATAAAACGGCGCGCCGGATTTTGATCGACCTGAAGGACAAGATCAGTAAGGGGACGGGCGAAAGCCATTTAATCCCGGTGCAAACAAACAATACAATGGGAGAGGAGGCGTTATCTGCTCTGTTGGCCTTGGGATTCCCCCGAGCCCAGGCGCAAAAGGCCCTTTCCAGGATCACAAGTTCTGCCGAAGGGCCGTCCAGTGTGGAAGCACTCATCCGGCAGGCTCTTCGTGCACTGTCCCAGGGTTAATGGACCGTGGAACAGGCAACTCTACGGGGGTTTCCCCGTATAACGAAGGATGTAGTTAGGCTGGTCACGAGGGATTTCCTCGTACTGGGTAAGAATAGATAGATAAAAACACCAAGGAGTGGTCCGGTTATTTTCGGCCTCTTCGATCAGAGACAGGCTATTGGCTATGAGGTATTTGTTGGTATGGATATGCTGGGTTTTCCTGGGTATGACCGCTGTTTCGGCAACGAACATCTCCGGTTGGCCCATGCAAAAGGACACCCTTCCAGATTATGGTTTCTGGAAGAATGGGGAGGGTAAGGACCCGATCCAATTGAGTGATCCCGGATTTGTCGAGAAAAGTATCGAATACGATCCGTCGAGCGGCAACTACCTGATCTCGGAGAAAATGGGGAGTGAATACTACCGGGCTCCCAGCCAAATGGGCTTCCAGGAATATCTGGATTATCGCAGCAAGGAACTCGAACAGGAATATTTCAATAAACTGAGCGGACTCAGCTCGGCAAAAAACAGTCTTTCCGATCGTCTCGATCCCATCGCCCGCTTTGACCTCAAAAGCAGTTTGCTGGACCGGCTGTTCGGCGGCAACAAGATCGAGATCACCCCCAAAGGTCAGGTCGACCTCTTCTTTGGTGTCAACTACAACAAAACCGACAATCCCGTTCTGCCGATCCGCCAGCGCTTGCAGGGCGGGTTCGACTTCCGCATGGGTATCCAGGTGGATGTGACCGGAAAGATCGGAGAAAAACTCAACCTGTCTACCAGTTTTAACAACCAGGCTACCTTCAGCTTTGACAACAAGGTCAAGCTGGATTACAGCGGGCAGGAATTCAGTGAAGACGATATCATCCAGAAGATCGAGGCCGGTAACGTCAGCCTTCCGCTCCGCAGTAACCTGATCCAGGGGAGCCAGGCCTTGTTCGGGATCAAGACAGAATTGAAATTCGGCTACCTGCGCCTGACCGCCCTGGCCTCCCAACAGCAATCCAACCGGAAGGAATTGACCATCCAGGGAGGTGCACAGGTCCAGGATTTTGAAGTGAAGGCCGACCAGTATGATGAGAACCGGAACTTCCTCCTGTCCCAGTACAACCGGGACGCCTTTGAACAGGTATTGCGTAACCTGCCCCAGGTGAACAGCCTGTTTCAGGTGACCCGGGTCCAGGTGTGGGTGACCAATGACCGAAACGAAACAGAAAATATCCGTGACATTGTTGCAGTGGCTGACATCGGTGAATTTGATCGCTTCACCAACCCCAACGGGAAGGCCGCCTATGGCAAAACCGGACCTGTTCAGCTGGATCTCCTGGGGAAGGAATTGCCCACCAATGAATCGAACCGTTTCTTCGAGCTGATCCAGGCCAACAAGGAATCACGTACCCTGGAGGGCTCTGTATCGACGCTGACCTCCAGTCAGTTTCAGATGGAGCAGACCCGTGACTTTGAAAAGATCACCGCCCGACTGCTCTCTGCCACAGAGTATACCCTCGATGCCAACATGGCCAAACTGGGTTTCATCTCGATCACTACCAACCTGAAACCGCAGGATGTCCTGGGGATCAGTTATGAATACACCTACAACGGCCGTCACTACCAGGTCGGAGAATTTGCCGATGATATCCCGTATGATCAGCAAAAGCCCAATGTGCTATTTGTCAAGATGCTCAAGAGCATCACCCAGCGGGTCGATATTCCCCTCTGGGACCTGATGATGAAAAACGTCTATAATATCGGCGCGTATAATGTCAGTCAGGAAGACTTCAAGCTGGATATCTATTATGAAGATCCGGGAGAAGGCCTGAAGCGATTCCTGCCTTCTTCCAATCTGGCGGCCATCCCGCTGATCCGGGTATTCAACATGGATAACCTCAACGTCCAGGGTGATCCACAGCCGGACGGCATTTTCGACTACGTTCCAGGGCTGACCATCTTTCCGCAAAACGGCCGGATCATGTTCCCTGTCCTCGAACCCTTTGGCAGTTCGTTGACCAACCGGATCGATGACCCCGAGCTACAGGAGTTCTACAGTTATCAAGACTTGTATGATACGACCCTTGTCCGAGCCCGGGAGGTGCTGGACAAAAACCGTTTTGTGATCAAGGGAACCTATAAAACCAATGTCACTAGCCGGATCTCCCTGGGTGCCTTTAACCTGCCCAGAAACTCCTTGAGAGTCACTGCCGGAGGGACTCCCCTGCGCGAGAATGAAGACTATATCGTCGATTACAACGTCGGGCAGATCACCATCCTCAACGAAGCCTACCTGAAGGCCGCTACACCCATCCGGGTCTCCTTTGAGGATAATACCCTGTTTGGATTCCAGACCCGGACGATGCTGGGCCTCCGGGCGGATTATGAACGAAGCAAGGACTTTACGGTGGGCGCAACCTATCTCCAGCTCTTTGAACGACCCCAAACCTTCAAGGTGAACATCGGAGATGACCCGATCAACAACCGGGTGTACGGGCTGGATTTTACCTTCAACAAGGAAGCGCCCTGGTTGACCCGGGCGGTCGACAAGATCCCGTTCATTGACACCAAGGCCAAGTCCTCCATCCAGGTGGCTGCCGAGGGTGCCTATCTCCAGCCGGGTCACGCCCGCGCGATCAATGAAGGCGGCGAGAAGGAAGGAATTGTCTATCTGGATGACTTTGAAGGCAGTACGGCCAACCTGCCCATTCATATCCCCAGCACCCAGTGGGTGATCGCCAGTGTCCCTCAGGACGCGGGCAACAAATCCATAGAGCGTTTCCCGGAATCCAAGAAGGTGAACAGCATCGAAGGCGGGGTGAACCGGGCCATGCTCAACTGGTATCAGATCGACCCGAGTGTACGAAATGATGAAGCCCGCAACGACCCATACCAGTCGTATGTGGACCGTACCGAGGTATTCCCGAACCAGCAATTACCCCTGGGAACCAATACGGAGATCCGTACGCTGGACCTCAGGTATTTCCCGGAAGCCAGGGGACCCTACAACTTCGATCTGATCGGCGGGACACCCTATTCTGCAGGGGTGTTGCCCAATGGCAGCCTGGCAGAGCCCGAATCCCGCTGGGGCGGGATCATGCGAGATCTCACCACCACCGACTGGGAGCAGGCCAATATCGGATATATCGAAATGTGGATGTTGACACCCTTCCTGGATAACGGGGGCAGTCCGGGCAACCCGGGTAAGCTGGTCATCAACATTGGAAACATTTCCGAAGATATCCTGCGGGACAGCCGAAAGTCGTTCGAACAGGGTTTACCTACCAGTGATAATCCGGCCACAGTCGATACGACTGCGTGGGGACGGATACCAGCCAACCGTCAGATCAACACTTCCCTGGATCCGGATCAGGGCGACCAGCAATTGCAGGATGTCGGCCTGGACGGTCTGGATAATGCAGGCGAAACCGAAGTGTTCAAGGATTACCTCAACAATCTTTCAACCAGCGGGGCACTACCGGATTTCCTGTCCAGGGTCCAGAACGACCCGTCCAATGATGACTATGTCGCCTATCGGGACAGTCGTTATGGCACCCAGAATAATATATACAGCCGCTACAGTGGCTTTAACGGGATGCAGGGCAACTCCGCCCAGCCCCCCAGCAATGATGGCTTCACCACGGCCAGTCGTTTCCTGCCAGACATGGAGGATATCAACCGGGATGGCACCATGAACGAGGCGGAGTCATATTTCGAATACGAGATCCCCCTGGATGAAGGCCCCAACGGAGAATTGCAATTCAACCAGTACATCATCGATGCGGTTCCGGGTGAACAGGGTCGGATGTGGTATCGCGTCAAGATTCCTATTGACCAGTTTACCAAGCGAGTGGGCAGTATTTCAGACTATCGGGCCATGCGGTTTATCCGGATGTATCTCACCGAATTCCGACAGCCCGTGACCCTTCGTTTTGCTGAGATCAGCATGGTCCGCAACCAGTGGCGGGAATATGAGCGTATCCAGCCGTCGGTGGGTGAACCGAATTTCTCCACGACCCTGTTTGACATCAATGCGATCAACGTTGAGCGGAACTCCAACGATAATCCGTTCGGGTATGATCTTCCTCCCGGCATCGAGCGGGAAAACAACGCAGGTCTCTATCCGAACCTCCTGCAGAATGAGCAATCACTGAGCCTGGATTTCTGTGGCCTCAAACAGAATATTGGTGACTTTATCGGGATCTACAAGCTCTTCCAGCTGGACATGCGGGTCTATAAGAAAATGAAGATGTTCGTCCACGTGGAGGAGGGCAAATTACCCGGTCTGGGAGACTTGACCGATCAGATCGACGACGGTGACCTGAGTATGTTCATTCGTTTCGGAAGTGACTTTGAGAACAACTATTACGAATACGAGATCCCCCTGGTGGTGTCTAAACCGCAAGGAGCTCCTATGCCCGGTGATAATACCTACAGACGGTATATCTGGCCCAAGGAAAATGAATTTGATTTTGATCTCTCCATCTTCAAGGATCTCAAGATCGATCGAAACGGTGATTCGGGATCCGACCTGCAGACCGAATATGTGCAGGAGATCATCAAGGAGATCAACGGGGTGAATTATACCCAATATGCGCGGGTCAAGGGTAATCCGAATATCGGCCTGGTCCGCGGTGTCCTCATCGGCGTCCGAAATAAGGATTCTAAGGAGCATTGTGCCTCCGTGTGGGTAAATGAGCTGCGATTATCCGGGCTGGATGACCGGGCCGGGTATGCCGCTACGGCTCGCATGCAAATGCAGTTGGCGGACTTTGGTCGGATCGATGTCTCGACCAACTACAGCAGTATCGGATATGGCGCATTGGATCAGCGTGTCCAGGCCAGGGCAAGACAGGAAGATCTGAATTATGATATTGCCGGTTCATTCGAACTGGGCAAATTCCTGCCGGAAAAGACAGGCATCAAAATTCCATTTTATGCCCAGTACAGCAATACGACCAGTACACCGCAATTCGATCCCTACGATCTGGATGTTCCGTTAAAGGAAAAACTCGCGGCCATTCAGGAATCGGCTGTCCGTGATTCTGTCAAGGAAGCCGCACTGACCCTGACGACGATCAGGAGTTACAATTTTACCAATGTGCGTAAGGACCGGACCAATACGGAACGGAAACCCATGCCGTGGGATATTGAGAACTTTAGTTTCAATTACGCCTGGTCGGAGACTGCCAAGCAGGATCCGATCATCGCCAGCGATGTGCTGGAAAACCAGAACGGAGGATTTAATTACAATTACGGGATCAAGGTAAAATACATTGAACCGTTCAAGAAGCTGATCAAGAACCAGGAATATTTCAACCTGGTCAAGAATTTCAACTTCAACCCGGTACCGAATAATTTCACGTTCAGTACCATCATGGACCGACGATTTGGTGTCACCACCTACCGGTTTGCCGGGCCGGATCCACGACTCAATACATTCTACAATAAACAGTGGTGGTGGGACCGAAACTACAATTTGCAGTGGGACCTCACCAAGTCATTGAAGTTTACCTTCAGTGCCCTCAACAGGGCTGTCATTGATGAACTTCCCGAGTTCGACGACGGCGGCCAGCCTACACCTTCACAAACCAAGAAGGATTATGTGTGGGAGAATATCAAGAATCTGGGTCGAACAAAAGATTACAACCACAATCTGAGCGCCAACTATACGGTGCCCACCAAGAATATTCCATTCCTGGACTGGGTCAACCTGCGTGCCCAGTATGATGGATTGTACAGTTATAATACAGCCTCCCTGAATGTCGATACATTGGGGAATGTGATCCGGAACGGTCAAACCCGCCGGTTGAATGCCGACCTGAATTTTGAAAGCCTGTATGGACAATGGTCCTACCTGAATCAGATCCAGGGGAATAAGGGATCCAACCGGGTGAAGCGAACACCTGCGAATGTGCGGGGAGGCAAACCCGGTGTACCCAAGGACCCGGACGACCCGAATAATCAAAAGGACCCGGATGATCCGGATAATAAGGATGACAAGAAAAAAGAAAAGGAGAAGAAGAAGCGAGACGGTCCGACATTGGTCGAAAAGATCGTGATCCGTCCTCTGCTGAGCTTGCGACGGGCACGGATCGATTATCAGGAGCAGTTTACCAATACCGTACCTGGTTACACCCCGCAATCCCAGTTGATGGGTATGCAGGACTTCACTTCTCCCGGATGGGGATTCATTTCCGGACTGGATGCACCCAATACCCAATGGCTGGATAATGCCGCTTCGAATGAGTGGATCACACGAAATGTCTGGCTCAACCAGAACGTCGAACGGACCTATCAACAGTCTCTTCGTGGAACGCTGACCCTTGAGCCGGTCAATAACTTGCGCATTGATGTGGACCTGAACCGCAATTATTCGGAAAACTCCTTCGAATTGTTCAAGGTGCGAACCATCGGGGAAGATTTCAGTCACAACCCCATCCAGAATATCGGTTCGTACTCTATCTCCTTCATGTCCCTGAACACCATCTTCCGAAATGATGACGGTGTCAAGAAGTTGTTTGAAGAATTCCAGACCAATCGAGAAATTATTTCGAAGCGATTGGGAATGGGTACGCACGCATTGGAACCCGGCTATACAGAAGGCTTCGGGAAGCGGCAGTTGGAGGTGTTGGTACCATCCTTCATCGCTACCTACACGGGCAAGGATCCGAATACCACTCCGCTGTTGAACGGACTGTTTGACTATGTTCCCCGACCCAACTGGAAGATGACCTATGATGGACTGGCCAAGCTGCCGGGCATGAAGGAGATCTTCAGCAGTTTCCGATTGAGCCATGGTTATCGATCGACCCTCACCGTGAACAGCTTCCAAACGGATTACACGGATTTTGATCCGAACAATCCGACGAAGCTGAACCAGGAAAGCCTGAACTTCTACTCAGAATTCATCATCCCTGATGTGATCATTGACGAGCAATTCTCACCGTTGATCGGAGTAGATCTGCGAACCAAGAACAATATCAATCTTGCCTTCACCTGGAACAAGAGCCGGAAGCTGCAATTGTTGCTGAACGATCCCCAGTTGCCAGAAACCAAGGCCAGTGAGTTGACCTTCAATCTGGGATATGTCATTCCCAAAGTGAAAATTCCTTTCCTCTATTTCGGAGTGAACAAGAAGGATAAGAAGAATATGCCTGGCCAGGATCTCACCCTGAATCTGAGTTTCAGCTTCCGGGATGACATTCAGATCAATCACCAGTTGGATGCCGTGGATGATCCTGCAGACGGAAGCATCTCGATTCCGGCCAGGGGAAATCGCGCTATCCGAATCAACCCGACGATCGATTACCCCATCAACTCCCGTTTGCGGCTTCAATTGCGGTATGAGTACACGCAGAACAAGCCCAAGACCTTTAACGGGTTTAAGACGACGACCAATGTGGGCGGTATCAATGTGATCTTCACATTGAATTGATCCCCTATACAACGGTAAAGGGGTTGTAACCACATGTAAAACCCTGCCAGGGTGGACCATACGGGTCCGATCTGGCAGGGTTTTCCTTTTTGGAACCCCTGGCGGGAGGAGACAACGGTAGTGATGACGGGTCTCCGGTCATGAGGGGTGCGTCTTTTGATCGAATTGATTCGCTGTATATTGAGGCGACTGCCCGAGAGGACCTTGCCCGGATCAGCCATTCGGGATCAGGACAGAGTGACCTGGAGAGGTGGTCATGCCGTGCCAATCAAGCGGCTATATAAAAGCATGCCGGCCTCGTAAAGGCTGGGTGGATGTGGGGCGATTTTAATGCTCTTGCGATGGCATCTTCACCGGGATTGTGGCCATGCTTTGAACAGGTAAGAATGCCATATGTCGATTCAAAAAAAATTCGGGGCTTTTGCGGGTGTCTTTACGCCATCCCTGCTGACCATCCTGGGCGTGATCATGTACATGCGACTCGGATGGGTCGTGGGTCAGGCAGGTCTGATCGGGAGTATCATGATCATTGTGATCGCCCATGTGATCTCCATTACCACCGGACTGAGCATCTCCTCCATCGCTACAGACAAGAAGGTCGGAGCCGGTGGGGTGTATTATGTGCTCTCCAGGAGTTTGGGCTTGCCCATCGGGGGTGCCATCGGCATGACCCTGTTTACCGGTACAGCGCTGAGCATAGCGCTCTACCTGATCGGATTTGCGGAGAGCTTCAATCCGTATTTTGGCCTGGATGCGGGGATCAACGGGTTGCGCCTGGGCGGTTCATTGGCCTTGCTGATCATGACCATCATTGCATTGATCAGTACCTCATTTGCCTTGAAGACCCAGTTCTTCATTATGGCGGCCATTGTCCTGTCTCTCATTTCGATCTTCCTGGGTGTATCACCGGAGGCGCCAACTTCCCTGTCCTATCTGCCGGGCAGCGGCAGTGTCAGCATGGAAACGGTGTTTGCGATCTTTTTCCCGGCGGTGACCGGGTTTACGGCGGGGATTGCCATGTCCGGGGATCTGAAAGACCCCAAGAAGGCTATTCCACGAGGTACCCTGTGGGCCATCGGCGTGGGGTTTGTGGTGTATGTCGGGCTGGCCACTTTTATATTCTTTTCAGTCGACCAGGAACTCCTGCGGACGGATAACAATATCCTGCTCAAGCTGGCATTGTTTGCCCCGGCGGTGGTCGCGGGTATCTGGGGTGCAACCCTGTCCTCTGCTCTGGGAGGTATATTGGGAGGTCCCAGGATCCTCCAGGCGATGTCGGTGGATAAGATCACCCCGAAATTCTTCGCCAAGGGTGTGGGAAAAGGCAATGACCCCCGAAACGCGCTCATCTTCACGGTCCTGATCGCAGAGGCGGGTATCCTGATCGGCGAACTGGATACCATTGCCCGGATCTGTTCGATGTTCTATCTGGCGGCTTACGGGTTTATCAATCTGTCCTTTTTCCTGGAGAGTTGGGCCAGCTCGGATTTCAATCCCTCTTTCAAAGTGAAAAAATGGGTCGGCCTGGCCGGCTTTATCGCCACGTTTGTGGTGATGTTCCGACTGGATATGCTGGCCATGGTGGCTGCTTTCGTGGTGATCGGGGGTATCTATTTCTGGCTGGCCAAGAAGCAGCTGGCCCTGGGATCCGGGGATGTCTGGCAAAGCGTGTGGTCTTCGGTCGTCAAGACGGGATTGCGGCGGATGGATGACAAGCAGGAGCACCAGCGCAACTGGAAGCCCAATGTCCTGCTGTTCAGTGGAGGGACGACACATCGGCCACACCTGCTTGAATTCAGCAAGGAATTGGTGGGACATCGGGGCATAGTGACCAACTTTGATCTCTACGAGAATCAGGAAGCTAAACTCCTGTTCCCCAAGCATCAGCAAAGTGTCAATGACGAGGTCTTGAAGAAGTACGGGGTCTTCGGTCGACGTCTGGAAGTGAAGAATATCTTCAAGGGCATAGAATCCATCGCCTCGACCTTCGGATTCTCCGGGATAGAGCCAAACACCATATTGATGGGTTGGGCCAAAAATACAGCCGACCCCATCTGGTTTGCCCAGATGACCCAGAAACTGATGGACCTGGATTATAATGTCCTCTATCTGGACTATGACGACCGGTTCGGGTTCAGAAATTATGCGCAGATCGACCTCTGGTGGCGAGGGGTAGGTCGGAATGCCGAGCTGATGCTGAATATCTCCAAATTCCTGGTGGCTTCGGAGTTGTGGCGAAATGCGCAGATCCGCATTCTACTGGTGGATGATACCAACAGCAATATCAAGATCATTGAAAAGAAGATCCGACACCTTCTCGAAGAACATCGGGTGAGTGCCTCGATCAAGGTGATTGGCAATGCCACGGAACATCGGGAGCTCTATGAATTAATGAAGATCTATTCTTCGGATACTGACCTGGTATTGGTGGGCATCCCGGAAGTCCAATTGGAAGAAGCCGGGACGTTTGTGGGGAATACCAATGACCTGGTCAGCACGATCGGAACTACCCTTTTGGTCAAGGCATCCACCCAATTCAATGAGATCGCATTGCTGTCACCGCAATCGGAGCAGGTGACACAGATCGATGCAGCTGAAGCGACCATTCCGGACGTGGTCGAACTCGATGACCAGGCTTTGCGCGGACAGCTGATCCAGTTGGACCAGGAGCTGACTGCAGTTGTCAGGCGATTTTCGGAAGAGGTGTTTGGCCCTATCCAGGATAAATACCTCGGATTGTTCCAGGCGGTGATCCGCGAATGGGAAGGGAGGGATCTTCCTGGCACAGATGTGCAAGAGGTCATGTCTTTCTTTGAAGAGCAGCTGAGCCAGTTTGAGCAGCACCTGCAAAGTCTCCAAACCGGAGATCTGCGCATTCTGGTGGAGATGTACGCAGAGCACAATCAGTTGTACCTGGAGGAACTCAATGCGGCGATCAAAGGGCTGCCCAAACGGGTTCGATATACCACAGAAGGCCTTCAGGTTCGCATTCCACTGCGTCAGCTGGGGAACCTTCAGATCCAGCGCACCCTGGTACCGATGGTGTTGAAGGTCTATCGGGATTTCGGGTATGCCTGTTATTCCCACCTGGCAAAGACAACGAATGAGGTCATTTCGAAGATCTATCATTTGTGTCAATGGGAGGGATTTTCTGCATCAGATCGGTATGCAGCAGCGCATATTGACCAGACCAAGACCGAGATCATACACGTCGTGCAGGAACACGCCGGATATTTCCAGGGATTGAAGGCTCAGGTACAGGATGAGCTTCTGAAGGCCGTTCGGCAATTGATCAATGACATGCTGATGAATTGCCAATCCGCAGATCCTGTTTTTGAATTGCGGCAGATCCGCTCGAACCTGGATAAACGCCGCGTCCGCACAGAAGTGCAGTATCTGACTCAGTTTCCACAGCAATGGGGAGAGAACCAGGAAGCCCTGCATTCGACCAGTGCATTGAACCTGACCCTTGCCCGGGTGAATCTGATGATCGGACAACAGCTGGAATTGATGCTTGCCCGATTGCAGACGGAGGTCAACCTACGGGTGGCCGATCAGATCCGGCAACATGGGCAGGATCTGGCACAATTGCCGGAGGAGCACGTGGAGGATGCTGACCTGAGTGTATTCGATGCCTACAAACATGCTGAAGGTCCTGCATGGGATATCAATCCGTTCATGGCCCAGATCAGTACCATCTCGGCTGCTCTCCAGCCGCTTTTGCATCACGATTCTGTGGTCTTCAACCGCCAGCTCTTCGAAGATTTTCAGCAATATCAACTGGAGGGGATGACCCCGGTCACGCTGGACATGCCCAGGATCCTCGATTTTATTCTGGAGACCAAACTATTCGAACCGGTACAGCGTCTGGTGGAGCGGTATCTGCAGGAGGTGGCCGCATTGCAGGACCAGCAGTTCAATCGGGTTATTCTCCTGAGGTCTACGTTGGCAGAGGAAAAATCATCCAAAATTTCCAGGAGGGAAATCAGGAAGTTGCTCCAGACCATGAAGGAGCGCAATCAGATGGAGCTGGAAGAATTCCAGTCCAGGGTGGCCAAACTGGAGGAGGGTATTCGCACCGTCTTCTACGAGCTACACCTGGAATTGGATAGCCGATACCTGGTTGAACACGCTGAGAACTGGGATCGCTTTATTACCATCTCCAAGCGAAAGGCAGGCCTTCAGGTCATGCTCAATCGAATTCGGTCCGCTATGCGGAACGGGGTGAAAGATCTGGCCCGGATCTTTCAGGCCAAGCAACATGAATCTGAAGTTTCCGAGTTTCTCACCCTGTATGAACAAAAGACCGACCTGGAAAGGGGCCTCCATTTTGTCCAGGATTTTCTACCCCCCAAAAAGGTTCTTTCGCAACTTCCATTTTATTATAAACAACTCTTTCTTGGAAAACACCTGCCAGTGCAAAGTGAGTACATCGGGCGTCAGCGAGAACTGAGGGCCTTCGATGCCTGGAAGGATGAAAAAAGTCGGGGTGCGTTGTTGATCGCAGGCAAGAGCGGATCGGGAAAAACACATTTTTCGAGATATCTGGCGCAGCAACTGAAAACGAAAGGCAATGAGCTTTTGGAACTGTCGGGCCGGCAGGGGACCCTCCAGGAATTGAAGCGTCTGATTCATACCGGCACGAATGCTAAAGGCAGTATAGAGGAATGTCTGGATCAGCTGCCATCACATTCAGTTATTCTGGTGAATGACCTGGAGGTATGGTGGGATCGTACCCGGAAGGAGGATGCGTGTCAACGCTTGATCCAGGTCGTTGAAAGATACCAGAAGAAGCACTTCTTTATCCTGAATGTCAATCTGTTTGCGCTTTCGGCCCTGCGCGAGCATCGCCCGTTGGGAAGAGTGATCACGAATACCATTATCCTCACTCCGATGTCCGATGATGACCTGATCCAAATGGTTTTGGAACGGCATCAGATCGGCGGGTTGGATCTTGTCTACAAGGGTGAAAAAAATCCGTATCACACCCTGGCATTTCGCCGGTATCTACGGCAGTTCGTCGAAAAGAGCCATGGGAATGCAGGGCGCACCTTGCAGTTGTGGTTGCGGTCGATCATCACCTGTTCGAATCATGAGATAACGATTGACCGACGAGCAGACCAGGTCGACCTGCAGGTCAGGCGGGCCGGGTGGAAATGGATGATCTATCAATTGATTCTGAGTCGCCATCTGACCCGTGATGAGATCATCCATCTGTTTGAGGGCGATACAGAGGCCATTCATGAATTGCTGTACGAACTGGAGCGCAGCCAGGTCATTCAGAAGGAGGGTTCCCAGGGCTTTATCCTGAATCCTGTCGTCCGGCCGGTGGTTGAATATTGGCTGGAACAACATAGCTTTTTTCATTAATCTGGAACCATGAGTGTCACCCACGGATTACCGTATCAAGTCATGTTTATCAGCCTCTTGTGTGGCCTGGGGATCTATTTTGTATTTCGACTGTACAAGCGATTTGTTTTGCCCGGCAAACTGCAGCAGCCTGATGGGGAGCGGGTACAGCACTTGCTTCATCAGGTGGAAATAGCGGTTTGGTCCATCTTTTCGGTCATTGTGTTGTACATCCTGCTCCGTCACAATATTCTGGTGTCGACAGTTCTGGTCGCTGTGGTTTTTGTGGCCTTTCGGGATTTCTGGGTCAACTTTTTTCTGGGTATCACCTATGCGTTTAACGGAGATATTCAGGTTGGCGATCATGTTGTGGTTGGAGAGATCAGAGGCCGGGTTGCGCAGTTCGGGCATCAGGCAGTTCACCTCGTGACGGCCCGGGGCGAACGCGTGTTATTACCCTATCGCCTGATGAATGTGGCTGTGCGGATCGAGCAAAAGGGTATTCCGGATGTCAAATTCATGTCTATGACCGTTGAGGTGAAGGATCAGGATATGGATACGGCCTACAGCCGGATCAGGGAAGCGATGTATGCCAATCCCTGGATTATTGTGACCCGGCCCATTGATATCGTGATGGAAAAGAACCGGGTGGAGCTTCGGTTTTATGTCCTGGACCAATACATGTACGAGCGTGCAAAACGCCGATTGTTCAAGGAACTGGACATGAGAGAAATTGACACCAAAACGGCGTGAACAGAGGAATATGGGAGGCGCTTCTGATGGACCTTATTCTTCTTCGGTTTGCTCTCCCTTGATATAGGATTCGATCTGTCTTGCCACAGACGGGCCGGCAATTTCGGCCCATTGCTCAGGTGATGCGGCCATCAGTTTTTTCACGGATCCAAAGTGTTTCAGCAGTTTTTGGGCCGTCTTGTCACCCACTCCGGGGATCTCGGTGAGTTCAGATCTGAGGAATGATTTTGACCGCAGGTTGCGATGAAAAGTAATGGCAAACCGGTGGGCCTCATTTCGGGCCTGCTGGATCAGTTTCAGCCCTTCTGATTTTTTATTGATATACAAGGGCAGGGGATCTTCGGGAAAATAGATCTCCTCCAGTCGCTTGGCAATACCCACGATGGTGATCTTCCCGTACAGGTCCAGTTTTTTCAAGCTTTGAACTGCGGCGCTCAGTTGTCCCTTGCCACCATCGATGACGATCAGTTGCGGAAGGGGTGATTCCTCCTCCAGCAATCGTTTATACCGGCGATAGACGACTTCTTCCATACTGGCAAAATCATCGGGGCCGACGACGGATTTGACATGGTAGTGGCGGTAATCCGATTTTGCCGGCTTGGCATTTTTAAACACGACGCAGGATGAGACCGGATGGGTCCCCTGGATATTCGAATTGTCAAAACATTCCAGGTGCAGGGGCATTTCCTGCATATGGAGGGCATCCCGAAGCGCTGTGAGGATGCGTTCTGCTGAGGTCACCTTTTTGATCTTTGTTGCAGCCTGTTGTTTTTTCTGCAAGAGGAAATAGTCCACATTTTTCAAGGACATATCCAGCAGCTTTTTTTTGTCGCCTCGTTGGGGGACAATGATGCGGACATCTTCTTCGAGGTAGGTGATCGGAAAGGGGACGATCACATCTGGTGTGATGCTGTTGAATTTATCCCGCAAATGCTGGATGGCATAGACCAGGAGATCCTCCGGTTCTTCATCCAGGTTCTTCACCATTTCCTGGGTATAGGTATTGATGATGGCGCCATTGATCACCTTGAGGTAATTGACATAGGCGTGTTTGTCATCCGAGGCAATGGAGAAGACATCTACATCCCGGATGGAGGGGTTGACCACTACGGATTTACTCTGGTAGTCTTCGAAGGCATCCAGTTTGATCTTCACCTGGTGGGCCAGTTCATATTCCAGCTTGGCCACATGCTGGTTCAATTCCTGTTGAAGGTGACGTTTGACCTCTGAAAAGTTGCCCGAGAGCATGTTTTTGATCTGGGCGACCTTGTCCAGGTAGTCGGCTTCATTTTCCAGGTTTTCGCAGGGGCCCAGGCAGTTTTTGATATGATACTCCAGGCAGACTTTGAATTTGCCGGCATCGATATTCTCCTGGGAGAGATTGTATTTGCAAGTCCGAAGAGTGAAGAGTTTCTTGATCAGGTCCAGGACGATGGCAGTCCGGTGTTTGGACGTGTAGGGGCCAAAGTAGGTGGAACCGTCGCGGATGACCCTGCGGGTAAAAAACACCCGGGGAAAGCGTTCCTTCTTGATGCAGATATAGGAATAGCTCTTGTCATCCTTCAGGTTGACATTGTACCGGGGTTGGTGTTTTTTGATGAGGGAGTTCTCCAGCAGGAGGGCATCGTGTTCTGATTCTGTAATGGTATACTCCAGTCGCTGGGCGGCGCGGATCATCACTCGGGTCTTGTAATACTGTTGTTTCTTTTCGCCGAAGTAGGATCCGATCCGTTTTTTCAGGTTCTTGGCTTTGCCCACATACAGGATGGTCCCCTCCTCATTGAGGTACTTGTAGATCCCCGGTTCATCGGGAAGGGTGGGAAGCATGGCCTGGTAGTCGGCGTTGGTCATATCCTGCAGGTTCACCTCAAAAGTAGGGCAATAGACGGTATTCAACAGAGCCGTCTGCGGGAGGAATCGCCATTCACGGTAGTTGGCTTTACTCCTGGTCTATTCGCTGCCAGATGGCATCCTTGAGTTGCATGAGATTGAAGCCGGAAACGGCGGAGATAAAGAGGGAGTCTACGCCTTCTGGCAATTCAGGGCGCAGCATTTCCATGAGCTCCTCATCGGCCAGGTCACATTTGGTGATGGCCAGAAAACGTGGTTTATCGAGCAGCTCCGGATTGTACATCTGGAGTTCATTGACCAGGATGTCATATTGTTCGCGAATATTGTCCGCATCGCAGGGGATCATAAAGAGGAGGAGTGCGTTCCGCTCAATGTGGCGCAGGAAGCGATGCCCCAGTCCTTTTCCTTCGTGTGCGTGCTCGATGATCCCTGGAATATCCGCCATGATGAAGGATCGATGATCGCGATAGGGAACCATCCCGAGATTGGGCACCAGGGTTGTAAACGGATAATCAGCGATCTCCGGCTTGGCTGCAGATATGGAAGCCAGCAGTGTGGATTTGCCTGCATTGGGGAAGCCGACCAGGCCGACATCTGCCAGGACTTTCAATTCGAGGATCTTCCATTCTTCCAGCCCCGGTTCGCCGGGTTGGGAAAAACGGGGGGCCTGATTGGTCGGGGTAGCGAAATGGGCATTCCCCAATCCGCCGCGACCTCCGGGTGTCAGCACCCTGGTCTCACCATCCTCCGTGATCTCAAAATGGACCTCCCCGGTTTCTACATCTTTGGCGACGGTGCCCAGGGGGACTTCAAGGATCACATCCTTGCCCATGGCTCCGGACTTTCGGGCGCTTCCGCCATTCTGTCCGTCCTCTGCGATCACGTGTTTGCGATACTTCAGATGAAGGAGTGTCCAGAGCTGTTTATTTCCTTTGAGAATGATGGCTCCACCTTGTCCGCCGTCACCTCCGTCGGGGCCTCCCATGGAGGTGATCTTATCCCGGTGGAAATGAGCAGATCCTGCTCCGCCCTTTCCGGAGCGGCAGCAAATCTTGACGTAATCGATGAAGTTTTTTTCCATATCAGGGGTCAGTCGATCAGACTGTCGATCACCCCGGTCAGACGTTGGAAGATTTCATCCAGTGAGCCTATGCCTTGTACAGTGTGCGATTTGCCGATCCTGCGATAATGATCGGATACCGGGGTGGTCTCGGATTTGTAGACTTCGATCCGGTTTCGGATAATGGATTCGTCATTATCATCAGGGCGTCCGGATGTTTTACCCCGGAGCAGGATGCGCTGGACGATTTCTTCTTCATGCACGTCCAGGGCTACCAGTCCGGTGATCTCTTCATCCCGTTCTTCGAGGAGGTGGTCCAGTGCTTCGGCCTGAGCCACTGTCCGGGGGAACCCATCGAAAATGAAACCGCGGGTCTCCTTAACGCTGTTGACCTTATTGCGCAACATGCCGATGGTGATCTCATCCGGGACAAGTTGTCCTTCGGCCATAAAGGCTTTGGCCTTGATTCCTAACGGGGTGTTATTTTCCATCTCGTATCGGAACAGGTCGCCCGTTGAAATATGGGTGAGCCCGTAATGCTCAACGAGTTTGGCCGCCTGGGTGCCCTTGCCGGAACCTGGGGGGCCAAATAGTATTAAATGGATCATATGTGATCTTTATTGAAGCTGCAAAAGTAGCGAAAATCGATGAGGGAAAAGAGGCTAGCGAGAAGCAGTGACATTCGCTCGAACAACATCGCGTCCGCCGGCAATCTTGGGCTTCCAATAGCTGGACTGACTGATGTTTTCCCGGATCACTCCCCGGCTGGTGGTACTGTGGATCACCGTGATCCCGGAGGCATCGTTCTCATCCACAAGAGCAACATGGAAGATCCGCCCTTTCCGGGCAAAATACACCAGGTCTCCCGGTTGAAGCCGCGAAACGTTGACGGCACTACCCTCCCGGGCTTGTGCACCGGATTGATGGGGCAGCTGGATATTATGCTGGGCCAGGATGTAGCTGGTCAGGCCGGAGCAGTCGAATCCCGTACCGGGTGACATGCCGGAATACTTGTATCGTGTACCGATATGTCGGGCCGCTTCCCTGCAGATGTCTTCCCGCAATGACCATTCAGCATCCCTGGCTTTTGCGGCGGTGGGACTATGGACTGAGCGGGCAACCTGACATCCCGTTGCCAGGAGCAGCAACAGGGGAAAAAGCAAACGGAGGGACAGGCGAAAAAGAGGGGTCAAATGGATGAATAAAGCCATACAGGGTTGCGTTTGTCTATAGGTATACGCAAGACCCTTGATTCGGTTTCCTGTGGAGAGATAGAACGAACGTGAAGGAGAGAGATTGCCTGTTATCAGGGATCCAGGGTAAAGGCATCCCGGTCGTCCAGGAAGGGGAACCGCGCCCGCCAGCTGATCAGGTCGTCCAGTTGGATCGTGGCCTGGAGCGTGGTTTCTGCATGTGCGGAACTGACCAGGGTCTCTCCGCGATAGTCGATCAGTGCTGTGTCGCCCACATAGACCAATCCGTTTTCATCCTTGCCCAATCGATTGACCCCGGCGACAAAGGCGAGGTTTTCAATAGCCCGGGAGCGCAGCAATTGCTGCCAGTGTTGCCGTCTGGGTTCCGGCCAGTTGGCCACAAACAGGAGCAGGTCATAGGCGTCATCATTGCGACACCACACCGGGAAGCGGAGATCGTAGCAGATCATTGGACAGATCCGCCATCCCTTCCACTCGACGATCAGGCGGTCTTTTCCCGCCTGATATGCCTTGTCTTCTCCGGTCATCCCAAAGAGGTGCCTCTTGTTGTAGTGTTGTATGTGTCCGCTTGGCTCTACCCAGAGGAGCCGATTGAAGTAAGCTCCATTTTCCTTGATGTCCAGGCTTCCGGTAATGGCCGCCCCGGTTTCGTGAGCCAGTTCCTGCATCCAGGTGGTTGTCGGCCCACCGGGGTCCTCGGCTACATGGCCGGGTTCCATGGTAAACCCGGTGGAAAACATCTCTGGCAGGACGATGAGGTCTGCCTCTCCGCCCAGGTCCCGGATCTTCCAGGCAAACATCTGTCGGTTCATGCGAGCGTCTTCCCAATACAGAGAAGACTGAAGCAGGGCAATGCGCAGTGAATTCATGCCTTTAAAATACGCAATTCACCATGGCTTCCTCGGCGTGCAATCAAACATTTCAAGCGAGGGCAAAAAAAAGACCCTTTCGGCGAAGAAAGGGTCTTTTTGATCGTTGAGCGAAGAATCCTATTCTTCGGTAGCTTCGGCGGTTTCCGCATCTGCTGGTGCACCTTCGGCTGCTTCTGCTTCTGCTTCCGCTTCTGCAGTTGCACTCCGCAATGCACGTGGGATTTCCACCTGGCAAATGGGAATATTCGGGGCGACCAGGATCTCCACACCTTCCGGTACTTTCACCTCACTGACACGCATGGCCTGTCCGAGTGTCAGATGTGACACTTCTGCGAACAACTCATCCACCAGACTCTCAGGGGTAGTTTTCACTTTGATCCGGCGCAACAGGTTCAGCATCTTTCCACCATTCTTGACACCCTTTGCTACGCCGGTGAGACGTACGGGGATCTCGACCTTGATGGGTCGCTTGGGGATGAGCTCCTGGAAATCCACATGCACAATCGCCTCTGTTGTCGGATGGAACTGGATATCCTTCAAGATGCACTTGTAAGACTTCCCATCGATGTTGATATCCGCCAGTTTGAAATCTGGTGTATACACCAGATGGCGAAGATCCTTGGCCGTAGTGGAGAAGTTGATATTCTTCTCACCATAGATGCAACAAGGGATGGCTCCGTTGTTCCGTACGGCTTTAGAAGATTTCTTACCTGTGTTTTCCCGGGACTCTCCGGCTATCTGTATGTAATTCATTCTGTCGCTTTGTAAAATGGCACGCAAAGATAAGGGGTTCGGTGGTAATATGCTTATAATGAGGACCTTTTTTGAAAAAATCTATCCCTCTACGAAGAGGGCAGAGATGGACCGGTGCTCATGCGTGTTTCGGATAGCTTTGGCAAACAGTTTGGCTGTCGACAGGACCTTGATCTTGGGCGACTCGGTTTGCAGGGGAATGGTATCACAAACGATCAACTCCTTGAGAGACGAATTGGCGATATTTTCATAGGCCTTTCCGGACAGCACAGGGTGAGAGCAGATGGCACGAACACTGCGGGCTCCCTTGGCCATCAGGGCATCTGCCGCCTTACACAGGGTGCCAGCTGTATCGATCAGGTCATCCACGAGGATCACGTCGGCATCCTTTACCTCACCGATGACTGTGATGCCGGCTACTTCATTGGCCCGCTTCCGTTCCTTGTCGCAGATCACCAGGTCGCATCCGAAGAACTTGGCGTAAGTCCGAGCCCGCTTGACCCCACCGACATCCGGGGAGGCAAAGATCACGGCATCCATATTCTGCTTCTGCAGATAGGGAATGAAGATCGCCTCACTGCGAAGGTGATCGACCGGAATATCAAAAAAGCCCTGAATCTGATCGGCGTGCAGGTCCATGGTCATGACCCGGTGTGCGCCGGCAGCCTGGAGGAGATTGGCCACCAGTTTGGCGCTGATGGGCACCCTGGATTTGTCCTTCCTGTCCTGACGAGCATAGCCGAAATAGGGCATGACCGCTGTGATATACCCGGCAGAAGCCCGTTTGGCGGCATCAATGGTCAGCAGGAGTTCCATCAGATTGTCGGAAGGCGAAAAGGAAGACTGGATGAGAAAGACATAGGCGCCGCGAACCGATTCGTTGATGACCGGTTGCATTTCTCCGTCACTGAAGCGCTGGAGGGTGATATCTCCGAGACTGTAACCGTAAAAATCAGCGATTTTCTCCGCCAGATATCGGGATTGAGTACCGGAAAAGAGTTTGACTTCGACCATGAGAGGGGGCTTTGGGCAAAGGTACAAAACCACAGGCAGCCGTGTTTTCAATTGCCTGACGATCATCTCAATTCGGGATGGTGCGTTCTACATTTCTGATGAATGAGGTCAATCGACTATTTTGCGTGCCGAACCTGATTGCCCTACACCTGACCCACCCCCTATGCCTCTCTTCTCTCCTCGGATAAAAATGCCCCATGTTTTTGCATTGCTGGCGGGGGTCATTCTGTTCTGCAGTTTGCTCAGTTATATCATTCCCTCGGGATCTTTCGATCGGGAAGAACGGCAGATCGGCACACTGACTCGCACCATGGTCGTTCCCGGGACATTCAAGGAACTTCCCAAAGCATATAGTCTTACAGGCGTGATCCTGCCGCAGGAGGTGGAAGGCCAGGCCTCTCCGGTCAGCCTCGTCCAATTCATCAGCGCTATTCCCCGCGGACTCGAAGGCACGGCAGATATCATTTTCCTGATCTTTCTGATCGGTGGAGTTTTTGGAATCCTGCAGCAAACCGGGATGATCACCGCCATCATCCACAGTCTGGTAACCCGGTTTTCCGGGTCGGGACCGCTGTTGACCATCATTCTGATGCTCACGGTCTCCATCGCCGGTTCGACCCTGGGCATGGGAGAAGAATTTATCCCCCTGGTGCCCATTTTCCTCTATGTGGCCAAGGAACTTGGTTATGATCGGATCTATGGACTAGCCCTGGTGATGGTCGCAGCGGACGTGGGTTTTGCTGCCGCCACCACGAATCCGTTTACGGTCCAGATCGCCCAGGGGATCGCCGAGGTCCCACTGGGCAGTGACCTGGGATTCCGGGTGGTTTTCTATCTGACCTGCATGACTGCTACCATCCTTTACTTGCTCTCCTATGGCCGGCGGATCAAAGGTCAACCGGAGCGATCCATTATGGGCATCGACTCCTTTCATATCAAGGGACTGGAGAAGATCACCTACACGCTGAAGCGCAGTCATATCTGGATCGCAGTGATGTGCGCCGTGTTGTTTATCGCCATTATTTACGGGGTGCAGACCCAGGGCTGGTGGCTGGCCGAAATGAGTGGTGGCTTCCTGCTGATGGGCGCCATAGCTGCCTGGATGGCCGGTATGACGGTGGATCAAACCGTCAACGCATTTGTCAAAGGCATGGAGGAAATGGTGGTGGCCGCCCTGGTGGTCGGATTTGCCAAGGGGATACAGGTGGTGATGGAGGATGGACAGATCATGGACACCTTCATCCAGTATGCCGCGAATATCCTGGATGGATTCCCCAGGATCGTTGCTGCTGAAGGCATGCTGGTCTTTCAATCCATGTTGAACTTCTTCATCCCTTCCGGTTCGGGGCAGGCCGCCACGACCATGCCGTTGATGGCACCGCTGGCAGATCTGCTGGGGATCAGTCGGGATACGGCAGTCTTTGCCTTTACTTGTGGCGATGGCTTTTCCAATACCATCATCCCGACATCCGGCGTGTTGATGGCCATGCTGGCCCTGGCAGAAATCCCGTATGGAAAATGGTTGCGGTTTATGCTGCCGTTGTTTGGTATCCTGATCACCCTGGCTGGGATCTTCCTGGCTATTGCGGTTTGGATGAATCTGCCGTAGTTCAGTTAAGGAGTTAAGGAGTTAAGGAGTTAAGGAGTTAAGGAGTTAAGGAGGGGAGGAGAAGGTCGTATCGGCAGGATTGGACCCTGGTAGTAAACCACCATTTTTACGATTGCTATTCGAGGATCGATGCTCCACCTGGAGATAGATCCTGTGTAGTGCATTGAACATTGAACAAGGGCTCGTCAGAGCACGACTTGAACGTTGAACAGCCCAGTCTGTCCGGTAATATCCGATTTGAGGTGAATGCCTATCTCCCTTGCGCCTTCTGCACCCAGGTGACGACGTATCCACCGATCATGCCCAGGACGATAATGGCCACGGCGAAATTGCCGGGCTGGTCCAGTTCGAGGCGGCCCTTGCGGTAGACTTCCAGAGAGAGTGTCAGCAGTGCCAGGCCGATGGTAAACAGGATGATATTTCTGTACAGGGGTTTCATAGCAGGCGGATTGGGGGCGAAAGATCGGGAACCCGGACGATATCAACCAAAGGTCAGGGCAGGTGTGTCCTCGATCCGGGTGAGATATTGATCCAGCCGCTGCAGGACTTCCTTGCGTGCGGATTCCTCCAAACGAGCTGCACCATAGGCGGCAAATGGAGGGAGGACTGCCATCTTGCAGAAGTCGAAGACGCCGGCATGAACGGGGCGTAACATCTCCAGAACGGTTCCTCGGGTGCCGGATTCAAAAGCGGGTGCAGGTCCACCAGTAGTGAGGCAGCAGAGGGATTTTTTCCCGGCGAGGCTGGCGCCCTGGCCATAGGCAAATCCATATGCGAAGACCCGATCCACATACCCTTTGAGAATTGCAGGGATGGACCACCACCACAGGGGGAATTGAAAAATGACCAGTTCGGCAGCATCCAGCAGATCGATCTCCCGGGCCAGATCGGGTGCAAACGAACGCGTGCGCCAGGCATGGGCCTGTTCGGTCTGGAGACGAAGCACCTCCCGGTTGGCCCGGAAGGTAAAATCTTCGGGTCCGGTGGCGGCCTGCCAGTCCATGGCATACAGATCGGACAGGGTAACCTCATGACCTTCCCGGGTGAGGGTCTCGATGATCTGATCCTTCATGGCGCCGTTGAAGGATGTCGGTTCGGGATGTGCGTAAACGAGGAGGACTTTCATAGAGGGTGGGCAGTGCTCATGGTGAATCGTATTTCCGGGTCGGGTGGTAAGATCTATGAAGTCTGCACAGTAGCGAACCTTCAATGAACGCCTGAAAATACGCCGAAAGAATACGGCAAACTGTCAGGATCTGGGTTTTCAGGATTTGAGGATGACCAGGATGAGGCGGTAAAAGGCGAATGGAAAAAGGTAAAAAGTCCTGCAAGTCCAGGCCTTCTCCTCTACTTTTCGACTCCTCAACTCAGCGGTTGCGGTTTGACGATGCTACCTCACTGATTACTGAATAATTTTCGAAATAACCCAATATCGAAATAACACAATAGCGCTGGATGCCGCAAACTGTCAGGATCAGGATTAACAGGGTGGGACGGTAAAAGGTGAATGGAAAAAGGCCCACCAGGGAAGGACTTTCCCCTTGACTTCTCGACTCCTCCACTTCTCCACTCAGCGGTTGCGGTTTGACGATGCTACCTCACTGATTGCTGAATAATTTTCGAAATACCCCAATATCGAAATAACGCTGTATGCCGCAAACTGTCAGTATCAGGATTCACAGGGTGGGACGGTAAAAGGTGAATGGAAAAAGGCTCACCAGTGATGGACTTTCTCCTCGACTCCTGTACTCCTCCACTCCTCCACTTCTCAACTCCCCCTACAGTCTCGGTACGATCGGCTTTTCAATCGCATTGAAGGTGCCACCATAGAGGATCTGCCGAACGCCATCGGAAGCCAGAAAATCATGGGGGAAGCCGGGTTCGATGGCGCTGATCTCATGGAGTTGTTCCAGCATGGCCGGTGGGATCGTAAATGACAGACATTGAAGGCTGTTCTCCAGTTGCTCGGCTTTCCGGGCACCAACGATGGGAATGTAGTGTGGGTGTTGTTGCCGGACCCAGTTGAGCGCGACCTGGGCAGGCGAGACATGAAGTTCTTTGGCGATATCCACCACCTTTTGGGCAATGGCCGTGCTGCGTTCGTTCAGCCGCTTGCTTTCTGCAGACAGCCGCTTGGGTTCATCCTGTTTGTCGAGGTATTTTCCGGTAAGTGCACCTCCGGCCAATGGGGCCCAGGCGGTCATGCTCATGCCGTATGCGTCGGCCATGGGCAGGAGATCACGTTCGGGGGTCCTCTGGAGGAGGCTGTACTCCACCTGGAGTGCCACAAAGGCCGACCATCCGCGCAGCTCGGCCATGGTGTTGGCCCGGCTGACGATCCAGGCCGGGGTATCACTCACACCGATATAGTGGACCTTCCCCTGACGGACCAGATCATCCAGTCCACGCATGACTTCTTCCACGGGGGTCAGACCATCCCAGGCATGGACCCACAGCAGATCGACATGATCCGTCTTCAGGCGCCTGAGACTGCCCTCGATGGAGCGCATCAGGTTTTTGCGGTGGTTGCCAGAAAAGCTGGGATCGCCCGGCTTGTCCTGGAGGCTGTATTTGGAGGCAACTACCCAGTGGTCCCGGTCGTCTTGGATGAAATCCCCCAGCCAGGATTCGCTGGTACCTTCAGTGTACCGATTGGCGGTATCCAGGAAGTTACCCCCTGCCTTGGCGTAGGTATCAAAGATCTTCCTGCTTTCGTCCTTGTCGGCACCCCAGCCCCATTCAAGGCCGAAGGTCATGGTGCCCAGACAGATCTCGGAGACGCGAAGGCCGGATCGGCCGAGGAGTTTGTAACGCATAATCTTGTGAGTTGAGTGGAAAGGTAAAAAGATGGTTGCTCATATGGTGGAGTGAAGGCCCAGTAAGGATGGACCGACTCCTCGACTCACAGTTTATTGATTGATTTTCGAAATAGCGAAAGCCCCCGATAACGTCGCAAACTGTCAGGATCAGGATTCACAGGATGGGACGGTAAAAGGTGAATGGAAAAAGGCTCACCAGTGATGGACTTTCTCCTCGACTCCTGGACTTCTCGACTCCTCCACTTCTCAACTCAGCGGCTGCGGTTTGACGATGCTACCTCACTGATTACTGAATCATTTTCGAAATAACCCAATATCGAAATAACGCAATAACGCCGTTAATTGTCCGCATCTTCATATTACCCTCGCCACTCCAGCCCCACCACCCAGGTTCTGCCTGCGCTGACGGGGATGGTGAGTCTGTTAAGTTTAGGTTTGTCCGGGCTCCCAGGGTAAATGGCAGGTCGCAGGCATTTATCGTTGAGGGTTTCTGAACATTGTGTTCCGAATGAAAAGTTTGTATTTTGTTACAAATCAATTCCCTATGCGCATTTGGTTTTGCCTGATTGCCTTTTGTGGATTCGTGAATCTACAGGCTCAACTGGAGTATGCAGGCGGGCCATTCGGAGCATCTATCCTCCGTATGGCTCAGGGCGACTCGGTGACTTATGTGACAACGTTGCTTGGCGTTTACCGGACGAAGGACAAGGGGGATACATGGCAAAAATTGATCGACATTCCCATCAGTTCCAATCTGTATAATTCTCAACCTTTCGGCTTTACGAACGATTGGCCATTGGCTGCACGGGATAGCCAGGTCATCGTGTGGTATTATGGGGATGCGAAAATCCACCTTCGATATTCCAGGGATTTCGGAATGACGTGGATGGAGCCGGTGCTGCCACAGTACAAAGGAAAGGTGATCAAAGGAGATTTTGTTATTGGTGACTCCCTGATCTACATGTATAAAGACAGTCTGCTTTTCTATTCCAGCAATAAGAAGTATTGGAACCTGAAATTCCTCCCAACAGACATTGTGGGAGTTCAAAATGATCAAGACCAGTGGTATTATTGGACTTCGGATTCCATTTACAGATGTATCCAGTTTCCGGATTTATGGGTCGCATTTCCCATGGAGATTCCCGATTTGATACCGGCAACGTTTCGGATGGAGAATGGGATCACATTTGCTATTTCTGATGAGCCTTGGCCAGCCCCCAACAGTTTTTGGGTGGCCCCTTGTTTCGGTTGTGATTTCGAAGAAAAACCGGAGTTGGCCGGCATTGAATCATTTGATGTTTCAGTAATCGCTGATTCTGTGTTTTTATGGCCGAAAGTCTGGCCCGGGAAATCCATGTGGTTAGCCGACCTGGATGTCGATGAATTTGTCAGAGATTCCCTTCGGACAACGCCTTTTGCATATCCCGGTTTGACATGGGGAGATGCCACATTGGAGACGGACGGAGGTTCATTATTTATTACGACTTCCAATCGCTTTGGTTATCCAGAACAAGACGAGCCCAGGAATTCAAAGGCGCTTTTGCGTTCGGATGACCACGGGTTTACCTGGGTCGTCAAGGAAGAGGGGATTGATGAGCCCTGGATCAATGGCACCCTATTGGACAGTTCGGGCGTCTATGTGTGCACCGGGAACGGTCTGTTTTTTCAACTGGCAGGCTCGGGTAGCTGGAGTGTCCTTGGTCCCAGGGAATGGTACACAGAGTCTGTGGCAAGGTTTGATGGAAAATTGTGGCGGGTGAGTTCGGGACCGAAAGGCATCCATGTGTACAGGTCAGCTGATCAGGGAATCACATGGGATCTGGATATGATGAATGCCTCCGGTGTATTGACATCGACATCAGGAGCTTTGTTTTTAAAAGAAATGTTTGGTACGGTGTACAGAAGGAAAGCAGGTGAAGCCAACTGGGTGGATATCACTGCCAGTCTGCCGATTTCAAATTCATTTTTTCGGATAATCGAGTTTCAGAGCAGTGTGATTTGTTATCTTGGAGATGACGTTTATCGATCATTTGATGCGGGTGATTCATGGGAGAAAATTTCCCTCCCGACCACATGGTGGGATCACCCCAATCGGCTTATATCCATACATGATACGCTCTATTATATCGGTACATTTTCGATTTTGAATGATACAGATCAATACCGGATCTACACTTGGCAGGAGAGCAATTCCTCGTGGGAACTTGTGTCCAATTCTTTGTTTTTATCCGATGAAAATGAGGTTGATATTTCCTCCAGGAAGATTTCAGGCCTGGCCATCCAGGAAAACAAATGGTTTCTGGGCATAAGGGGTAAAGGGATTTTTTACTCTCCGGATTATGGGGGAACGTGGACCAGGTTGGATCCGGAAGATGTAGGAATCAGCACCTACTCTCTAGGCATCATCGATGGATGGTTCTACAATGTATCCCAACTGTTTGGTGCCTGGCGGATGGAGTTGAAAACTTCTGCATGCTGCCAGGGAAAAGACGATTTGACTGTACAAATAATGCCAAATCCGACAACAGGATTAATCATGATCCAAGGCCACGAGTTTATCCATTGTATGGTATATGATGCGCATGGAAGAGTAATCAATCAACAAGCTATTATTAATGAGACGTTAGATATATCCTGGTTACCCTCCGGCATATATTTTATTCGACTGTTGGACTCCAATCATAGGTCGGTCATTCAACATGTGATTAAATTATAATGGGAGCCTCGAGTAGTTTCATCCGGCGATCTTGTTCAAGTGAGTACCGATATTCCAAGTCACTTTGGGGACTACTTTTAGCTTCAATCGAAGTTATGACTCTTGACAAATCTGTATTTCACTGGTCTAAAATCCTCAGTGTACTCTGTGGTGAAATATGGAGACGATGAAACCGAATACAGAGTACCAAAAGCTGAATTCCACTCCATCTTCATATTACCCTCGCCACTCCAGCCCCACCACCCAGGTCCTGCCTGCGCTGACGGGGATGGTGCCACTGCCACTGTTGTGTTGCAGGCTGGCGCCCGTGTCGAGTACGCCGGTCTGGCGGATGTTGAGGAGGTTGCGGGCTCCGACATTCAGTCGGAGGCGCTGATCGAAGAAGGACTTGCCGAGCATACAGTCCAGAAGGGTGAACCCATCCTGCACCCGGCGGCGGACGACGGATTCGCCATTATCCGGCTCTGGATAAAAGGTGACCAGCTGGTCGTAATACCGGCCCATGACACTGACGGAGGCATTGGCTTTCTGCCACTGCCAGTTCAGGTCCCAGCCCACCTCATTGGCCCAGGTCATCCGGGGTACGCCCGGGTCGTTTCTGTGTTCCGGCTGGACGTAGCCATTGGTCATCAGGCTGGCCTGCAGGGTAAATGCCTGCCAGTGGATCTTGCCCTGGACCTGTGAGCCGACATTCTGGAAGCGGTCGTAATTGAAATAGGCGAATTGCAGGGTAGTCGTATCCCCCCGGGCAGGAACTCGAACACCATCCTTGACATAGTATTCGTAGATATCGATCTTGTCGCGGACATCATTGTAGAAGCCATTGACTCGAACGGAGCAATCGAGGTCTCGTTGCTCTTTTTCCCAATTCAGGGAAAGCTGCACATTGTCCGAGGTTTCGGGTTTCAGGTCAGGAGTGCCGAGGATGAAATGGTTGGCATCCACGAATTCAAAGTAGAGCTCCTTGGCGGTCGGGGCTCGAAAACCCCGGGCGTAAGAAGCCCGCAAGGTCCATCCAGGCGCCAGGGCACTGCGAACGTGGAAGGACGGGACAACCGGAGAGGGAAACCGCTCATTGTAGGTCCAGCGCATACCGCCTTCCAGGTTCAGCCAATGGAAGGGCTCGTAACGCAGGCTGCCAAACACAGCGTAATCTTCGATCCGGCTGTAGCCGATCTTACTTTCGTTTGGATCGATGATTCGGTTGCCAGAGGCGATGTCCCAGCGATTTTCGGTGCCGATCATCCCGTTCCATTGACCGGCAAATCTTGTGGCCATTGTCGCGCGAAGGTGGAGACCAGTCAGATCGTTGGTGTCTTGTTCGCCCAGGATGGGATCACCATCGCCGGAGGTCATATCCGTCCGCACCCGTTCCTTGATGCGGTCCCAGTGGTTGTAGCTGCCGATGACTTCGCTGTACAATTTGTCCTGGTTCCAGGTGCGATTCCAGTGGAGGGTATGATCCTGACGATTGGTATAATAGGTGTCGTCAAAGGCATAGGGTTTGAACTGGGGCCTTCGCAACTCCCCCAGGTTGGTGATCACCTCATTCATCTGGTGAAACCGATACCGGATGCTGCCTTCGGGCGAGGTGTTATACCGCACATTGGCGCCCGCATACCATTGGTCCTTCGGATTCCAGAGCTGGTCCCGACTGTCCGTCAGTCCGCCCCAGCCGTCAAAGCGGAGGAAGCCACCTTCCGCCCGGACCAGGAGATCGGGATTGACCCAATGACCCAGCGAGGCGTCTACCCGGGTTTCGCCCAGGGATTCATAGCTGGTGCGCAGGCTGGTCTCCCAGGCCTTCAGTTGGGAGGGTTTGGTGATCAGGTTGATCACCCCACCCAGGGCATCTGTGCCGTATTGTACCGAAAGCGGTCCTTCGACGATCTCGATCCGATCGATCTGATGGAGGGGTAATTGCCCCATATCCACGTTGCCGTTCATGCGGCCGATCACGGGTACACCATCCAGGAGGATCTTGATGCCCTGTCCATCCTGGCCCTGGAGGCTGAGGGCACTGCCCAGGATCATATCCTGACGAATGCGGATACCGCCATCGTAGGCCAGTACCTCATCGAGGGTGGAGGAAAAACGGCGGGCGATCTCCCGACGATCCAGGGTGCGGATGGGGTGAATGGCTGATCGGGCGTCAGTGGGTGCATACTGAGCCGTGACCACGATGTTGGTGAGGTCCAGGTTCCAGGTGACGCTGTCGGCCATGTGCTGGGCGACAGCTGTACCAGAGAGGAGCAGGATCAGGAAGGTCAGTATGCGCATGCCCGTGATATCGTTTAGCGGATGATCCATTGACCCACCCAGAGGCCATTGCCCTGGCGGACCTGAAGGACGTACATACCCGGGATCAGGTGCGCAGGTGTGTTGTTGATCTGCTGGAATCCGGGGGTGAGCTGAGTGGTTGTCGACCAGACCTGGCGGCCCTGCAGGTCGACCAGGGTGAAGGTGGCAGGTCCGGCCTCACCGGTCCAGTCGACCATCAGTGGATCGCCGGGGCGGGCCGGATTCGGTCCGGCCTGGATGCTGTAGGCCGAAGGCTGGACGGGCTCCAGAGCGCTGATCACGCCGAGGTCGGTCTTTTCAAAGACCATGTTCCCGGTCGAGCTGCCCTCAAAGTCGATGATGATCACCTTCCAGACATGGTCATCGCGGGTTTTGACAAAAAAGGCGCGATCGAAATCGATATTCCATCCGGTGGAGAAGTCGTAATACTTCCAGTCATTGCCGATGGTGTTGGGATCGGAAGACAGGGAGTCGGCATAATTGCCCTCGATGTAATCCACTTCCAGGACATCGACGCCATCGGCTTCGGCGACCTGGATGCCCGGGCCTGTCAGCACGCCGGTGACCATATACTCGATGATGCCACCATTGCCATCATCCAGCGGTGTGGTGTGGCGACCCCAGAAGAAGTCCCAGTCCTTGGGTGGATCAGTCAGGATCTGATTGTTCTGGATGGAGAGGTAGGCAAATCCGGCATCCATGTGATCACTTTTGTTGATGGCCAAGGTTTGCAGGTTGGATCCATCCAGATCAGCCCAACGGATGTAGTAGGTGGTAAGGACGACAGAGTCGACCATGAATTTCTTGTAAGCCCCGTTGCGCAGCTTGAAGACCCATACTTTGTTACCGATGACCTTGTTGGTCATGGGGTCGTACTGTCCCCAGCCGAAATCAAAGGGGTTCATCGGGTCCTTGTCGGTGTTGAGGGCGCCGTTCAGCCAGTTCTTCTCTTGGTTGTAGCGACGATCTTCCAGGGATGCCGGATCGATGAAGTCGTCGAAGAATTCTACCCCGGCAGCATAGGCCTCAAACTCGGGAAGGGGAGCGGTAAAGGAGGATGCGGATGACTCGTTGATGAGGATGCCGGCATCCTGAAATCCGACGGCTGTAAAGGCGAGGTCCCAACTCGGATTGGTCAGGGTGGTGGTTTGATCGTCCGACAGGCGGTAGTAGGCCTGGTTGGCATAGTTGGCACCGCAGGCCAGTTCGACAAAGACCTGGGCCTGGAGGCCAAAGCTGATCAACAGTAGTGTGGAAAGGAGGTATAGCTGTTTCATCATCCTGTATTGTATTGAACTACAAAGGACCGACCTTTCACTGCCAAAGCCGATTTTTGGTTGTCATCTTATTGTCAAAATGAGGGGAGGAGTCGAGGGGTCGAGGAGGGGAGGAGGAGGCGTTGGCTGTTCGCTTTTTGCGATTCGCCAGGTGTCAATGCCTGATTGGTGTTCACCACTAAGGCACTCAGGTGCTTATTTTGGTGATATAGAAAGTGGTCTAGAGAGTTTGGGGTTCTTCTGCATTGGAGGGTAGAGCACTAAGAAATCCTGGAAGTCCAAAGATTATCTTTTCACTTTGTCCCTCAGTCTCTACGTCCTGAAAACCAAAGAGGGCAGTGAGTCTAAAACTCAATTTTTCTCCAAAGCTGATCGTCAGGGCGCAAGTGCGCGAAAAATTTGAAGGCGCAAAGAGATTCTGGTTGGCATTTTCTTCGCTCAGTCTCATCGTCTTAAAGTCTCACTGTCTTCATTTACCACTGAGTCACTCAGGGGCTTCTTCTGATGATATAAAAAGAGGGCTGGAGAGTTTGGGGTTCTTCTGAAGTGGAGGGTAGAGCACGAAGTAATCCTTGAAGTCCAAAGATTATCTTTTCACTTTGTCCCTCAGTCTCTACGTCACTATGTCCTGAAAACCACAGAGGGCGCGGAGTTGCACAGAGTTTAGTTTGTGGAAAGCATCCTTGGTGATGCTTTGTGTCATGGTGTCTTTGTGGCATTCAAATGTTCATCCAGACCTCGTCTGACATGCATTCGTGTTTTGGCGTCTTAGCGTTTAACCCTTCCAGTGGGCACTAGTATCCCCAGGGTACTTCAAACGTCCTGTCAGAGCACTCCAATGGGGGTCCTTCAAGCAGGTTTATATACTTCATACATACTTGATATATACTTCATCCCTACTTCATCTATACTTCATAGATAGGAGATCGATACTTCATAAACCTGCATTCTGCGAATGATTAGCAGGTCTGATCCGGCTTCAGCGGGCACCTCATACGGGGTCAAGGTGGCCTGCTGCCCTCCATGAGAGGAATGATGCATTCAGGAGCGATGAGTTGCCTTCCACAGTCTGTTTCTGTTGCTCACCCAGGCTACTTGGAAAAATTCACCCAGTGTTGTATTTTACGAAGGATATCCAGGATGACGGGCTCCGAGAGCGAGGTGCAACGATCTGCAGGATTTTGTCCAGTGGAAAGCTAAACGCCAGAATTCGGCCAGCAAGAAGGAACACTATTTACCAAAGGGATAGATAAAGATCTATCGCTTCCCCCTTCCGGAACCACTGTCGGTGTCCCGACTTCAGGTGTACGATCCGGCATATCCTCCATCCAGGAGGAGAATTCAGTATTGCCACAACAGGACACGCAAGTGGCTGCTGACATACCTGCTGCTTTTCAGCAGGGCCTTCGGGAAGTGCCTTTCAGTGACTGAGTGATAGTGTTATGGGTTTTTTCAGTGTGGATAACAATCCTTGAGGTCTAAAAAAGCGAAAGATTGATACGGGAATGTAGCGGGTATAAGGGAGTTGTGTAGCATAAAAAATAACTTAAATGAATAGAATATTATTACTAATTGGATTGATAACCATTTGCTCAACTGCAATTGGACAGACCAAGAATTTTATTGACCAACCTTTTGTTGAAACTACCGCAAAAGTAGATACACTCGTAACTCCAGATAGAATATACCTCTCAATTTTAATATCCGAGAGCGACACAAAGGGGAGGCAAACAGTAGAAGAATTGGAACAATTAATGACAAATAAATTAACCGCTGCTGGTATTGAATTAAATAACCAACTTGTACTTTCGGATTTGTCAAGCAATTTTAAAAAGTACTTTCTAAAAAAGCAAGATATATTAAAAGCGAAATCCTATGAACTAACAGTATTTGATGCCAAAACTGCAGGTAGAGTAATTTACGAATTGGAGGGAATTGGGATTTCCAATGTTGATTTAGAGCGAACTGAATACTCAAAAATTGAAGAATTGAAACTTGAACTCAAATCTAAAGCAGTACAGAAGGCAAAACTACAAGCAGAAGCCATGATAAAACCCTTGAATCAAGAAATAGGAAATGCCATTTTTATTTCGGATTTGCAAACGAACATTGTTAATGCTCTACAAGGCAGAGTTGCGGGAATTGAAATTTATGAGTACTCAAAGGCTAAACAAGAATATGAAAGTATATCTGTTGAATTTGAGAAAATCAAAGTAGAGAGTAAAGCAGAAGTCAAATTCGAAATAGAGAAAAAGTGATTACGCTACACAACAATGTACATGACGATCATGCTCCTAACGTCGCACGCCGCATGTACTAACCGTTAGCAGTCACTGAAAACCACAGATATGAAAATACTTCCCTTCTTTATCCTTGGCCTTTTGTCTTTCCACCTCCACGCACAAGAGACAACGACAAGTCCATTTTTTACAAAGGCATATCTGGAGTTTGAGCGCGATATCAAGATTCCGATCAAAATTGAGGAGCTCACAAATACATTGATCATCTGGAAAGAGAATCTGGGACCGAATTGGCAGACTGAATGGCCTCAATTCCAGGAAACAATATTCAGACTGGAGAAAGACCAAAAGGCAACTTTCGCTGACTTGAATGACCTTAAAGACACAATGCTGATCGTGCAGAAGACAGAAGTAGAAACGGTATTCAAGAACCGTGTGATGGGGGACAAGAAACTTGGAAAGAAGTACAACAACCTTTGGGATCGAATCAAGGACCTGGCCGAGGAACGTAGTCGACACGAAACTAGGATACAATTTCACTCAACTGGGGGACTTGTTTTGTTGGATGCGGCAGTTCATATTGTGCGATCGTGCGATCCGAATGAAACCAGGGAGAATCGCGAGCAAGCCATCAAAATATTGGAAAACTACAAATCGATGTCAAGTTATCCAATAAGTGACAATTTATTTGGGAGAGCCTTTTTTGTGGACCACCTCACCCGGGCTCACCATTGGCTAAATGATAGTGATCCATTATTCACAAAAGTTTATTGTGGCAGGAGTGGGAAAGAATTCCTGGAGGCAGTCTATGGAGGCGAAAACAGCAACAAGATTAGTAGTCTTGTTGCGTTCGCCAGAAAGCGTGATTCTATAGTGAGCTTAGGGTGGAATGCAATTCAAGAAAGCGAAGATCCAGCGATAGTCGCGGCACGCGAACTTGTCATTTTGACGCGTGAAAATAGGATGCTTGGTGAAGAATTAGATAAAAAGGAAAGGATCCTGCGTAATGAGCTTGGTAATGCATTCTTTGAGATATATGGAATAGAAGGGGATGTCTGCTTCTAGTTAATGATTGGAACTAAGAATGTCATTTTGAAAATTTCAAACGGATTAGATATGGAAATAAACGACTGCTAACAACACGGGGAATGACATTGGCCCCTAATCATTACTATTACGTCTCGATCTGTGTTGTGTGTAAGCTGGGCTATCCAATACGCATATATTGAAAGGACAGGCTTTTTGAAACAATTAATATTTCAAATTATGAGAAAATTGATTTTAACTGGATTGTTAATGATTTCAGTACAGTTGATAAACGCACAGATCAATGCTGTAACAGAGACTGGGGATGAAGTGATTCTTTATGAGAATGGTACATGGAAGTACTTATATGATAATGTCATTGAGAATTCTGAAATAACAGTAAATGACAAGGAGTTTGTAAAGGACGAAAAGTCGACATTTTTAGTAAAGAGCAAGAGGTTAAATGTTGGAATATGGATTGATCCTAAGCGTTGGAAATTTACAAAAGGATCAGAAAATGATGACTTTGAGTTTCAATTCCAGAAAAAGGGTGGAGACCTGTATGCGATGTTGATTTCGGAGAAAATGCAGATACCAATTGAAACATTAAAGGGGATAGCGATTGAAAACGCCAAAAGTGTAGCACCTGATATTGAGGTAGTTAAAGAAGAATATAGAAACGTAAATGGGATCAAAGTTCTAATGATGCAGATGTCAGGTACAATTCAAGGCATGCGATTTACATATTATGGATACTATTATTCAAATGATAATGGTACAATTCAGTTACTGACTTATACGGGTGAGAATTTATTTGATGATTATCTTGATGACAGTGAGGTGTTTTTAAATGGATTGATTGAAAATTAATTACTGCCAGAACGGAATATTATGTTTATTTCTTATTGGTTTTGTAGTCTATTTAAAAAAATGTGTCAATATTTGAATGATGCAACACGAAAACATATTTGGAGCATGAAGTTAAACCTAAAAATTCGACATATCAGTACTGCTTTTATCGTGTCGGTGGCCATGCTTGGTTGCTCTTTGATCTCAACCGCTCAAATACAAATTGGTCAGGATATAGAGGGTGAGGCCTTGGGTGATGAGTCCGGAACTTCAATCAGTATGCCAGATGCTCATACGATCGCAATCGGTGCAATCTGGAATGATGGTAGTGAAGAGAATGCCGGGCATGTGCGGGTATATACCTGGAATACGAAGGAGTGGATACAGAAAGGTCAGGATATCGATGGAGAAGCGACATCCGATGTTTCAGGTTGGTCAGTGAGTATGCCGGATGCCAATACAGTGGCTATTGGTGCCATCTGGAATAAGGGAAATGGCAACAGAGCCGGGCATGTGAGAATATACAGTTGGGATGGCCGAATGTGGATGCAAAGAGGGCAAGATATTGATGGTGAATCAGAAGGCGACAGATCGGGCTGGTCGGTCAGTATGCCGGATGCCAATACAGTAGCTATTGGAGCATATAAAAATGATGGGACCGGGATTAGTTCGGGACATGTGCGGATATTTACCTGGGATGGTACAGCCTGGAGGCAAAAAGGTCTTGACATTGATGGAGAGGCAGTAGGGGATCGATCCGGATATGCTGTGAGTATGCCGGATGCCCATACGGTAGCCATTGGTGCTTATCTAAATGATGGCAATGGCAGGAACTCAGGTCATGTTCGTGTATTTCATTGGAATGGCAAGGAATGGATGCAACAAGGACAGGATATCGATGGGAAAGCAGCTGGCTTTCGGGCGGGTTATTCTGTGAGTATGCCAGATGGCAATACGGTAGCCATTGGTGCAGATTTTATTGGTGCAACTGAGCGTGATACAGGGCGGGTCCTGATATATACCTGGAATGGGAAATCCTGGATTCAGAAGGGGCATGATATTCTGGGGAAATCGGCAAGGGACCTGACAGGGCAAGCAGTGAGTATGCCGAATGCTAATACCGTTGCCATTGGAGCATTTGGGCACCATGGAAATGGCAAAGAATCGGGACTTGTATATATCATGGCTTGGAATGGTACAGATTGGGTACAGATTGGGCAAGATATCATTGGGAGGGGGACTCTCGACTGGTTGGGTTGGTCAGTAAGTATGCCGGATGTAAATACTATTGGAATTGGAGCAAAAGGAAGTTTTAATGATACGGGATATGTCCAGGTCTATAGTCTTCCAACTGTCGGAATAATCGAAAACTCATTTATCGATTTATTCTCCATCTATCCCAATCCAACCAAAGGACATTTATTAATTGCATTTAGTGAGCCTCAGCAAGAGTTGCGCGTTTCGTTATTCACAATGGATGGAAAGCTGTTAGAAACTAAAACTGATCAGAATATCTCTGAACTATCTTATGAGTTTGACGCACCTGCAGGAGTCTATCTTTTAAAGATCGCCAACCATCAACAAGAGGCATTCGTTCGGGTAGTGAAGGAGTAATGAACTATCCGGCTTGTTTGGTAGAATCCTTTCAGCCTTTCTTCCAGGGGATTTAGTGGAGGAGTCGAGGAGGGGAGGGGTCGAAGAGAGGGTTGCTTGATCCATCTTTTCTTGTGGAGTCAGGCTGATTACTTCTTACTAAAAAAGGGATTTGTTTTCAGGGTTGACATGCGACCCTTCCAGGGTCGAGTCCTTGTTTGGAGGTTCGGTTACAGATATGTGACCCCTCCGGGGTCAAGGATAAAGATCCAGGTTGGTGAGGCATTCCAGATGTTCCACGTCTCCTGATTTTGGCCCAATACCTTTTACCCAATACCCAATACCCAATACCCAATACCCATTACCCATTACCATCTTCTTGAAAAGAGGAGGATTTGTTTTCAGGGTTGACATGCGACCCTTCCAGGGTCGAGTTCTTGTTTGGAGGTTCGGTTACAGATATGTGACCCCTCCGTGGTCAAGGATAAAGATCCAGGTTGGTGAGGCATTCCAGATATTCCACGTCTCCTGATTTTGGCCCAATACCTTTTACCCATTACCCATTACCCATTACCCAATACCCAATACCCTATTCATCTGGATAGGGATCTTCCATATACGCACAAAAAAAAACCCGTGCTTCGGGGGAAGCACGGGCCCATATCCGGTTAAAGATATGGTTTGGGGTACCTTCAATTCAAGGTGTTCTAGTCGCGACCGCCCATGAAATACATGACCAGGTACAGCAACTGCACCAGGGCAGCCAGGGCAGCGGACACATAGGTCAACGCGGCCCAGGTCAGTGCATCCTTGGCACCGGTGTATTCCTGGCCGTGGGTGACATTGCTGGAATCCAACCAGGCCAGGGCCCGCTTGCTGGCGTCAAACTCCACTGGCAGGGTGATGACACTGAACAACGTTGTCACGCCAAAGGCAGCGATGGCGATCATCAGAATGATCGGACTGTTGAAGCTGGCGATCCCCACGATACCGAACATAAAAAGGTATTGCTGCAGGGAAGCAGAGATCTGGACCACCGGCACCAGCGCAGAGCGCATTTTCAAGGCTGCATAGGCTTCCGCGTGTTGGACTGCATGACCACATTCGTGAGCAGCTACGGCTGCGGAGGCCACGTGACGACCATTGTACACATCCGGACTCAGACTGACGGTCTTGGTCTGGGGGTTGTAGTGGTCCGTCAGCATCCCTTCACCCTGGATGATCTTGACATCGTGGATGCCGTAGTGATCCAGCATCTGGCTGGCGATCTCCCGGCCACTCATGCCATTCTGGAGAGCGACTTTACTATAAGTGGCAAACTTCCTTTTCAGCTTGCTGCTGATCAGCCAGCCAATGCCGGCAAATACAATACTGATGACAATAAGTCCCATATACATAGGTCAACGATTTTTTTGTTCTGAAGACTAAACGGTGCAAGGTCCTGAATCGTTCGTGATCCAGGATAGATTATCGACCAACGGCAGATCAGGGAATCCGATCAAAGCCGGTATATCGATGGAGAGCTTCCGGCACACGAATGCCAAAGCTGTCCTGGTTGTTCTCCAACAATGCGGCAACGATCCGGGCCAGGGCCAGGGCACTGCCGTTCAGCGTGTGGGTCAACTGGGTCTTTTTCTCATTTTCCGGGCGATACCGCAGTTTCATCCGGTGGCTCTGGAAGGTCTCGAAATTCGACACAGAGCTGACCTCCAGCCAGCGTTCCTGGGCAGCAGACCACACCTCAAAGTCGTAGGTCAGCGCAGAGGTGAATCCCATATCGCCACCACAGAGACGGAGGATGCGATAGGGCAATTCCAGTTTATCCAGCAATCCACGGACATGATTGAGCATCATGTCCAGGGTCTCATAGGAACGTTCCGGATGATCGAGAATGACGATCTCTACCTTGTCAAACTGGTGGACGCGATTCAGACCGCGCACGTCCTTCCCGTAGGCGCCCGCTTCCCGGCGGAAGCAGGGGGTGTATCCGGTGAGTTTGATGGGCAGGTCCTTTTCTTCCAGGATGACATCCCGATAGATGTTGGTGACCGGTACTTCCGCAGTGGGGATGAGGTAGAGGTCATCTTTTTCGACATAATACATCTGTCCTTCCTTGTCCGGCAACTGGCCGGTGGCCCGGGCAGAATCGGCATTGACCATCAGGGGGGGCTGGATCTCTTCAAATCCTGCCGCTCGTGCTTCATCCAGAAAGAAATTGATCAAGGCCCGCTGCAGGATGGCCCCTTTGCCACGGTAAAGGGGGAACCCTGCGCCGGTGATCTTCACGCCGGTCGGGAAGTCGATAATACCATGGTCCTCGGCCAGTTCCCAATGCGGTTTGGCATCCTTGGGCAGGTCGGGCATGGGCTTGGTCCAGTCCTGGAAGACTTCATTGTCTTCGGGCGTTCTTCCGGCAGGAACGGACTCATGTGGAATATTCGGTACGGAAATGAGGAGTTCCTCCAGCTGTACTGCAGTGGACTCCTGATCTTCCAGAACCGTTTTCAGTTGTTCTTTGTGCGCAGCTACCTGGTCCTTCAGGGCCGCTGCGTCAGCAGCTTTTCCGGATTTGAACAGATCACCGATCTGTTTGGACAGGCGGTTGATCTCTGCCTGGATATCATCTCCGGCAGCCTGGAATTTGCGGCGGTCATCATCCAGCGCAAGAATGCGATCCACCACATCCAGGTCCTGGAAATGGCGTTTTTTCAATCCGGCAATGATCCGCTCCTTCTCCTGTCTGATCGTATTTGCTTGCAGCATAGCGTGCTTTTCTCTTTGGGTTGTAAATTTCCACTTGGATTCACGCAAAGATAGGTGCTGAACAAGGAATTATACTTATCTTCGCAGCGCTGTAGAAGAGTTCCTACCTTCCCTCATCAACTCTTGCCGGGATCTTTCCCCGGTTTTGAACCTCTGAGGAGCACCTACCCTGACAGTCCTATTATATTCGATTCGTAACAATACGTATCCCTTTATTCCCACCTTTTTGATAACGATTATCTAACATCGTTCTTCCTATGTATGATATTTTGCAATTGAACGACATGCTCGTGAATGACCTCCGGGAAATTGCCGAGAAGTTGGAACTGAAAAGCTACAAGCGCCTGGCCAAGCAGGACCTGATCTACAAGATCCTGGATCAACAAGCCATCATCAAGACAGAAAAAGCCGGTGGTGGCAGAAGCCATTCCGAACAGGCTGTCGAAGAGATCGAAGAAGGCCGCCTGCGCAAACCGGCACGGAAACCTGCCGCTGGCAAGACATCCGATAAAACTGACAAGCCTGCACGGGGCAATACCCGCGACAAGTCTGACCGTTCATCTGCATCAGATAAAGGAAAGTCACAAGCGCGAGGTGGGCGGACAAAAGAAGAGGACCGTCAGAAGGATGACGGATCACGCGACCAGAAACGGGACAGCGGTGATCGCCGCTCCTCCGGTGATTCACGCAACAGTGATCGCGATCGCCGCGACCGTGACGGCCGTGACGGCCGTGACAATCGGGACAGCCGTGATAACCGTGGACGCAATGAACAGCAGGAACGGGACACCCGGGATAACCGTGACAGTCGTGACACCCGTGATAGTAGGGACACCCGTGACAATCGGGACAGTCGCGACAGCCGGGGCCGTTCCGATCAGAGCGATCGGGATAACCGCGGACGCAATGATGATCGCCGGTCCAGCGACCGCAACCGGGATGAAGGCCGTGATGGCTCATCCAGGGAGCAGCAAAAACCGAAAGAACCACCCGCTCCGAAGCTCTCCGATTTCAATATTGAGATCGACGGGCAGATCGACGCAGAGGGCGTCCTGGAGATGATGCCGGATGGCTATGGCTTCCTGCGCTCAGCCGATTACAACTATATCTCTTCTCCTGACGATGTATACGTCTCTCCTTCCCAGGTCAAATTGTTTGGCCTCAAGACGGGTGATTCCGTAGAAGGACCGGTACGTCCGCCAAAGGAGGGTGAAAAATACTTCGCCTTGTTAAAGGTGACCCGCATCAACGGATTGCCCTCGGAAAAGGTCCGGGATCGGGTGCCGTTTGATTATCTGACCCCCTTGTTCCCGACGGAGAAGTTCAATCTGAACATGTCAACGACAGGGAAGGACAAGAGTACGCGTCTGATCGATCTGTTTACACCGATCGGTAAAGGACAGCGCGGATTGATCGTGGCCCAGCCAAAGACGGGTAAGACCTTCCTGCTGAAAGATGTGGCCAACGCGATCGCCAAGAATCACCCGGAATGTTATCTGATCGTCCTGTTGATCGATGAGCGTCCGGAGGAAGTCACCGATATGAAGCGTTCAGTACGTGCGGAAGTGATCTCGTCAACCTTTGACGAGCCTGCGGACAATCACGTACGTGTCGCCGGCATCGTGCTCGAAAAAGCCAAGCGCCTGGTGGAATGCGGTTATGATGTCTGTATCCTGCTCGACTCCATCACCCGTCTGGCCCGTGCGTATAACACGGTGGCGCCAGCCAGTGGCAAGGTCTTGAGTGGCGGTGTGGAGGCCAATGCCCTGCACAAGCCGAAGAAATTCTTTGGTGCGGCCCGGAACATTGAAGGTGGAGGGTCATTGACCATTCTGGCCACGGCCCTGACCGATACCGGAAGTAAGATGGATGGCGTGATCTTTGAGGAATTCAAAGGGACCGGTAACATGGAGCTCCAGCTGGATCGTACGCTGGCAAACAAGCGACTGTACCCGGCTATCGATCTGACCAAGTCCAGTACGCGTCGTGAGGACCTGCTGTTGGATCGGGAGACGCTGCATCGGATGTTTGTTCTGCGGAACCAGCTGGCGGATATGCGTCCGGATGAAGCCATGGAGTTTTTGCAGAAGTATATGAATGGAACCACCAGTAATGAGGAGTTCCTGGCTTCGATGAATGGCTAAACGCTGCCGAATCGAAATTGAATAAAGAAAACAGGCGTCAAGTATTGGAGAATTGCCCTGACAGGCTTACCTTTGCATTCGCTTTTTACCTACCTATTGGAATAAGAACCGCCGGAAATGAAAAGGACCTATCAACCGTCAAAGAGGAAACGCGCCAACAAGCATGGTTTTCGTGAGCGGATGGCGAGCAAGAATGGCCGCAAGCTGCTTGCACGTCGGCGGGCTGCCGGCCGTCACAAGCTGTCTGTCTCTGACGAGAAGCACGTGAAATAATGGCGGTGGGTCCGATCTGACCCATGCTGCAATCACCTTTTCGATATCCTCAAGCTGAGCGGCTGAAGAGCCGAAAGGTCATTGGTAACCTGGTTACCGGCGACTCCATATCGTTTATCTACCCCTTTCGAATTGCCTGGACTCTCCAGGATTCTGAGGCAGGCTATCCCCTTCAAATTGCCTTTTCTGTCCCCAAGCGTCGATTCCGGCTGGCGGTCGCCCGCAACCCGGTCCGGCGACGGATGATGGAAGCCTGGCGAATTCATCGCCAGCCCCTGATCGATCACCTTCGGTCAGCCGGAAAGTCTTGTGCGCTTGTCCTGATCTATGCGGGAAAGCCGGAGGATTCGGCCTATGCTACCATCGAACGATCGGTCAAAAAGGTGATCAACGGGTTGATCCGGCAAGATCTCCCCCCAGCAAGGCCGTCACCGCCAAGGCGTAGCCGCTGAGTCCGAGACCGCTGATGACCCCGTTACACGCTGCTCCGGTCACGGTTTGCTGCCGGTAGGATTCCCGTGCGTGAATATTGCTGATATGGACCTCTACCACCGGAAGGTCGATGGAACGAATGGCATCTGCCAGGGCCACTGACGTATGGGATAGTCCTCCCGGATTGATGATCACCCCCTGGCAGCCATCCTGTTGAGCGCTCTGCACCCAATCGATCAGTTCACCTTCGTGGTTGCTCTGTTTCCAGATCAGATCGTGATCAGGGAATTGTGTTTGCAGGTCGGTTTCGGCGGTTTCCAGAGAACGGGTACCATATACTGCCGGTTCACGGGTCCCCACCAGATTCAGGTTGGGGCCATTCAGGATCAGAATGCGCATGATCAGTTGGCCATTTCAGAGAGGAACTTGATCCGGATCAACCGAATCTCCTCAATGGTGATATCATCCTCTTTCAATTCGTGGTATGCCGTATCGATATCATCCGTCTCGGCTTCCATGAAGTAGTTGAAGATATCTTCCCGTACATATTCATCGACCTCGTCCTCGATGCAGTAATCGAGGTTGACCTTGGTGCCGGAGGTCACAATGGCATCCAGCTCTTCGAGCAGATCCTCCATGCTCAGGGAATTACTGCGGGCGATATCGTCAAGGGGGAGCTTTCGGTCGATGCCCTGGATGATCCCGACCTTCATGCGTGATTTATCCGCGACGGTTTTGACCAGGATATCCGTCGGACGCTCGATCTCATTTTCGTGGACATAGTGGCTGATCACCTCCAGGAATGGCTTGGCGTAGCGCTGGGCTTTGCCGATGCTGACTCCGGATATCCGGGCCATATCCTCCATGGTCACCGGATAATGGGTGGCCATATCCTCCAGGGAGGGTTCCTGGAAGATCACGTAAGGGGGAACACCCTGGCGCTTGGCTTCCTGGCGGCGAACATCCCGCAACATCTGCAGGAGGGTGTCGTCGAGGACAGACGATTTGGCTGCGGCTTCTTCCCAGTCGCCACCGCCTTCATTTACAAAACTGTGATTGAGGGTGACTTTGAAGGAACCACCCTTTTTGATAAAATTGCGCCCGGCCGGGAATAAACGGAGCAGGCCGTATTTTTCAATGTCCTTGTAGATGAAATTCTGGAGCAGGGCATTGCGCAGGATGGAATGCCAGTAAGTTTCATCCTTTTCTTTACCGGCGCCGAAGAGGGGATAATCGGTAAAACCATAATCCATCATCTCCTTGGTAGGGTTGCCGATGATGAAATCGATCATGGTTTTGATGCGATAATTCTCCTTGGTCTCCTGGATACTCTTCAGGGCGATCTGTAAATCCTCACCTGCTTCGATCTGCTCCTTGGGATGCTTGCAATTGTCGCACATTTTCTCACAATTCTCGGCGTCGAAGTGTTCGCCAAAATAATGGAGGAGAAATTGTCGGCGACAGGAGCTGGTCTCGACATAGCCGACCATTTCCTGCATCAGTTGTGCGCCCAGTTCGCGTTCGGCAACGGGCTTGTCGCGCAGGAACTTTTCCAGGCGAAGCATGTCCTTCGGAGCAAAGAAGGCCACACATTTACCCCCCAGGCCATCCCGGCCGGCACGACCGGTTTCCTGGTAATAGTTTTCGATGCTTTTGGGAATGTCGTAGTGGATGACAAACCGGACATCCGGTTTGTCAATACCCATCCCGAAAGCGATGGTGGCTACGATCACATCGATATCCTCCATGAGGAATTCATCCTGGGTTTTGCTGCGCACCTTGGCATCGAGGCCGGCGTGATAGGGTGCCGCTTTGATGCTGTTGACCACGAGGAACTGGGCGATCTCTTCGGCCGCTTTCCGGCTTTGGACATAAATGATACCCGACTGGTTGCGAATACCACTGATGATCTCGATGATCTGCCGGAGGGTTTGCTCCTTTTTCAGTTTCGGCCGGATCTCATAATAGAGATTGTGCCGGTTGAACGAGGAGATATAGGTATGCTGATCATCCATGTCCAGGTTCTTGATAATATCAGAACGAACCTTGGGTGTGGCGGTCGCGGTCAGGGCAATGATGGGGATCTTGTTGTCGATCTCTTCGATCATATGGCGAATGCGACGATATTCCGGGCGGAAGTCATGCCCCCATTCCGAAATACAGTGCGCTTCATCAACCGCTACAAAGGAGATCTGGACCTGTTTGAGAAATTCGATATTCTCCTCCTTGGTCAGGGTCTCGGGTGCGACGTAGAGCATCTTGGTCTTCCCCGCCATGATATCGGCCTTCACTTCCCGCATCTGGATCTTGGTGAGGGAAGAGTTGAGGAAGTGGGCGACTGCATTTTCCTGGCTGTATCCGCGAATGGCATCCACCTGGTTTTTCATCAGGGCGATCAGCGGACTGATGATAATGGCTGTTCCTTCCAGAATGAGAGCCGGTAGCTGATAGCAAAGAGACTTTCCACCGCCGGTTGGCATAATGACAAATGTATCATTGCCATCCAGCAGGTTGCGGATGATCGCATCCTGGTCACCTTTGAACTGATCAAAACCGAAATGATGCTGTAGGGAATCGATTAAAGTATCCTGAGTGGTTAAGGTGGGCATTCCAACGAATTAAACAGTATTTTTAGGTCTGCTCCGCAAGGGGGCTGTCTATTACTCCAATATAAGGGAAAGGCCTTATTCTAACAGTATTTCTAGGGAATTAGTTATGCACAAGACGGAAAAAAAAGCAGATTTCTACCCCTTTTCAAACGGGGCATCAAAATTAGGGGAATGAAGGAAGAAATGAAAGGTCGGATTCTGGAAATTGCACAAAAAACGCTGGACATCGAAGCGCGTGCCCTGATCGATCTGAAGGCCAGTTTGAATGATGATTTTGTGCAGGCGGTCACCTTGATCCTGGGTCTGCCCGGACGGCTGGTGGTGACCGGTATCGGCAAGAGTGCCATTGTCTGTCAGAAGATCGTAGCTACCCTCAATTCCACCGGTACGCCGGCGCTGTTTATGCATGCTGCGGATGCCATCCACGGCGATCTGGGGATGATCCGTTCGGATGATGCCGTACTCTGCCTGTCCAAAAGTGGCGAGACACCAGAGATCAAAGTATTACTGCCCCTCCTGAAGAATCGGGTGAAGGCCCTGATCGGTATGGTGGGACAGCCGGACAGCTATCTCGCCCGACAGGCCGATCTGGTCCTGCTCACCCCGGTCAGCCAGGAAGCGGACCCCAACAATCTGGCCCCGACCACCAGTACGACTGCTCAGATGGCCCTGGGTGATGCCCTGGCGACGGCGCTGCTGGACCAGCGGGGGTTTTCCCCCCAGGATTTTGCCCGTTTCCATCCCGGAGGGTCATTGGGCAAACAACTCTACCTGCGGGTACGGGACCTGTATCCCCTCAATGAATGTCCGGCTGTCCAGAAAGAAAGTACGGTTCGCGAAACCATCCTGGAAATGACCTCCAAGCGACTGGGGGCTACCGTCGTCCTGGAGGAGGGTATTCCGATCGGCATCATTACCGATGGAGACTTGCGCCGGATGCTGGAAAAGGAACACAACACCAAACATCTTTGCGCTGAACAGATCATGACCCCCCTCCCCAAAACCGTCCAGGCCGACGACCTGGCGGTCCACGCCCTGGAGGTGATGCGGTCGCACAATATTACCCAGATACCGGTCTGCAAGGGCACCGAGTACGTGGGCATGATCCATCTGCACGACCTCATTCGAGAGGGGATCATCTAGTTGTTTATACGTCGTCTGGATTCCAGGTTGAAACGATGCGCATTAGTGGGCTTTTGGACTGTTCCTTATTCCTGCATCCCGCACGTATGCGGGATTGTTCCTGATTCCAGATTGTCAATGGTTATTTAGCTGGTTTGGTTTTGGCCATTCAACACTTAGTGTACCTCGTGTTGAACTTTGAACAGAAGCTGCGGCGATTCCTTCCTGACATGTTGAACGGCTCAGCCAATATTCAAGGAGCCAGAAGATTTAGGTTAATGCTCAACCCGAAGTTTGACCAGGAATCAGGAATGGAGGAGCCAATAATACTCTGCCTCCCCCGGTTTGGCGCGCTTGAGGTGATCCTCCATGACATCATTCCGTCGCCAAACCACCCCCTCATGAAAGTCTTTGTCTCCGGTTTTGGACGTATTCTGGGAGGGGGACATCCCACGTTTTAAAGCTTGTTGAATAACGCCTGATCAGTGTCCAAACTGGAAGATATATGGTCACGTTAAACCTTGAACGTCAGAGCGCCTGCTCTGACTTGGAACTTCATTCCCCCTCCTTCGAAATCACGCAATATCGAAATAACGCAATCACGCCTTCAGCTCGCACTGATTTTATTTAGAAAGACTGACCAGGCGGTGAGACACCTGCACCAAAACCATTTTTTTAGTGTGAATTAAAGTTAGTTCAAAAGCAGAATCAAGGACGATGACTGAGGACCGAGGACCGAGGACTGATGAACCAGGAACCAGCCCCGAGTTCTCGGGGGAGCAAACGCAGGAATCAGGAACCCAGACTACGGCTGGCAGGAACCTGGAATTTCAATCCCCTCCTTCGCAATAACGCAATCACGCCTTCAGTGCGCCCCAAAATCATGATGAAGGACTGTTTAGGCGGTGAGACACCGCCCCAGATGATCTTCCATGAAAAGTGAAGATTGAAACGGCACGTCTTGCGCTGCCGGTGAGACACCGGCACCGGCGTCAAAAAGTTTAAGGTCTTGAGATACAGCTTTTCGTATCGGCGCGCTTTAGCCGCCGTCCCGATCGCGGCGACGATCTGATTATTTGGTGGTTCAAGGTTTAACCTCACCTCCGGACGATCCCGCTTCAGCGGGATATCCGGATCCAGACATGGCCCTGAGTGGTCGGGGCCATCGTCTGGGCCCCGGCCCCCTCTCCTTCCCGAGGAAGGAGAGGGGGTGACAAAAGGGAATATATTACTCCAAGGAAGAGATGTAAGGAACGGCACGTCTTGCGCTGCCGGTGAGACACCGGCACCAGCGTCAATAACTTTTATGTTAACTAAGGTTAGTTCAAAAGCAGAATCAGGGCCGAGGACCGAAGACCGAAGACCGAAGACCGAGGAACCAGCCCCGAGTTCTCGGGGGAGCAAACACAGGAATCAGGAACGCAGGAATCAGGAACCCAGCCTACGGCTGGCAGGAACCAGGAAATTCGATCCCCTTCCTTCGAAATAACGCAATCACGACTCATTTTTCACGCTGGTTCTTATTCCGTTTGGTTGTTTTTTCAATTTCCGAAAAGGGATCGTCTTTTTCCATTTCCACATCCATTTCTGTACCACGCAGATCAGAACCGCGCATGCGGATAAAGGATCCTGGCCGGCAGAGCAGGGCGCTTTTCGCCTCCCGGATCAAAGAGTCCTCGAGATAGATCTTGCCATCTTTCATGATCCGGATGGTTTCCCAGGGTTGACCACAGCCACGAAACTCGGTACGGATCAGGGAGACCGATCGATCGGGCGGTACGATCAATTGTGAACCCCACCTGACCCGGATCAGGCAATCGACAAACCGATATGTCGGGGCATTCAGGATAAAATCTCCATTCAGAAAGATCTCCTGTCCCTGGATCGAATCTGCTGGGAGCAGCCCTTTTTGAATGGCAGCCAACAGTGACAGGGTCGAATCGGGAATGTAGATGATCGGCGACGGATCCGGTTGTCTGATCTCCAGACGGTAAGGCCACAAATCACCTGCGATCTGACCGAGGACCAGCTGGCTGCGCAGAGGACATTCGGACAGGCAGCGCCAGGTGAATGTGGTGTGGACTTCGGCCGGATGTGCTGCCGTTCCCTCCGGGATATCCACCAATACCCGAATGCCGCCATCCGAAAACATCGTGTCCATACCGGCACAGTGTAGCAGTGCCAGTTTGTCATCGGGATAGAGGATGATGGGATATTGGCTGATGGCCAGTGGATAGGGGTTTCGAAAGGTGATCGTCCACTCTTGTTCTTCACCGAGTAGATGCTGATGAACGGGGGTGGACACCACTGTGGGTATGGGGAGGAGATTTACCTGAATATCATCAATGCCCAGATAGGGCAGTCCGTCAGTCGTATCCACTGGTCCCGGACTGAAGATGATCCATTTCAGGGTATCCGAAGCGATCTGGATCTGTTCAAAGGGCGTCCAGGACAATCCGATTGTATCCGATTGGAAAATAGTCGTTGGGGTAAATGTGAGTCCCCTCCAGCATTGGGTTGTCTCTTGGTCGTTCAGGCTATTCACCTTTTGCCGGCAGGGCTCAGTGGAACTGACGGACACCCGAATGGAAGGACGCGGGCAGAAAGGGCTCATGGCCCGGGCAGCAAAAGTGACCCGGTAGGGCTGGCCGGGATGAATAGGAGCTTTGAGTTTGTAGACAAGGGCTTCATTCACCATAGGTTCCCGGATCAGGCAGGCATAGTTATGACCGGAATAGGCGGGTGGAATGGGTGGTTCCTGCCTGGTTCGGCAACAGGCATAATGTAGGGGAAGGTAAGGGAGAAAGTATCGATCCTTTAGACAGCCAAACTCATCCCAATACAATTGCCCTCCCGTAGAATCCTCCCGGAAGACCACCATGTCCGGTGAATTGTTGTGCCCTTCACTCTCGAAGTTGTACGGCATGTAGACTTCCTCTCTCAGGCACGGTTCGCTGAAATCGCCATCATCAACCAAATTGAACAGGCTGTCCATTCCCAACTTCAATTGAGCATGACTCCTGTGTGGAAAAGACACACAAAGGATGGCCGTCACAACGATCCATATCGCTTTCATATCTCCATTTTTCTTCGATATTCGCTGAAATGCATTGAAGGGGCAATGTAATTCTGTGCAATTGTCGTGGGTAGACTAAAATGGAGGGTGTTCCGGGTTCCTGTACCCCTTATCATTATGGGGATGGTTCTTGTCCCCCGCTGGCGGGGGTGGATTTTATCCTGGCCGGAGGTCAGGATAAAAGACGGGGGTGGACACCCTGGAAACGAACTGCGTTCCAATTGACTTACGACCTGAAGAAAGGCCCAGGCGGTGAGACACCTGCACTAACACCAATAACTTTTATGTTAACCAAGGTTGGTTCAAAAGCAGAATCAGGGCCCAGGGCCGAGGAACTTCAATCCCCTACTTCGCAATAACGCAATCACGCCTTCAGTGCGCCCAGAATCATACAGAAAGACTGCCAGGCGGTGAGACACCGCCCCAGATGATCTTCCATGAAAAGTGAAGATTGAAGCGGCACGTCTTGCGCTGCCGGTGAGACACCGGCACCAGCGTCAAAAAGTTTAAGGTCCCGAGATACAGCTATTCGTATCGGCGCGCTTTAGCCGCCGTCCCGATCGCAGCGACGATCTGATTACTTGGTGGTTCATGGTTTAACCTCACCCCCCGGCCCCCTCTCCTTCCCGAGGAAGGAGAGGGGGTGACAAAAGGGAATATATTACTCCAAGGAAGAGATGTAAGGAGCGGCACATCTTGCGCTGCCGGTGAGACACCGGCACCGGCGTCAAAAAGTTTAAGGTCCCGAGATACAGCTATTCGTATCGGCGCGCTTTAGCCGCCGTCCCGATCGCAGTGGCGATCTGATTACTTGGTGGTTCATGGTTTAACCTCACCTCCGGACGATCCCGCTTCAGCGGGATATCCGGATCCAGACATGGCCCTGAGTGGTCGGGGCCATCGTCTAGGCCCCGGCCCCCTCTCCTTCCCGAGGAAGGAGAGGGGGTGACAAAAGGGAATATATTACTCCAAGGAAGAGATGTAAGGAGCGGCACATCTTGCGCTGCCGGTGAGACACCGGCACCAACACCAAAATTATTTTGTTAACTAAGGTTAGTTCAAAAGCAGAATCAGGGCCGAGGACTGAGGACCGAGGACCGAGGAACCAGGAACCAGCCCCGAGTTCTCGGGGGAGCAAACGCAGGAATCCAGCCTCCGGCTGGCAGGCAGGAATCCAGCCTACCACTGGCAATCAGGAACACTTTTCTTATGTTGGGTGTTCCATTTCCATTGATCGAAAAACCGTTTGAATGATCTTTCCTATAGGTGATGACCAGGTCGTCGGGGGCGATCGCCCCGTATTCAGCTACTCTCTCATTGCCGCCAATATCGTCGTCTTTGCGGCTATGTTCATGATGATCCCACCGGAAGGGATCAATTCCTTCTACACGACCTATGGCTCCATTCCCCGGGAGATCAACCATGGCCAGGACTGGTGGACCCTGGGATCCAGCATGTTCCTGCATGGAGGATTGATGCACCTGATCGGCAATATGCTGTTTCTGTGGGTCTTTGCCGATAATATAGAAGCGACCATTGGTCCCTGGCGTTTCCTCCTGTTCTACCTCCTGGGTGGGATCATTGCCGGGGTCGCGCATACCCTCTTCAATCCGGAGAGTATTGTGCCGGCTGTGGGTGCCAGTGGAGCTATCTCAGCGGTATTGGGCGCCTATCTGGTGATGTTCCCCGCATCCCGGATCAAGGTACTGATCCTGATCTTTTTTACCTCCGCATCCATTCCTGCCTTTCTCTTTCTGGGCATCTGGATCCTGCAGCAGACCATCTCCGGCGTAGGGGCGATCAGCACCGTGGACCTGGATACCGGGGGAGTGGCCTGGTGGGCACATATCGGCGGCTTCGGATTTGGCTTCCTGGCCGGCTTTTATTTCCGGACCCTGCTCAAACGACGTGTCAGCGAGGTGGAACTCCTGGTTTAACCCTGTTGTTGAACCCCATGAATAGTTGAATTGGTTTTCAAAATCCGGCCAGTCGTCTATCTTTACCTGAATAAAAACAGCACCATGACACAAGAGGAAATGGATCAGCATTTCAAGGAAGCTCACGAGGAAATGTCTCATGCCATTGAACACCTGATCCATGAACTAGGCAAGATTCGGACGGGAAAAGCGTCCACCTCCATGGTGAACGAAATCCTGGTGCCTTACTATGGATCTCCAACACCACTGAACCAGGTGGCCAACGTCAATACGACCGATGCCCGGACCATCGCCATCCAGCCATGGGAAAAGACCTTGATCGGCGCCATTGAAAAGGCCATTTTTGAAGCCAATCTGGGGATCACGCCCATGAACAACGGGGAGCAGATCATCCTGGCTATTCCACCCCTGACCGAAGAACGACGAAAGGACCTGGTCAAGCAGGCCAAGCATCTGGGTGAAGAAGCCAAGATCAGTATCCGGTCGACTCGCCACAAGATGATGGAAACCATCAAAAAAGCGGTGAAGGACCACTATCCGGAGGATAATGCCAAACGCCGGGAGGCCCAGGTGCAGGAAATGGTCAACGACTATTCAGCCAAGGTGGATCATGCCGTCGAAGTGAAGGACGCAGATATCATGACTGTCTAACAGGAAAAGATTATTGCTCCTTCAGATTGGCAGCTTTGCCGTCCGGATTTTCAAAAAATTTCAACTCCAGTTCTGTGCCATCAAAGACGGCATAGGATCGATAATGCAACCAATCTCCCAGATTGAGATAACGGGATGTACCATTGGACAACAGGATGTCCAACGGTAAATGCCGATGACCGAAGATGAAGTAGTCGATCTCCTCCTGGCGGAGGTGTTCCTCACAGTACTGGACCAGCCATTCCCGATCTGCCCCCAGGTAGAGCTCATCACCCCGGGTGACCTCCCGGCTTTGTCCGGAGAAATAGCGCATTAAGCCGATTCCAAGATTGGGATGCAGGCGAGCGAACAGCCATTGACAAACGGGGTGGGCAAAAACCTTTTTAATGAATTTGTAGCCGTGATCGCCCGGCCCCAGGCCATCACCGTGTCCGATCAGAAAACGCTTGCCTCCATACTCGCGGGTGACGGGTTCACGCAACACCGGGATGCCCAATTCCTCCTGGAAATAGGAGAACATCCACATATCGTGGTTGCCAGTAAAAAAGGTAACTGGCAAGCCGCGGTCACGCAGCTCTGCCAGTTTTCCCAACAAACGCAAATATCCTTTCGGAACGACGGCCCGGTATTCGAACCAGTAGTCGAAGAGGTCTCCGACAATGTAGATGGCCTCTGCATCGGCCGCGATCTGATCCAGCCAGCGGACGATCTGTCGTTCACGCTCCGCACTGCTGGTTGCTCCGGGAACACCCAGATGAAAGTCGGACGCAAAATAGATCTTCTTCATACCTGCCGTTCCGTCAACTATACCGTGGATCCAATATCCGATCCGTTTTAGCCCACAAAGCGTGGATCTGCAGCCATGACCTCTCCGCAATTGGAACAGGTCCGCATTTTATCATCGCCGTAATATTCCCGGAAACGGGGTAGAAAATCTTTTTCAATATTGTCGAGATGGAAATAGGACTCATGAAGTTTATGGTTGCAGGCATCACAAAACCAGAGCAATCCATCGATGTCCTCCTTCTGGCGCTTGCACTCGATCACCAGTCCGATGCTACCTTCAGATCGCATCGGTGAATGGGGAATCCGCGCCGGGAGCAAAAACATTTCTCCTTCCCGGATCGGGATGTCAACGGCTTTTCCATCCTCCTGGATGCGCACGTTGATATCTCCTTCGAGCTGATAAAAGAGCTCTTCTGTCTCGTTGTAATGATAGTCCTTCCGGGCGTTGGGTCCGGCGACGATCATGACGATATAGTCTCCGGCATCGTGATACAGGTTCCGGTTGCCTACGGGAGGTTTCAGTTCATGTCGATGTTCATCGATCCAGGCTTGCAGGTTGAATGGTCTGCGAATTGCCATAAGCCAGTCAGGTTTAACGATATTTACCGGTAAGATAGAAAAAACAATATCGAATGAATCTGGATCTGACGGGAAAATATGCCCTGGTAGGGGGAGGAAGCAAAGGGTTGGGACTGGCCAGTGCTACAGAGTTGGCCGGCATGGGTGCGACAGTCACCCTGGTCTCACGAACGGAATCTGACCTGATGAAGGCGGTCAAGACATTACCTACACCACAGGGTCAGCAGCATGATGTCATGGCCCTGGATTATGATCAACCGGAGGAGGTTCGGCAGGCTGTCCGTAAAAAACTGGAAACCCAGGCTTACCATATTCTGGTAAACAATACCGGTGGACCTCCTGGCGGACCTATACGTCTGGCTAAAGTGGAAGAGTTCGAGGTGGCCTTTCGCCGTCACCTCCTGGTCAATCAGATCCTGAGCCAGTTGCTCATGCCGGGCATGCGTGCCGACGGATACGGCCGTATCATCAATGTGATCTCCACCTCTGTCAAACAGCCCTTGAATGGTCTTGGCGTCTCCAATACCGTTCGTGCTGCCGTGGCCAACTGGGCAAAAACCCTGGCGACCGAAGTGGCACCATTCGGGATCACGGTCAACAATGTGTTGCCTGGAGCAACCCGGACGGAACGCCTGGCAGATATCATTCGCAATAAATCCGGGAAGTCCGGGCTGAGTGAAGAGGATACGATATCCGCTATGGAAGCGGAGATCCCCATGGGGCGGTTTGCCAGGCCGGAGGAGTTCGGAGCGGCAGTCGCTTTCCTGGCCTCGCCCGCAGCTGCCTATATCACCGGGATCAATCTACCGGTCGATGGGGGACGGACGGGGTGTTTGTGATCAACTGCTAACCCCCAACGGTGACTATTCAGGACGGCGAAGATGCAGGATCACCTCTTCTCCTTTGAGGTCATATCCGCTGTCCATCGTCTGAATATCAAAAATTTCCGGTGAGCCATCGCCATAGAGAATGAATTTTCCATTCTCAATTTTCCAGCGATTGTCGCTGTCGTTGATATCGATGTCGATATCGCCATTCCGGCTGGATGCCTGGATGCTGCCATCCGGTTGCAGTGTAACAGCCAGTTCCAGATGTTCTGTGATCGCCCTGGTGATGGCGGTGCCCAATCCGATTCCCATTCCGGCAATTCCTTCGACCATCTGCCCGAGGCCTTCAACCATTTTTTCCAACCCTTCTGCCAGATCTGTGGAAGTGACATCTTTTCCTTCATCAGTGGTGATCCGGATGCCATTTTCATCCAGGGCTTTGCGTATCTCGTCCTTTGCTGCGTCAAACTCGGTGCGGATTTCTTTTTTTGCTTCCTGAACATCAACCTCTGACTTGGTCAGATCGCGGTCGACCTTTTCTTTCGTTTTTTCAGAAAGGGAGACGCGGACATTCCAGTCTCCGGACAGGTCCTGTTCCACCGTGCGATCGGATTGGCAGGCGAACAGAAGTGTGAGGGCCAGCAATAGCAGGGAGCGCGTGATCATAATGGATGGGTGTTGGTTATCGAAATGAACGTCGACCGGTTATGCATTGGTATGTGTGATACCAGGAACAGGAGGTTACTTGCCTGTCGAAATACCAGGCCGGTCGTTGGATCAATCGTAATATTCAATTTCCCGCAGAAACCGCAATCCGAAAGAGATCTCCCCCGTATAGTTGACGATCCGGCGTTCAGGAATGTCTCTGTATGTCCCTGTAAAAGGGTCAAAAATGTTTGGGATACTAGGCTGATCATATTGTCGGCTGAAGTCAGGGTGAAAACTCAATTCGATGACGCCGGACACGTAGTCCCCCATCGGGATCTCCCAGCCGCCACCCAGAGACAGGCCGTAATTGAATTTCCGGACAGATCCCTCTGTTGGATAATATGCATTATTTGGATAAAGCTCTTCATAGTCCTTGAGATTGGTCCCGAGGGTATAGTCACCCCGCAATCCAAAAAGGTAGTAGGCCACGCCCACACCAATCGCATATCGCTTTTTAAAGCCGACGGCCACAGATAAATTGTTGTACCTAAATTCCTCAGTTCTCTGTTTTAGTTTTATTCCCTGGGCAGTAGTTGTTGCCGGAAATCGAATGGCACTGCCCCGGACATGATAGCCGGCCTGGGCATAGATCACCCCGTCGTCCAGCGGTGGAGCTGATTCAATAAATCCGGCCACATGGTAGGCCCACAGCGGATCTCGCTGGCCCTCACCCCAACGCTGAAAGCCGATGGCGGGACCACCTTTCAGGCCAAAGGCATAGGATTGGGCTTCGAGAGGTCCGGAGAGCAGGGTCAGGATCAGGAAGAGTAGAGTTGTCAGGGTTGTTTTCATCGCAGTTATTTCAAGCGCAATTTCTGGCCGACCTGAATCGCATCGGTATCCAGCTGGTTTAGAATTTTGATCTGGGCCACACTGATCTTGTATTTCCGGGAAATCTGCCACAAGGTATCACCGGGGGCAACAGTATGCAATATGGGCGAAGTTGCGGGGCCGGGTTCGTCTTCTATCCCGGGAAGCGTGGGCGTTCCCTGCGGGGGTGAAGGTGTTGCCAGGGGCAGATCACTGTCATCGATCACCTGTGGATCAGGTCGTGTGGAAGGTTCTGGTGGTGTGGGTTCTTGTGTAGGGATGGGTTGGCCTTTTTCCGGTAGCGGTCCCGGTCGAACAGTTCGGGGAATATCCTTTTTCGAGATCTTCCAGCGCAGGCGGATGCGTTCACCCACAGCCGGCTCAAAGCCGTATGGAATGCGGTTTTTCTTGCGAAGCTTGGCCACCTTGATGCCATACAGCTGACTGATCGACATCAGGGTTTCTCCTGCCTGAACCTTGTGCCACTGCTGCTTCCCCCTGAAATAGTTGCGCTTGGGCTGGAGGTAGACCAGGGCTTCCTCCGGGAGAGGCCCGTCGGCTGTATACAGGTAGTCATTGTACTTGATCAGCTTGTTGACAGACGACTCCGTGCGGTTGGCGATGGATCCGAGGGATTCACCCTCCCGGGCGAAGGTGAGTCGGATATCATTGATCCGACTGATGCCGGCCAGTTTGTCCAGGGCATCCGGGCTGACCAGGTCGTATTGATCCAGCTTGTATCGCTCGATCAGGTCGATCAGCAGCTGGGGATACCGGGGATTGCTGGCATAACCGGCTTTCTTCAACCCGTGAGCCCAGCGTCGGTAATCGGTGGGTGGAATGCGGAAGAGGAACCCGTAACGAGCGGCTTTTTTTGGATCGCGCAGAAATTCGGAATGGGCAATAAAGGAGGCTTCATCCCGCCGGTAGACCCGAAAGCAGGACTTGACCTTGTTACCGCCAGAGTCGTAGTCGTCATCTTCCAGATGATAGGTCTCTCCTTGCCAGTCATTCCCGCATTTGATCCCAAAATGGTTGTGTGCCTTTCGGGCCAGTTCACTGCGACCACCGTTGGATTCGAGGATGGCCTGGGCCAGTTTGATAGAGGCGGGAATACCGGTTCGCTCCATTTCCTTGACCGCGATCTCCCGATAGGTCCGAATATAATCTTCATGCACCTCTCCATCCGTCATGGAAAAGGGAATCAAGAGAAGGGCGCTCAATGCGATCCGGATCAGTGCTGTTAGCATCATGTTCATTAGAATCAACTACCTTTACCCGAACGAACAAAGTCCAATTTCCTTATGTCCATTTGGCGGATTTTTACCGTCTTGTTCCTTTTGGCAGCATGCAAAAATACGAATCCCGAGGTGGAGTCGGAGAGTCATGCTACTGGTTCTCAGAAACAGGATGTGGTGATGATGACCAGTATGGTCGACTACCTGCGTGTACGCCGGGAGTCTGTTCGTGATGCTGAAGTGGTCAGCTCGCTGCGGGAAGGGGAGGCAGTCCTCTGGACCGGCCAGGTCAGTGAACTGCAGGATACGGTGATGCTGCGTGGAAAGCAGGTCATCGCCCCCTGGTATGAAGTGGAGACCTTCGCCGGCATGACCGGATGGACCTTTGCCGGGGCGTTGACCCCCTGGACCTATGGCGACGGACTTCCGTATCCGGATTGTGCCACTGCATTTAATGAGGGTGACTTCTCCCGGTTTTACCCCTGTCTGGATGGCATCAGCCAGACCCTGAGCGGACCGGAGAGTGTGCAAGCCAGTCAGTCCGGACTACGGCTTCGACTCCAGGACGGCAACACAGTCCAACTGCTCAACAACCTGCAACCCGGCAAGGCCTATAAGTCCTATCAGTATCTGGGCGAGATCGACCCGGTATATGTGGTGAAAAAGAATGCCCGTGACGGTTCTTCCTTTCTGCTGGTGCACCAGGTGACCGGCGAGCAACTGGAGGTACCGGGTATTGCTCAGCCCATTCCCCTGAGTCGCAGTCTGTTCTGTCTCGGACCCAAAACCAATAACCCGGGGGATTACGCCCTGTCCATAGTCTCTGCGGAGCCACGGCTGCTCAGGGAAGTATTCCACCAGGATTTTCCCGAGCAATCCCTGGTCAGTGTCCGTTGGGGAAAGGACGGGTTGCCGGTGGTGACCCTGCGAGACAACCGGGGAGACCTCTCCCATTGGAAACTGATCCGGGGCGTCAACCAACAATGGGATCTTGAGCGAATGGTATGAGCACTCGTCCAAAAAAAACAAAACAGAAACGTCCCGCTTTTTCGACCTGGTGGCTGGTCCTGCCCGGCCTGCTCGGCGCGCTGATCTACGCGAATACCCTGGGCCATCAGTGGTGCCTGGATGACTATTCCGTCATTGTGGACAACTGGGTGACCCAAAAGGGGATGGATGGCATTTCCGATCATCTGACCCACGATTACCGATATGGTTACTGGAACAGTCAGGGGGATCTCTATCGACCCCTTTCGCTGATCATGTTTTCGGTGGAATGGGCTCTCTTCGGGGATGATCCGTTTGCCGGCCACCTGATCAATGTGTTGCTCTACGGTTTGCTGTGCGGCCTGTTTGGTCTGGCCCTGTATCGCTGGAGTCGCAGCGGGTCATTTTCTATGATCGCTTCCCTTCTTTTTGCTGTTCATCCGGTGCATACGGAGGTGGTCGCCAATATCAAGAGCCGGGATGAGATCCTGGCCATGCTGTTTCTGGTCCTGACCTGGTGGGCCTGGCAGCGGATGCAGCATCACCGACCGAAAATCATCTATCTGGCGGTATCAGTGGTGGCGTTTTCTCTGGCCCTTTTATCCAAGGAGAACGCAGTCACTTTTTTGCCCCTGTTGCCGTTGAGCGTATATGTCTTTCGAAAAAAACCATTGAAGGCCGATTACTGGATGACCCTGATCCTGTTGATCCCGACCGGACTTTTCCTCTTTGCCCGGCAGGCGGTTTTAGGTTCGGTACGCGGTGTGGAAAAGGTGTCCTTTCTGGATAATATCCTGGCCGGGGCACAAAGTGCGCCCGAAGCACTGGCCTCCGCGATCCGGTTTATCGGCGAATACCTGCGCATGCTGGTGGCCCCCTGGCCCCTGGTTTCCGATAAGGGTTGGAACCAGATTCCCTTGGTGGACTTCAGCAGCCCGGGGGTCTGGCTGAGTGTCCTGGCGATTGGAGGCGGGATCCTGGTGATGGTCCGGTATTGGAATTCCCGGAAACGACTTGTTTTCGGCCTGCTCTGGTTTGTCTTTACCTTTGCACTGGCCTCCAATCTATTGTTCCTGATCGGCACCTCTTACGGCGAGCGACTGCTCTTCCTTCCCAGTGCCGGATTTGCCATCGCGGTAGCGGCCCTTTTCCGGTGGAAGGATGCGGGCTCCAATCCACCCTGGCCGGGATGGCTGCGTTCGCCCCTGGGCTATGGCTTTCTCGGCATCATCGGCATCTTTGCCATCCTGACCATCCTGCGCAATCCGGCCTGGTATGACAGTGCCACTCTGTATGCCACCGACATCGAGGCCTCTCCCGGAAGTGTAAAGTTGCGCTACCATCATGCCCTCGAAACAGGGAAGGCCGCTGCCCTGATCGCAGACGGACCGGAACGCAAACGGATGCTGGATGAGTCATTGAAAGACCTGGAGATGGTCATGAAAGCCCATCCCAACTACTGGGAGGCTTTCGGGACCGCCGGGTTGTATGAATTTCGGAGAGGAAATCGCGACAAGGCCCTGGAGTATTATACCCGTGCCACCACCTTGAATCCCAAGGCATCCATTGCCTGGAGCAATATGGGGATCATCTATGCAGAGCGGGGTCAACCGGAAAAAGCGCGGGAGGTGTATGAAAAGGCGGTGGCCGCTGATCCACGTTTTTCCGACGGGTGGATGAACCTGGGCGCCATTGCGGCCCAAATGGGCGATTTCCCTACAGCCATCCGACATTTTGAAGAAGCCCTGAAATACGATCCGGATAATGTACGCTTGCTCACGATGCTGGGGTCTTCCTATCGGGACAGTGGGCAACCGGAAAAAGGGCAGGTATATCTGGACAAGGCGGCCCGATTGGGGAATGCTGAACAGAATTAGCGAATTTGTCAGGCTCATTGATTCACTCGATTATGAACGAAGATTCCAGAGTGATTTTATTGAACAAGGTCCTCTTTTGGATCTTGCTGTTGATCTGTTTTGGGGTGATCCTCATAAAAGCGATCAACTTGCCCATCACTCATGATGAGACGGCAACAGCCCTCCGCTATGCCCAGTTTTCAGGGTGGGAGATCATGATGCTCCCCGACGCGGTTCCGAACAATCACATCTTGAACACCTTGTTCATCAAGTTTTTTACCGGGGCCTTCGGGCTGGAACAATGGGCGGTACGCCTGTCCAGTTTGCTTTCCTTTCTGGTCTTTGGATGGGCTGTGTTTCGGATCTGTAAGCAGTTGATTGGTGAACAGTCCCTCTATTTTCTGGCAGGAGCAGCATTGTTTTTTACAAATCCCTATTTAAACGACTTTTTTTCACTTGGCAGGGGGTATGCATTATCCAGTACGATGGTGTTGTTGTCACTCAGTTTCTTGATAGACGGAATGAGACTGAATCGACAAAAATACTTGTGGTGGGCCCTGTTTTTTTCCATGCTGGCAACCTATGCGAACATGACGGCGATTATCGCCTGGGCAGCCCTGGTATTGATTCTGTTGGTGGTTCCTTTCACCTGGTCCGTTGATCAAAATATTCGACGAAAATTCCTGGTTTTCATTGGATTGGCTATCCTTGGATTTCTGGCTTTGATCGCTGTTCCGATCTATAAAATGAACAGTACCGATCAATTCCAGTTCTGGACATCCCAGGGGATCTACAAGGATACGTTTCTGTCCCTGATCGATCATTGGCGATATAAATGGCCACTTTACTCCAAACCCTCTTCCCATTGGTTCGCTCTGGGTGGAGGGGTGCTTTTGTTTAGTTCAGTGGTTTGGAGTATCCACCAGTTTAGGATGGCAGGTAAAAAAGCTTTCAGCAACCCGTTGGTCATAACCGCCCTCTATTTCTTCCTGACCGTACAGGTAAATGTGTATCAAATTACCTTTTTAGCGACCCCCAATCTAACTGGCAGAACGGCCCTCTTTCTGTATCCGATGTTTGCGGCGGTGGTTGCCGGACTGATGGGGCAGCTTCCGGCAATTCGAATCTCCAAGGTATGGCACATCCTGTTGGCGTGCAGTTTCCTGGCTGGTTCGATCTACCATGTTCAATCACGGACACAAATGGAAAACTTCCGTGAGTGGTGGTTTGATGCCAATACCCTGGATGTCCTCCAATATTTGAAGGAAAATTCCGGAGAGGATACGGTGAAGCTGAAAACCCGATGGGAGTTTCACCCCTCTTTTTATTTTTATTGTGAAACGGGAAAGGCGGATCACGTCTTATTGTCGGACTATGACAAGGATCTCCAGCCGATGGCGGATGTCGATTACTATTATGTTTTTGACTCGGATCAGGACGTTATGAATCCGCAGTTTGAAAGGGTACAGTCGTATTTGGGGGGTGGTGTATTGATGAAAAGGAAAGGGACAGCTGATCCTCCGGTTGCAGGCGAGCAATAAGATCAATCTGATTCAGATGCATTGAAACGAGCCTGACAGATCACGTTGCTCACGCAGATCGTTTAATGTCAGATCTCCGAGGCCGCCTGACCCATCGTCAAAGGATTACAATGGACCGTGCCACCTGGACTATCCGGTCCTGATAGGTGGGTAAAAGGTCAATGAAAGAGGGCTCTCCGGTACTGAGAATCTCTTTGTTTTTTTCTCCTCAACTTCTCGCCTCCTCAACTCCACTGCGCTATTCCCCCTTTGCAATGGATGCCAGTGGCTGGAGCCAAGATCTGATTTTGGTTCTATTGGGCTCCTAATGTAGGGGTAAAAGGTAAAAGGTCAAGGCCAAATCCCGATCGCTAAATCCCGAACGCTCTCATCAAATGGAAACGTTCAATTTTCGAAATAACCCAATAAGGAAATAACGTCTCCATTCCTCATTCCTCATCCCTGAGAATAGGCTCTTCGTCGTTCGCCAAATTGCATCAATGGCTTGAGCCACAGGGCAGACGGTTCCAAATATTGAGGTAACGTGAAGGGGGTGATAGGTCATTGCCAAATCAATCTCGATTTCAACTCCTCTTATTTGAAATGGACAATTTGATTGTCGAAATAGTCCAATAACCCAATAACGCCATCATTCCTCATTCCTCAACCATCCTTTCGTTGCCGTACCTTGTGTGCAAATCATCGTGTATGACCACCCGTTCCACCGTTGTTTCCGGCAAAGCCACTCCCAGAGGGAAATTTCCCCACATCAAACGCGCTGGAGATTTTCTATTCATTTCAGGTACGTCCAGCCGTCGACCAGACAATTCCTTTGACGGTGTAGAAGTGGATGAAATGGGTACCACCAACCTGGACATTCGGGTACAAACCAAAGCCGTTCTGGAAAATATCCGGGACATCCTGGGTACGGAAGGAGCCGGCTTGGAGGATGTCGTCGAGATTAGCACCTTCCTGGTCAATATGAATGACTTCGGTGGATACAACGAGGTCTATGGACAGTATTTTGACTTCTCGGGACCGACCCGAACCACCGTGGCCGTCCACCAGCTCCCTCATCCTCATCTCCTGATCGAGATCAAGGCGGTGGCCTACAAGCCTAAATAGAGATTCCGGATTTCGGGGTGATTCAGGTCATGATGGTTGGGGCAGCAAGGGGATACTTGCTATCTTCCCCCTCGATCAAATCTGAACTTCATGAGTGACCCCAAGTCTTATACCTCCATCCACTATCATCAATACCTCCAACTCGACAAACTCCTGGATGCACAGGATCTGATGAGTGAAAAAGCGGGGCAGCCGGCCCATGATGAAATGCTCTTCATCATTGTCCACCAGGTCTATGAGCTCTGGTTCAAGGAGATCATCCATGACATGGGTTCCGTCCGCGACCTTTTTGCCAAAGGTGCGATCGATGAGCGCAATCTCGGCCTGGCCATCTCCCGGCTGAACCGGGTGATCGAGATCCAGAAGCTGCTGGTGCAGCAGATCCTGGTCATGGAAACCATGACTCCCCTGGATTTCCTGGATTTCAGACACCACCTGTTCCCCGCCTCCGGATTCCAGAGCTACCAGTTTCGGCAGGTGGAAGCCATGCTGGGTTTGCAGAGCAAACAGCGACTGACCTACAACCAGAAGCCCTACCATATTGTCTTCGAGGAAGACCAGAAAAAAGTGCTCGACAACCTGGAAGAGCATGGCACCATCTTCTCGGCTATCGAAAAATGGCTGGAACGGACGCCCTTCCTGGATTTTGGCGACTTCAACTTCCTGTCCAGCTATAAGGATGCGGTCATGCGCATGATGGCAAGCGAGCGGAGTGCGATCAAAGAGGCGCCCCTGCTCAGTGAGGAATCCAAAGCCATGCGCCTGGAGATCCTTCAGAACAACGAGGATTATATCATGGCTGTACTCGATCCCGATCAGCATCAGGCCATGCGGGAAGAGGGCAAGTTGCGCCTGTCCTATCAGGCGACCATCGCTGCACTGCTCATCAATCTGTATCGAGACGAACCCATCCTTCATCAGCCCTTCATCCTGCTGCAAAAACTGTCGGAGATCGATGAGGGACTGACCGCCTGGCGGACTCGTCACGCCCAGATGGTATTGCGCATGCTCGGACGCAAGATGGGAACAGGAGGCTCCAGTGGACATGACTATCTGGCGGCAACGGCAGCCAAGCACAGCATTTTTTCAGATTTTCACAATATCTCCACCCTGTTGATCCCCCGATCGGAATTGCCGGTGCTGCCGCAAACCGTCCGGGATAATCTCAACTTTCACTATTCCGTCCAGTCCTGATGATCCAACTGAACAATTACATCAATGGCCGGCAGGTGCCGCCCAAGTGCAATGCCTATCTGGATAATGTTGAACCGGCAACAGGCCAGGTCTACAGTCGTATTCCGGATTCGGATCAGGAAGATGTGGCCATGGCTTATGAGGCGGCCAAAGCAGCCTTTCCTGCCTGGTCGAAAACGCCCCTGGAAGAGCGATACCGCATCCTCATCCGAATCAGCGAACTGATCGAACACCATCTGGACGAACTGGCTCAGACTGAAAGTAGGGATAACGGCAAACCGGTCTGGCTGGCCCGCAAGGTGGACATCCCCCGGGCGTCCTCCAACTTCCGGTTCTATGCGACCGGGTTGATGCACTTCTCGTCCGAATCCCATGAAATGCCGGGGGAGGCCATCAATTACACCTTGCGCCAACCTATCGGCGTGGTGGGTTGTATCTCTCCCTGGAATCTGCCCCTCTACCTGTTCAGCTGGAAGATCGCACCGGCCCTGGCAGCAGGCAATACGGTCGTCGCCAAGCCCTCGGAGATCACCCCTTATACCGCCTGGCGACTGGGGGAGATCTGCATGGAAGCGGGTTTACCTCCGGGTGTCCTGAATATTGTCCACGGAACCGGCCCCCGGGTCGGTGAAGCCATCGTCACCCATCCCGGCATCAAGGCCATCAGCTTTACAGGCGGCACGGCTACCGGAGCACGGATCGCCGCCACCGCAGCCCCGATGTTCAAGAAGCTCTCCCTGGAATTGGGGGGTAAGAATCCCACTCTCATCTTTGCCGATGCGGACTTTGATGATGTGCTGAGGACGACTGTTCAATCCGGCTTTGCCAATCAGGGGGAGATCTGCCTGTGTGGATCCCGGATCCTGATCGAAGAGCCCATCTATGAAAAGTTCCGGGATGCCTATGTCGAGAAGATCAGCCGCCTCAAAGTCGGCGATCCGAATGATCCTGAAACCCGGGTTGGGGCCATTGTCTCCGAAGCCCACAAGGACAAGATCCTCTCCTATATCGCCCTGGCACAAGAAGAAGGAGGCAGGATCCTGTGCGGCGGAAAGGCCGTAAAACTGGAGGGCCGATGTGCCAATGGCTGGTTCATTCAACCCACGGTGATCGAGGGTCTGGATCAAGGATGCCGCACCAACCAGGAGGAGATCTTCGGTCCGGTGGTGACCATTCAACCATTCTCCACCGAGGAGGAAGCCTTGAACATGGCCAACGGCGTGCGCTATGGCCTGGCCACCACGGTTTGGACCAGCGACCTCAAACGTGCGCACCGGGTGGCACATGCCCTTGAATCCGGGATCGTCTGGGTCAACTGCTGGCTGCTCCGCGACCTGCGTACCCCGTTTGGCGGCATGAAAGACAGCGGAGTCGGCCGGGAAGGCGGCTGGGAAGCGATGCGCTTTTTTACGGAACCGAAGAATGTTTGTATTAAAGTGTAGGAGTCGAGGAGGTTTTGAGTGAAGGAGGTTTCAGGGGAGGAGTCGAAGAGGTTATGAGTGAAGGAGGTTATGAGGGGATGTGGATTGAAAGTTTGGCAATTAGGTCAAAAAAATGTGAAATTCTAATACCTACTTGAATGGAGTTTGATTTTCAAGTTGAACAATGGATGAACGATCTGGGTGACCAGTTCTGGGAGGATCAATTAAATGAACCTTCTCCGGTTTATGGGAATCATGTATATAGTTTTGAGAAATTGTTGGTGTGGAAAAAATCTATTGATTTGGTGGAGTGGATTTACGAAGTGACCTCCAATTTTCCGAGTGAAGAAAAGTTTATTCTAACCTCACAGATAAGAAGGTCAGCGATCTCTATTTCTTCGAATATTGCTGAGGGGAGTGGTCGCAGAACTGCAAAAGACAAGAGCCATTTTCTAAATATTTCATATTCCAGTGCAATTGAATTGTTGAACCAAATGATCATTGCTCTGCGTCTTCAGTTTATTTCAGCCTCTCAAGAATCTGAAGCCCGACAGAAAATCCAGGAAATAACAGCCATGATATATGGACTGCAAAAAAGCTTGAATAACTAAATTCCTCATAACCTCATAACCTCATAACCTCATAACCTCCAAACTCATAACCTCCATTGCAAACCATCGACATCCACACCCACATCATGCCCGGCGAAATGCCCCGCTGGGCCGACAAATTCGGCTACGGCGGATTTATTCATCTGGATCATCACAAGCCGTGTTGTGCACGGATGATGCAGGACGACAAGTTCTTTCGGGAAGTGGAGGACAATTGCTGGGATGCCGACGCCCGCCTCCGGGACTGCGGCCACCATCATGTGGATATGCAGGTGCTGTCCACCATTCCGGTGTTGTTCAGTTATTGGGCCAAGCCGAAGGACGCCCTGGAGGTGTCCCGGTTTCTGAATGATCATATTTCCGGGATTGTGCAACGCTATCCCGACCGGTTCATCGGGCTGGGTACAGTACCCATGCAGGATCCGGACCTGGCCTGCCGGGAGGTGGAGCGCTGCATGGGAGAACTGGGACTGGCCGGGATCGAGATCGGTTCACATATCAACGACTGGAACCTGAATGATCCGGCATTATATCCCTTTTATGAGACCTGTGAACGAATGGGTGCTGCCCTTTTTGTCCATCCCTGGGATATGATGGGCAAGGATAAAATGGGTAAATACTGGCTTCCCTGGCTGGTCGGCATGCCGGCTGAGACCAGTCTGGCCATCTGCTCCATGATCTTCGGGGGCATCTTTGATCGGTTTCCAAAATTGCGCGTGGCCTTCGCGCATGGGGGTGGGTCCTTTCCGGCGACCATCGGCCGGATCGAACACGGCTTCAATGTGCGTCCCGATCTGGTGGCGGTAGACAACAAGGTAAATCCCCGGGAGTATCTGGGAAAGTTCTGGCTGGACTCCCTGGTCCATGATCCGGCCATGCTCCGGTATATCGTCGATCTGGTGGGTCGGGACAAGGTGGCACTCGGCACCGATTATCCCTTCCCCCTTGGCGAACTGGAACCGGGCCAACTCATCCATTCCATGGACGAGTACGACCAGGAAACCAAGGCCTGGTTGCTCGGCAAGAGTGCCCTGACCTGGTTGGGTAAAGAGGCTTAACGTTGAATGAGACCAACACCAATAGACACAGGTGATAGCCCATCCTTCCGCCAGGTGATCCAATAGGGGCCGGTTGGCCAGTTGGCAACTGAGAATTCCCACAGTGTAGCTGAGTGTTCGACCCGTATCTCCTTCACTTTTCTTCCGTGGACATCCCAGCATTCTAATATACCCTCTGATGGACAATGCGCGCCCTGACATTGGACGGTCAGAATTTCCCTGGCGGGAACGGGAGAGATCTGCCATTGACCGATATTGGTTACCGGTTGAATGGCAGATTTGATACTATCCACAACTACGCAAGCGGTATCGGAGCAGATCGCTATCGAGTCCGGTGAAATGATGGTGAAGACCAGGCAATACATTCCGAGTTCAGTGGCCAGATAGATGCTGCTGTCACCCACCCATTGCCAACTGGTGGTATCCACCATGTACCAATCGAAATAGGTTGGAAAAAATGGTGGGTCAGCCAATGAGTTACCGCCATCCAGTTCCACAGTATCCACCCCTTCTGCCAGGATGGGGGGATCAAAGACATAGGCATCTGGTGAAAGACAAAGGATGTTGAAGGATAAAATGCTGTCACAGAAGGGGTACGTAGATTGGGAGAGAACGACCTCCTGGGGCCCTTCATTATTGCATGAAAGAGAAGTGTTCCCAATATTTAATATGTCACCATCACAAAGGTAAAAGTACCCCAGATCGGTTTGTTGATCCGGTGTGCTATTTACGATCAAGGTCACTAGAGAATCGCAACCTTCAGGTGTGATCAAAACAACATCATGCACACCTGGGGGATATTGTGAACCGCCATATGAGTAAGTATCATCACTACAAATCACTACAGGTACTGGATCGTCACCAACGACATCTGTAACAGTGACGGTCATGCATTGTGGAATAGGATTTTCACTCGCCGGTACACATGGGTTGGACACATCTACACATAATTCGAATGTCCCGGCCATGGCCCATTGGATATCCAGGGTGTCACCGCTCTGATTTGGAAGTTCCAGGCTATCTACGGACCAATGGTAGAGGATGGCTCCGACAGGTGATTGGACACTATAAGTAGTTGTGGATCCGGTGCAGGCTGTGGTTGGACCGGTCAAGGGTTCCAGTTCCCAATCTTCGATATGGGGTGGATCACAGGATTCAGCCACAGAAATGGAGATATCGCAGTAGGATCCAGCACAGCCATCAATAACTAAATAATAGACTTTACCTACCTGAAGTCCATCTGCATGCAGAAGTAGATCGTCGTTAACCATTGGACACGTTCCTGCACAATCGATGTATTCATCAGGAATGTCATATGAGTTCGTACATCCATCGAGATGATCATACCCGAAAATACCAGCCTGAATGCCGAAGCTGCCCCCCAAGCCGACACAATTCGATACACTTATGGTCATGGTTAATGTCGGGCAGCCTGCATAAAAAGCGACCCAGATAGGGTTATTCGGGACTCCGACATTCTCACAAAAGGGTGTTGGTCCATTTCCTGTCTGATTGTCCTCCATGGAAGTGCAATAACCATTCAGCACATCGAGGTCGCAAATGAGCGGGGCAGATTCACAGTTATCGGCAGCTGGGGGCTCATTGCAGGGCTGGCCGATCAGGGATCCGGATAGCCAGAACAGAATGCAGATCAGGATGGGCAGCTGTTTCATAGGAAGAACGATTACGGGGTACAATGAAAACTCCGTCTTCCAGGAATTCGATCAAATCCTTTCTGGAAGGTCAGAGGCACTCATTCGATCGTTCTGTACGTCAAAATTCAGGGCTCTGCTTCAGGTATCCTCAGACGAGGAATGAGAACTGTCTAAGATACAGAGGATAAAGGTGAAATGTAATAAGGTTCTTCACCATTTGTCGCGGATTGCGCAAAAATGCAGTTCATATCCCCTTGATTTTATGACCTGTAGAGAAAACTTCTGGTAAAATTTTACGTACAACCAATTCGTTTTCATACCTTTATAGGCCGTTCCCCGAACTGACAGTCCCGAATCCCAAAACCCGCTCGATCTATGCAGGCTACTAGAGTCATCTTCAAAGGTAAATTCGACTTCGGTTCTCCGGAAACGGTCAGCCGTATCATGCGGTTGCTGGAGCCCCGGATTCTCAATCTGTACAAGAGTGACTTTCCCTGGAAACTGGAAGACCTGTTCCCGGAAGGGGCTGAGCAGGTTATCATCCGTCCGGAGAGTATGCACCTGACCGATCGGACCTGGAAGCATGCCATTGACGGATTGGAATTCATGGCCCAGTTTGCCCTCTGTGGTGAAGTGATGGCCTTCCAGTTGGGAGCCACCAAAAAGCCGGGCGTCGTCGTACGCCCTGTCAGTGAAAAAGCGGCCGTGATCCTGTATATCCATGCCATGGAAACCGATGACATGGAAAATCGGCGGGACCTGCTCAATCAGGCGATCGAAAAGTATCCGGCGCATTGTGATGCACTGGTGGCACGTGCCCAGATAGAAATGGACACCGATCAACTGTCTGAAGCCCTGGTAGACCTGGATCGGGCCCTGGAGCGCGATGCAGAACACAGTGGTGCGCTGTTGGCCTATGCGCGATGTAAATATCGCCTGGGTGAAACCAAGGAGGCCCTGACCTTCCTTGCCAGGACCATGAAAAACAGTATGCCTTTGGAGGACATCCACTGGCGTGCCCGCCATCTCAAGGCGGTGATCTATCAGGCCAATGAAGAGTATACCCTGGCGGCCAAAGAGCTGAAAGCCCTGTTGACCCGGATGGACTCCCGACCCAAGCTGCTCGCAGATGTAAAGAAGGAGATCCGAAAAGCCTATACCTTCTGCCAGGAGCAACTGGGCGAATCCGGAACCTTTACCAATGACGCTGCCCCCAAGACCAAGCAGCCCCGATTGGTAAAAGCGACAGCTTAACATCTGTAAACAGATCATTTCTCCCTCTTTTCTCGTTCTTTTGCGGTAAAGTATATCGCATGCGTTCTATCAGTCTGGGTATTGCCCTGCTCCTTCTTGTCGCCGGCTGTAAGCAGGATACCCCTAAAAATGAGACCACCACACCTGCTCCGCCTCCGGCCAGGGTGAATATCCCCTCTTTTGATGCGGCTTCCGCTTTTGGCTATATTGAACAGCAAGTGGCCTTCGGTCCGCGACATCCGGGTTCCGACGGTCATCAGGCCTGCCGCGACTGGTTGATCGAAACCTTCTCCTCCTTTGGAGCCCAGGTCACCGCTCAGGATTTTACGGCCCGCGATCTGCAGGATCAGAAATATGAGGCGACCAATATCATTGCCAGCTTTCACCCGGAAGCTTCACGACGAGTGCTGCTGAGTGCGCACTGGGACACCCGGGCCCATGGAGACTATGACCCTGATCCGAGTCGGCACAGCTCTCCCATTCCCGGTGCGGATGATGGGGGCAGTGGCGTTGCCGTCTTACTGGAGGTGGCACGTCTCCTGCAGGCCACCCCCATCAAACTCGGCGTGGATATCGTTCTGTTTGATGCCGAGGACCAGGGCAAGAACAATGGTGTGGATCCACTCTCCTGGTGTCAGGGGGCACAGTATTGGGGTAGAAAACCGCATACGGATAACTACAAGGCCCAATTTGGCATCCACCTGGATATGGTGGGCGCCAAGAATCCCCGTTTTGGAAAGGAGGGTTTTTCCCGATCCTACGCCCCGCAGATCCAGGAAAAAATCTGGAAGATGGCTCAGGGAATGGGCTATGGGATGTTCTTTGTCAATGACCTGACCAACCCCGTGACGGACGACCATAAATTCATCAATGAATTGCTCCGGATCCCCTCTGTGAATATCATCAATCAACCGCTGGCATCTGAAACCGGATTTGGTCCGCATTGGCATACCCACAGTGATGGCCTGGAGATCATCGACCAGCGCAGCCTCAAAGCTGTCGGACAAGTCGTTGTTGCCACAGTCTATAATACCTATATGCAGCGCTTTTGATGGAAAGCGGAAAGCGGAAGTCGGAAGTCGGAAGTCGGAAGGTGGAAGTCGGAAAGCGGAAGTCGGAAGTCGGAAGTCGGAAAGCGGAAATGGTGTTTTCTCATTCCTCCAACCTCATAACCTCATAACCTCCCCAACCTTCCAATGATCAAGCAATACAGAGACCTCACCCGGGATGAGTTGTACGAGATCCTGCAATTTCGGCAGGAGGTCTTTGTGGTGGAGCAGGACTGTCCTTACCTGGATGCAGATGGCGAGAAGGACAAGGCCAGCTGGCATCTCTGGCTGACGGATGAGCAGGACCGCATGATTGCGTATTGCCGGGTGCTGCCGGAGGGTGTAGGCTATGCGGGGTATGTGGCCATTGGCCGGGTGATCAGCCGATTGGATCAACGCAAGACCGGGGCCGGAAGGCGGATCATGGAAGAATCCATCGCCTGGATCCAAACCCGATGGCCGGGAGTTCCGATCAAGATCAGTGCACAATGTTATCTCGACAGATTCTACACCTCGCTCGGATTTGTCCCTACCGGTGAGGAATATCTGGAAGACGGCATCCCCCACCAGGCGATGGTCCTGAAAAATAAATAGTGGTGCTACCGATGCAACAATCCATTCAGTTGCAGATCTTTATTGGATAAAACCAGTCACCATGAAAAGGCTCTTGCAAACCCTGTTCTTTCTTTGCTGTTCATTCGGACTCTCTGCCCAGGTTGACATGATCTGGGATGATTATGGTTTGGGATTTACCCTGCCACGGGGAATGGCCATCACAGAAAATGACGGGGATACCTTTTCTGCTGAAAGTGAGGATCTCTACCTGACCATCCTGCCCATTCATGATCAAACCATCACTGAAGCCGATCTGGCAGATGCGGTTATTGCCATGGCCACTGAAATGGAGTACGATGACCTGACCGATGCCGATGATCTTGAATTGAATGACCTCTATGGCTATTATGTGGAGGGGAGAAAGGATGGTGCCCTTGCCTTTGTCATCGCATTGATGGACACCCAATCGGCAAATAATTATCTGGGGGTGATCGTCTTTACACCGGAGCGGAGAGAACAGGCCATTCGTCTGGCCCGTTCCTTTTTTGCCTATGAATAACGGCTTCCGTCGGATCCGGATAATACCTGGATGACGGCACGGTAGAAATCTTCAGGCTGCTCGGAATGCAGCCAGTGCCCGGCATCAGGAAAGGTTATCAGTTGAGCTTGCGGAAATCCTTCCTGGATGTTCGGCCAGTCCTCATCCAGGATATAGTCTGATCGACCACCGCGCAGGAAGGTCGCCGGCGCATCATAGGGATGCCCGGGATGAACACCTGCCACGATCTGATCATAGTGGGCGGTGATCACGGGCAGATTGATCTTCCAGCGAAATCCATTCTGCCCGTCGCGGGCCAGGTTCTTGAGCAGGAATTGCACTACGCTGTCCTGATGGATATTGCGCCGCAGAAACGCTTCAGCATCCGTTCGACTGTCCAGCTGATCAAGAGGCAGGGCATTCAAGGTATCCAGGATGGTTTCATGGCCACCCGGATAGTCTTTGGTGCCGATGTCTGCCACGAGCAACTGATCGACCAGGTCGGGGTGAGCATGGGCGAGATGCATGGCCACCTTGCCGCCCATGGAATGGCCCAGGATATGGGCCTTGTGGATCCACTCCTGCTCCATCAGCCGGACCACATCCTCGACCATCACCGGATAGTTCATCTCATCGGCATGGAAGGACCGCCCGTGATTCCGCAGGTCTACAGTGACAACGGTGAAATGATCGGCCCAGCGCCGGGCCAGAGTCGCCCAGTTGTCCGACGTGCCAAACAGGCCGTGCAGGATGACCAACGGATCGCCGTGGCCCTGGATCTTGTGATGAAGGATCATGGGGAGCAAACATATGGAACCGGATGAACGTTCATCGTTTGGACACGTTTCTAGCACCAATGCGCCTTATCTTTACCTCATGTCCTTCAAATTAGAATCCCGCTTTTCTCCGACCGGTGATCAACCGCAGGCCATTCAGCAACTGGTGGATGGCGTCAACGCCGGCGAACCCGGGCAGGTTCTGCTCGGGGTGACCGGATCCGGGAAGACCTTCACGGTCGCCAATGTGATCGCCCAGCTGAACAAGCCCACCCTGGTCCTCACCCACAACAAGACCCTGACCGCTCAACTGTACGGCGAGTTCCGGGAATTCTTTCCGGATAATGCTGTGGAATATTTCGTCTCCTACTACGATTATTACCAGCCCGAGGCCTATATGTCCGTATCGGACACCTTTATCGAAAAGGACCTGTCCATCAATTCAGAGGTCGACAAACTTCGATTGCGCGCCACCTCCTCCCTGTTGTCCGGCCGGCGTGATGTGATCATCGTCGCTTCCGTTTCCTGCATCTATGGTATGGGGAATCCAGAGGACTACAAGGCGGGGATCATCCGCCTGTACAAGGGGATGGTGGTCAGCCGCAATGCCTTCCTCTACAGTCTGGTCGAGGCCTTGTACAGCCGGACGGAAACCACGCTCGAACGGGGAACCTTCCGGGTCAAAGGGGATACGGTGGACATCAATCTCCCCTATGTGGATTATGGATATCGGATCACCTTCTTTGGCGACGAGATCGAATCCATTGAGACTCTGGAGATCGAATCCGGTAAGAAGATCGAGGCCATCGAACATGCGGCCATCTTTCCGGCCAACCTGTACGTGGCCCCCAAGCAACGGATCCACTCCATCATTCGGGATATCGAAGACGAACTGCATGCCCAGGAGAAGTATTTCCTGAAGGAAGGTCGCCTTCTGGAAGCGCGCCGGATCAAGGAGCGGGTGAGCTTCGATCTGGAAATGATGCGGGAGCTCGGGTATTGCAGCGGCGTGGAAAACTACAGCCGGTTTTTTGATGGCCGTGAGCCGGGCACGCGTCCCTTCTGCCTGCTCGATTATTTCCCGGAGGATTATCTGATGATCATCGATGAGAGCCATGTGACAGTGCCCCAGGTACGGGGTATGTGGGGCGGGGACCGGGCCCGCAAGATCAACCTGGTCAACTATGGTTTTCGCCTGGCCTCGGCACTGGACAACCGGCCCCTCAGCTTCGAAGAATTTGAAGGGATCGTCAATCAGGTCGTGTACGTCAGTGCCACTCCCGGCGATTATGAACTGGAGGCCACCGGTGGCGTCATCGTCGAGCAGCTGATCCGTCCTACCGGATTGCTGGATCCGCCCATCGAGGTGCGTCCGAGTTTCAATCAGATCGATGATCTCCTGGATGAGATCAACCAGCGAACTGCCAGGAATGAACGCACCCTGGTAACCACCCTGACCAAACGCATGGCGGAGGAATTGAGTGCCTATATGCTCAAACTGGATATCCGGTGCCGGTATATCCACTCCGAGGTGGATACCATGGAACGGGTGGAGATCCTTCGTGATCTGCGTATCGGAGATTTTGACGTACTGATCGGGGTGAACCTGCTGAGGGAAGGCCTCGACCTGCCCGAAGTGAGCCTGGTGGCGATCCTGGATGCGGATAAGGAAGGCTTCCTCAGGAATGATCGCTCCCTGACCCAGACAGCCGGAAGGGCCGCCCGAAATGCCAATGGACTGGTCATTTTTTATGCTGATAAAATGACTGAATCCATGGAAAAAACCATTGGTGAAACCAACCGCCGCCGGACCATCCAGATGGCCTACAACGAAGAACACGGCATTACACCCCAGACCATTTTGCGAACCAAGGAGGAGATCCTGGCCCAAAAGTCTATCCTGGATATTCGGGGCAAGAAACACAACGCCTACCTGGAGCCGGAAGCGCCCAGCGTGGCCGCCGATCCTATCGTCCAGCATGCCACCCGGGACCAGATCGAAAAAATGATCAAGGAAACGGAAGACCGGATGAAAGCCGCCGCCAAGGAATATGACTTCATGTCCGCTGCCCAATACCGGGACGAGGCCGCAGCCTTGAAAAAGGAATTGAAATCCCGTTTTCCCGGGACATAGGATGAAGGGTGGTAAAAGGTAATGGGCAAAAGGTATTGGGCCTAATATGAAAACGGCCTTGAATTCTAACGACCAGTTCATCCAGTACCACTATTTCCTCATAACCTCATAACCTCATAACCTCATAACCTCCTAACTCCTTAACTCCTCACCTCCATGCAATCCTTCTGGAACGATCGATACAGTCAGGAAGAATACGTTTACGGTGAATCACCCAATGAATGGCTCAGAGAATGTCTGGGTGGACTTCCACCCGGGAAGATCCTGTTTCCGGCCGAAGGGGAAGGGCGCAATGCCGTTTATGCGGCCCAATGTGGATGGGAGGTCGAAGCATTTGATTACAGTGAGGAAGGCAAACGAAAAGCCGAACAATTGGCCCGGAAAAATGGTGTGCAGATCAACTATCAGGTTGCCGATGCAGGAGAGGTCCATTATCCGGCATCATCCCTGGATGCCATAGCGTTGATCTTCTCTCATTTCCCTGAAGCCCTCCGGCGACAGTTGTTTCCAAATTGGATCAAGTGGTTAAAACCGGGTGGCTATGTCATCTTTGAATGTTTCAGCATCGGTCAGCTGCACTACCAGCAGGAGCATGGCTCCGGTGGACCCAAAGATTCGGCACTACTTTATGCACTGGACCAGATACCAACTGAATTTCCCGGAATAGAATTTTCTGTCCTGGAAGAAAAAGAGGTGATGCTGCAGGAAGGCACCTATCATTCTGGCCTTGGTCAGGTGATCCGCTTTATTGGAAAAAAGAGTTAGCGGTCATTCATTCAGCAATTGAATAATGAGGTAAAAGGTAAAAGGTAATGGGTAATAGGTAAAGGGTAAAAGGCCCAAGGTGAAAACAAAGTTCAATAATCACGATTTACCCTGGATAAATTATTTTTCTCCTCAACTCCTCAACTCAATCCTCACTTCCGCACCTCTTTCCGGGTCTTGCTCGACAGCGAAAAAATACCCAGGCCGTTTTCGATATTGCTACTGACAAAGCTCGGTTCGCTGAAAAAGTCGATGTCATTGTTAATATGCTTGTCAATGCTCAACAGGTATTGATAGAGATCCCTGGAGATATGATAAAGGATAAATTCATAATCGCCTGAGGCATTGGCCTGATAGGCGTACATTTCGAATGCCTGATCAAAACCATTATTCCCGGCATCCGAAATCAATATAAACCCATCTCCCAAGGCTCGGACATACGGGTCGGTGCTCTCCAGCGGAAGGCGATAATCCGGGATGGACAGGTCATAACATTCCAACAGGAAATAATTCCCCTCTTCAGGCAAGTCTGAAAATGTCACCTTGAACCCATTGACCCGATCGCCATCTTCATCAACGGCAAGATCTTCTACATACAAGGCGTCTGCTATCTGGACTGGAGCCGGGAGGAACTGGCGTGATTCTGCATCTGGTATACCCGGCGCACGTAAGCGGATCATGTACTCTGCACCCACTTTTGAGAACAGGTTATCCTGGGAGGTGACATACTCATTTTGAGCAGGAGAGATACCATGCACAAATTGCCCCACAACCAGACCATCTTCCAGGATCTCGATCGTGGCATCCGTGATCGGCAGACTCTGATCTTGTGCATCAAAAATATTCCGGTTGGTTTCTAGATAGAGTTTCTGCGGAGTGTCCGGGGTGTCTTCGCAGTAACTGTGGACCACCATTTTTCGGGTAAAGGGTGGTGGATCGGCATCGATCACAGTGGTAAATGCATCTTCACAGCCCGAGAAGATCAATGCTGAAAACAGGAGGAGAGATATCGTGCGTAACATGGGTCAGAATTTGATATTGTAGGAGATAAACGGAATGATGGGAAACAGGCTGGCTTGTTTCAACTGGACCTGATTGTTGGTTTCCTCCGTAAAGACAAAGAAGGGATTTTTTCGATTGTAGACATTATATGCACCGAAGGATATCGTCCGCTGATAATGCGGTCGGATCCGGTGAAAGTTGAAGCCGATATCTCCGCGGTGATAGGAGGGCATCCGGAAGTTGTTTCGATCTTCAAAATGCTCGATATAATAGCGGTAGAACGAATTGGGGTTGGATCCCGGAGGGGCGTAATAATAGGATTCTGCGGCAAGCGATATCGCATTTCCGGTGCCAAATACCCAGGTTAGACCGATATCGAATTTGTCACTTTTTTTATAATTGACAACGATTTCGAAATCATGCCTCCGGTCATATTTATACGGAAACTTCCGGCCAAAATTGAGTTCATCAAATTGCCGGTTACTTCTGGATAACGTATATCCGATCCAACCGGTCCAGGTCCCTCTTTTTTTCTGGAGAAACACTTCGCCACCATAACTGTCACCGGATCCCTGGGTGACCCTGTTCTGCCAGTTGGTAAACGAAAAGAAGCTGGATCCTTCTGTATAGGACAGGAGGTTGTCCATATCCTTGTAATAGCCTTCGACACTCAGTTCATATTCTTTCCAGTCATAGGCAGCACCCACGGCAACCTGCCAGGCATCCTGGGGCTTGACCCGGTCGGTCGCCGGCAGCCAGAGATCCGTAGGAAGCCCGATGCTCTCATTGGACAACAGATTGATGTATTGCCGCATCGTACTAAAGGATGCTTTGACAGAGAGGTCATCACGCAAGAGATAGCGGGCAGAGATCCGGGGCTGAAGACTGATATAATGTTTGTCCTCGACCTGGAAGCCACTCAGATGGAGGCCATAATTGACCTTCAGGGCCGGGAGTAGCTCGGCATCATCTTCACCATAAGCAAACCACTCGGCAGCGGTGATCTTAGGCTGGCCGATCTGTGTGCTGATCCGGTCACCGTCACTGAAATTCAGCAGGTCAAAGACGCCAGGGTCAAAGGTATGGGCAATCGCTCCTGCCCCGAATCGGATATAGTGTTTGGGCACCGGCAAATAATCGAAATCGATTCGCCCGGCCCAGTCGCGAATACCGGATGTATAGGCCAGCTTTTGTTCGGAGACCAATGTGGACCCGGAAGTTTCCTTGTACTGATTGTCCGTGTCAAAGGCATAATCCGACAGAGTCAGGGTGGTGTTGCTGAACAGATTCTTGGTCCACACATGATTCCAGCGCAAGGCCGTGGTCAGGTTTCCCCACCCGAAGGAAGCTTCCTCCTCATATTTCGGTTGGTAGTTCTTCTCCTCATATCGGTAATAGAATTTATCCCGGCCGGTATACATGGACAGGTAGACCCGGTCTCGGTCGCTGATCCGCCAGTTGATCTTCCCGTTGATGTCATGAAAATAATAGCCACTTGTCCCATCCTCTGCAGATAGAAAGGGGCGGATCAACAGATCGATATAGGTGCGTCGTCCCGTGAGGATGAACGACACCTTGTCCTTGATAATGGGCCCTTCGACCATGGCACTGGAGGCGATCAAACCCAGTGAAAGAGCCGAGTGGAATTCCTGCATGTTGCCCTCCTTCAGGGTAATGTCCAGGACGGAGGAAAGCCGACCCCCATATCGGGCCGGGAATCCACCCTTGATCAGGGTGACATCCTTGACCGCCTCGGCGTTGAAGACCGAGAAAAATCCGAAGAGGTGACTGGCATTATAGACGGGCACCCCGTCCAGCAGGATGAGGTTTTGATCCGGTCCCCCGCCACGTACATAGAAGCCGCTTTGCCCCTCCCCGCCGGACTGCACCCCGGGAAGCAATTGAATGACCTTGAGCACGTCGACCTCTCCCAGGAGAGCGGGCACCTTCTTGATGAATTCGACCGGCACATCTACGGTGCTCATCTGACTGCGTTGGACATTTTTCTCCAGTCGATCAGCCTTGACCTCTACCGCTTCCAGCTGGGTGCCCGCCCGGAGCCGGATCACCATGGTCGTGTCTTTCTGCAGGTCGATGGACAGGGTCACCGGTGTATATCCGATGTAGGAAAAGACCAGTTCAGATGTGCCAGCAGGGATCGTCAGGCTGAAAAAGCCATAGGTATTGGACACGGTTCCGGTGCCGCTGTTCTGGTCAAACACTGTGGCGCCGAGAAGCATCTCCCTGGAGTCGGCATCTTCCAGCGTGCCGGAGATGGTATAGGTCCGGGATTCCTGTGCCGGGGACAAATGGAGAAAGCCCAGGCAGAGGACCAGTAGTAGGGGTCTTAACATGCGGTAAGAGGTTTGTACCGCAAAAAAACGTTTTTCGGGGGGCAAACGTGGGCTGAAGCGGCAAATTTGTCAGCTGGTCACAAGGTGGTATATTTAAGGATGGGAGAGAAAGTAGCCTTAGTCACCGGAGCCAACCGGGGTATCGGCAGGGAGATCGTTCGGCAACTGGCAGAAAGGGGCCTCCAGGTAATTGCAGTTGGCCGGGATCCGGTAGCCATCAAAAAAACAGCTGACGAGCTTGGGATGGGGGTGATCCCCCTGGTGGGGGATATTCGGAAACTGGATCAGTGTGCCTTATTGGCCACGCTGGTCGAAAAGCGTTTTGATCATCTGGATGTCCTGGTCAATAATGCCGGGATCATCGGGAACATGTCCGCCACTGACTTTGACCTGGACCAGCTGAACAGCGTCATGAATACCAACCTGTTTGGCACCATCCAGATCACCAGGGCCCTCTGGCCCTTACTGGTCAGAAGCAAGGCAGCCAGTATCATCAATATTTCCAGCGGGATGGGCAGCCTGGCCGATCAGCCACGGGGCAATTATGCGGCATACCGGCTTTCCAAATGGAGCCTGAATGGATGGACCATGCTCCTGGCGGGTGATGCACCTGCACATGTCGGTGTCCACGCCATGTGTCCCGGATGGGTACGTACGGATATGGGTGGACCGGGAGCGGATCGCCCGGTAGAAAAAGGTGCGGAGACAGCGGTCTGGCTTGCGTTGGAACCGGACATCCCGACCGGCAAATTCTGGCGAGACAAGACAGTGATTCCCTGGTGATGATGGATCAATCCCGGAGATGTGGGATATCAAGAGTGATTCGCTGTTCGCCTTTCGTCAGGGGGATAAACATGGATATCCATTTGGAATGGATCATCCCTCATCCCACATCCCTGATTTCTCCACACTTCTCCGTAATATTGATACCTAAATAGTACACGTCATGAACTTCCGCATCCTGGGTCTGCTCCTCCTCCTGTTTGTCTTGTCGTGTACCAAGAATGACGACTGTCCGGAATGTGGGTTCTACAGCGGTTTATCGCAAAAGGTCGATTTCCTTCCAGGCACCACCATCGGGAGTTATTCGACAACCACCAAGACCTATGAGGTCGCCCGGGCCGGAGATGGCTTTCGAACCGACTTTTTCTTTTATCAGCCCAATGAGCAGGGAGATTTTTTCGAGGAGGTCGATTCTTCAGATGTGGGATCAAAAGGCTACGAAGCCCTGACTGTCCATCTCCTCAATGATACCCTGTATTTCTATCTGGATAAAACCCAGGGACGGTCTGAAGAATTCCTGGGGATTCGGATCAAATGATAAATTCCTGACACTCCGCCAACCGTCGGATTTCATATTCCTGGTTCCTGTGTTTGCTCCCCCGAGAACTCGGGGCAGGTTCCTGATTACCCAGGTATTTTAGATAATGGTTTTTACTGAATACCCAATTCCACAACGGGTAAATGGATCGAAGCGAATTCGCCACTTTAGGGCTTGCTAATGGTGGGAGAATAAAATGATGTATTCTTGTTTTCTCTAGTCTTTGAGTAATTTTTTTACCCATTACCCATTACCCATTACCGAACACCGAATTCCATTTTTCGAAATAACTCAATAACCCAATAACTCAATAACGATTCAGACTCGGCACGAATCTGGAATTCCCGGGATTACCAGACCGTAATGATATACTGATACGGCAAAGTCTCCACATCAATATCGATACTCTGGAATCCGGCTTTGTGTAATTCAGAGGCCACCTGTTCTTCGGACATTTTCATTTTGACCGGGGGGCCCACCGGGGCCTCCTCCTTGAAAAAATCGATCACCACCAGCTTGCCTCCGGGCTTTAAACCCTGGCGTACCGATTTGAAATAGGAAATGCGATCTTCGATATGATGATAGGTATCCACGATCAGGACGATGTCGACTTCATGTGCTGCCAGAGCAGGTGAGTCAAAGGGTACTTTCCTGGTCTCGATCCGGGACCCAGCCCATTGCTCCGTTTGATCGACTTTTTGGGCAATGTAATCCAGGAAACGCTCGTCTACATCTGCGCAAATGACCCTGGCACCGGCCCGGGCCATGCGAAAGGAAAAATACCCGGTCCCACTGCCGATGTCCATGACTGTTTTGTCCTGGAGATCTCCCAGCACAGCCAGGACAGCCTCCGGTTTTTGCCATTCGTCACGAGCGGGATCCTCAAAATGAGCGACCAGCTCCTCAAAGGGTCGCTGATTCATATGGTGATTGGCGTCGTGCTTGTGACCGTGATGATCATGTTGGGCGCAGGCCCACTGGGCCGTCAGAAGCATGGTGAAAAAGAGAAGATATTTCATATCCAGCGGTTTGTCGAAATTCGGTAGGTGATCCATCCAGCCGCTAAATTAGCCAACCCGAAGAGACTTTCAGACGGGCGTTCCATCAGTAGGAAGCTGAGGATCCAGATGGATGCCAGGATGAAGAGCAGGGGCAACCACGGATGGGTGGGATTGCAGTAGGGCAGGTGTTCTTTCCGGTGACGGAGAATAAAGGTGCCCACCACGGCCAGGCAGGCGAAGAGCTGAAGGATAAATCCACAATACAGCAGGACTTCCTCAAATGTACCCGACCAGACCAGGAGGATACTCAGGGCCGATTGAAACCAGACCGCCCGCACGGGAATGCCATTTTCATTCCGTTGGTAAAGGAATCGCCACAACCGGTGATCCTCAGCCATGACCAGGCTGACACGGGGCCCCACCCAGACCATCGCACTGATACTGGAAACCAGAAATAATGCGATAGCCATACTGATCCATTGACCTCCTGATCTGCCAAAGAGCTGTTCGGCGACCACCTGTCCGATTTCAACCTTTCCGGATAAGGCCTCCAGACCGGCTTGACGGAGAAAGACCCATTGCAGGAGGACATAGAGAATGGTGACCAGCAGTGTCCCCAGAATGAGGGCGCGTGGCAGGTTGCGGGTCGGTTGCCTGATCTCCTCGGCGATATAGGCAGCAGCATTCCACCCGGAATAGGCGTAGGTGACATAAACCAGGGAAACGGCAAATGCCGGTAGAACGATCTCACCTTGCCACGAAGTCGACCAGTCCAGGGCGTTGGGTGTGGCAGGGGCGAGCAGAAATCCAAGGACAATAAAGCCAAAGATGAGGACCACTTTCAAGGCCGTAGTCACCAGCTGAAACCGACTGCTGCGGCGAATATTGACCGAATGCACAATGGATACCAGAAGGATCACCAGGGTGGCCATCCAGGTGGTTGAGACAGGAATGCTTTCTGCCAGATAAGCCGACATGGCCATGGCTGCCAGGGCGACAGGAGCAGCAAAACCGACGGTCAGGGATACCCAGCCGGACAGGTAACCGACCAGGGGATGATAGAGTTCGGAGAGGTAGTGGTATTCCCCGCCCGACCGCTTGAAAAAAGATCCCAGTTCGGCATAGCTGAATGCACCGGCCAGCGCGATGGCTCCACCCAACACCCATAGCAGGAGAATACTGATCGAGTTTTGGGTGTCCACCAGCTGGAACCCCAAACTGGTAAACACACCGGTGCCGATCATATTGGCAATGACCAGGGCGGTTGCGCTGCGAGCGCCAATCTTCCGAAGGGTGACAGACATAGAGGAATAACGAAGAAGGACGCCAAATTAGCCTTTTCTCCCGGAGTGTATACAGGCCACTTGCCAAATCGGATCCCGGAAAGGCATCCAGGGCCAGAGAAGGGGAGAACAGGCAGAGGAAAGTACCGGGGTACGCCTTGACTGGCTGCAAACGAGAGCTTTCATCTGTTCGTACCGAAGGTAGTAGCCGGACCATCCCTGGTCGGTGTCTTCCCCTGTTGTCATCTTCAAATCGATCGGGTACAAATGGTGCCAGTTTATATGACGCCTGCTTTCCATTCAGGGCGACTATCCCTTTCGTTGTAATTTTATTCATGCTTCTCACCACTCCTCGTCTCCACTTGCGCCCGCTGGATCCGGCGGATGCAGAACAGTTCTATCGGTTGAACCAGGACCCGGAGGTCTTGCGCTATACGGGCGACCAGGCCTTTGCCAGTGTTCAGGATGCACGTGCATTCCTGGAAGGATATGACCAGTTTACCCGACACAAGCTGGGCCGCATGGCCATGCTCCGCCAGGAAGATGGTGCCTGGCTGGGCTGGTGTGGGCTCCGGTTGGATAAAGAGACAAGTGAGGTCGATCTGGGCTTTCGGATCTTTCGGGAATATTGGGGACAGGGTTATGCCACAGAAGCTGCCAGGGCGAGCATGGAATATGGGGAATCGCTCGGGTATACGCGCGTCATCGGCCGGGCCGTCATCCAGAATCAAGCGTCCATCCGTGTCCTGGAAAAGGTGGGGATGAAAAGGATCGCCACCATGGATTTTCATGGCATGCCGGGAGTGGTGTATGAGAAACTCCTGCAGGATTGAAGGCAAGTGCCGTTTATTTACCTGCCACTATTTCTGTAATGCTATAAACAGGATGTTTCCGGACCAGGGCTGCAGGGCTCGAGCCCGGGGTCAATTCCCGCCTCTATTGATTCGCACAGCCGTCCCTTCTCGATATGGTTCATCCAGGATCACCACTCCGTTTTCCTTCACCTGGATCTCGATCCTGCCGGCCTTTCGCACCACCCGCAAGTCATAGATCTGCCCCATCAGGTGGATACGAGAAAGCTGCATTTCATTCCATCCTTCCGGTAATCTGGGCGTACAGGAAAAAGCATGCAGTCCTTCAGGTCGGATGCCCCAGAGTCCTTCGGTGATGACCCGGCAGTACAGGGCACTCTCGGCGGATAGATGTCGCTGATTGCCCTCGGGCCAGGCTTCAACGGCATAGGGCACATGTTCACCCAGTAACCGTCGGCGGGAATAGTATTCCAGGAAGGGAAGCGCACGCGTGGTTTCACCGGCGGCCAGTACCCCCCGCAATGCATACAGTGTTGCCCGGTCCCAGAAAGTGGGTTTTCCGGCTTCTGTGGCCAGACCGTCATCTGTCCACAGATCTTTGGAAAACAGGGCCTCGATGGTACCCTGTGCCCGGTCGAGGATCCCGACCGTCAATGGCGTGCAGATCCAGGCGCGAAGTACCTCATTGCCGGCAAAATAGCGATAGGTGTCATAGCCCTGGACCTGTGCCCCGAAATGGGATTCAATCGCACGGTGGATGGCCAGCGCCTCAGTGTGGTATCTCCGGGTGATGTCCTCTTCGATGTGCAGGTCACGACCCAGCATCTCCGCTGAGAGCAGGGCGTCGTAATACAGGCAGGAAGTGTGCAGGTTGGCATCTCCGGCCGGGAAGCGATTCTCCAGTTCATCACAATCGGAGGCTACAACGCCGTCAACATTTATCTTTCGCCGGCAGTACTCCAGGCACCAGGAGATCAGGGGCCAGAGCTCGCGAGCGGTTTGTTCATCACCATAGGCCAGGGCAAAGCGTGAAGCCCCATAGGCGATCATGGCCATGTCACCCCGGTCGCCGGCTCCGTTCCAGTAGTCCGTCCCTTCAGCGATGATGGAACTGGGGATGGGCCGAAAATCTTCATTCATGTATCGGGCAAAATGCCGGAAGGAATTGATGGCCGATTCGATGCCTTCCGGGTTGCCCAGCAATGGGAAAAAGGGATTGGCATATTCCGCCTGGTCATTGGCCCAGATAGCAGCATAATACCGGCCCCCTCCAGGCCCGTGCATGAGACCACCCCGGGTGTCATAGATGCTTTCCACTGCCCGCAATTTGGCGAAGGCAAACATCTGATCCATCACATCATCCGGGGTATCCAATACCAGATCGGACCGGGTCTGCCAGATCAGATCCAGTCTTTTCTCCTTTTCATAGGCGGGCGACCAGATACGGGCCGGCTCCTGCACAGGTCTGGCAGAATAGATCATACTGTACTGGAAACTGCGCCCGGGAGGAAGCGCTCTCTGCCCCGGATCCCTACAGTCTGCCTCGATGACATAAGCTCCCTGGAGGCCCCGGTCTGCAGGGGTGGTGTCCCGGTACGAGAGGCTGGGGACCTCTACGGTGTATGATTGGTCAGTCGTATTGACCACTGTGATCAGATCCATGAATACCGGCCGGGTGGTGGAGGGGAAGGATTGCCTCTGGATCCGAAGGCCTTCTCCAGTGGTCAGATGGGTCGTGAGCATACCGTCGAACGCAAAAGAGGTTACCTCACACCCTACATCCTTGCCGTTGATGCGCAGGGATGGAAGACCGGAAACGTCGATCTCATGCATCAGACTGGCATGCGTATCATTGGGAAGGGTGCGCAACATTGGAAAGACCAGCTGAACCCGTTGCTGCCACTTGCCTTCTTTTACACCATAATGGACAATGGCTGAGAGCTGCAATCCGCTCATCTCCACATGATCTGCATGGGTATCGCCAGGTGTGACCGACCATCGGATGGAAGACAGATCAGATGCCGGTTGCCAGCGCGAAGGTGGCTGAGCCGATAACTGGCAAGCCAGGGCCAGGGCGAACAGCATTGCATATCGAATCATGCATCCAAGATAATGGGAGTCAGGCAAATCCTTTGAAGCGGACTACTGACAGGCAGGGCTGGGCAAATAGATCGTTTGGAATGCTCAACCTGGATCTGGATTCATTCTAATGTAGAGGGTGCAGAGCTTCAAGTGTCATATCTACATCCAATCCCCTATCTTTGCAGGATGAAGTTGTTCACGCAGATCTTTGCACTGTACCTGCTCGCCCTGGCGTGCGTACCCTGCAATGATGGCGAACATGAACATCAGGATGAAGGGGCCCTCGCATCCATCGAGATGACCGGGGGAGAAGCCGAACACAGCCATTCCGACTGTGCGGATTACTGCAGTCCCTTTTGTCAGTGCAGCTGCTGTGGTACCGTGACCATTACCCCGGAGGTAGATGGCCTGCCCATGAGCCTGCCTGTACTGGTCTATTCAACGACTGATTTTATCTTTCAGTCACCGATCACCTCGGCCCACCACCAGGCCCTGGATCGCCCTCCCATTTCCTAATTGAGTTTTTTCGTCTGGAGTACTGTGTCCACTGGTCAATGACCTGTGGCCGTCTGCCTGATCGTTCTTGTTCATGGGACCGGTCAGGATAAGGCTGTACTCCGTTCCATTTCTTCAGATCATTGGAAAACAGAAAGCGAATGCGCTTTCGAACAAGACTCAACGAAGCATTATGTTGAATCAAATCATCTACTTCTCCATCAAGAACAAACCCGTCATCTTCCTGATGACGGTATTTCTGGTGGTCTGGGGTATCTGGAGTGCTACCCGTCTTCCGGTGGATGCTGTACCGGATATCACCAATAATCAGGTGCAGATCCTGACCATTTGTCCGACGCTGGCAGCCCAGGAGGTTGAACAGTTTGTCACCTATCCCCTGGAGCAATCCGTGGCCAACCTGCCCGAATTGGAAGAATTGCGTTCCATATCCCGGTTCGGGCTGTCCGTTGTGACCCTTGTTTTCGCTGATGATGTGGATGTCTGGTTTGCCCGCCAGATCGTCGGGGAGCGGATTCGTGAAGCGGAAGACCTCATCCCGGAGGGGATCGGTAAGCCGGAACTGGCACCCGTCTCCACCGGACTGGGAGAGATCTATCAATATGTCATCCACCCGAAGCCGGGCAGTGAAGACAAGTACACCGGTATGGACCTGCGGACCATGCAGGACTGGATCGTTGCTCGCCAGCTGTACGGGACTCCGGGCATCGCAGAGGTTAACAGCTTCGGTGGCCATCTCAAGCAATATGAAGTGGCGGTCAACCCGGACCGGTTGCGGGCCATGGATGTCACCATACCGGAAATCTTCAGTGCCCTGAAAAACAACAACGAAAATACCGGAGGGGCCTACATCGACAAGAAACCAAACGCCTGGTTTATCCGGGGGATCGGCCTGGTGACCTCCCTGGAGGATATTCGTAATATCATCGTCAAGCTCGGTCCCAATGGCATTCCGCTACTGATCAATGATGTTGCTGAAGTGCGTTTCGGAAGTGCGCTCCGGTACGGCGCATTGACCTACAACGGGGAAAAGGAAGCTGTGGGCGGTATGGTCATGATGCTCAAAGGCGCCAACAGTGCCGACGTCGTCAAACGGGTCAAGGAAAAGATGGCCACCATCCAGCGTTCCTTGCCCGATGATGTCATTATCGAGCCGTTTCTCGATCGGACAAACCTGGTGAGCCGGGCCATCACCACGGTCGAAAAAAACCTGGTGGAGGGTGCTCTGATCGTCATTTTTGTGCTAGTGGTATTCCTGGGCAACCTGCGCGCGGGAATGATCGTCGCCAGCGCGATCCCGCTGTCCATGCTGTTTGCTCTGGGGATGATGAACGTATTCGGGGTCAGTGCCAACCTGATGTCACTCGGAGCCATCGATTTCGGCTTGATCGTCGACGGGGCTGTGATCATCGTGGAAGCCACCCTCCATCATCTCGGTCTGCGGCGACTGAGCCGGCGATTCACCCAGGATGAAATGGATGAAGAGGTCTTTCAGAGTGCTTCCAGGATCCGGAACAGTGCCGCCTTCGGGGAGATCATCATCCTGGTGGTCTATATTCCCATTCTCACCCTGGTCGGCATTGAAGGCAAGATGTTTACCCCGATGGCCCAGACCGTGGGTTTTGCCATCCTGGGAGCGCTGCTCTTGTCCATCACCTATATCCCCATGATGTGCGCCCGTTTTCTGCCCAAGCAGATGCCTGAGGGAGAGACTTTCTCAGATCGACTGATGGCTTTCTTCCAGCGGCTGTACTCTCCGTCATTGCAGCTGGCCATTCGGTTCAAACGGATCACCATGGGATTGACCATTGGCCTGTTCCTTCTCAGCCTTTTCCTCTTTTCGCGAATCGGTGGTGAATTCATTCCCCAGTTGGAAGAAGGCGACTATGCGTTTCACTGCATCCTGCCCATGGGCTCCTCTTTGTCGCAGAGCCTGGAGACCTCCATGCAGGCCCAACGGCTGCTGAAGTCCTTTCCTGAGGTGAAGATGGTCGTCGGAAAAACAGGAAGCGCAGAAGTGCCCACAGATCCGATGCCGCCGGAAGCAACGGATATGATGATCATTCTCAAAGACAAATCTGAGTGGACCACCACGGATGATTATCAGGAGCTGGCCCACCTCATGCTCGAAAAGCTGGAGTCCATCCCGGGTATTTTCTTCGAGGCCAATCAACCCATCCAGATGCGTTTCAATGAATTGATGACCGGCATCCGCCAGGATGTGGCGGTCAAGATCTTTGGTGAAAATATCGACACCCTCGCGGCCCTGGCACCCCGGGTATCCGAGGTCATCCGGACAGTGGAGGGGATCAGTGCCCCCCAGATGGAGCAGACCATCGGCCTGCCCCAGATCACTATTCAATACGACCGCAATCGCCTGGCCAACTATGGGATCAGTGTCGAAGATGTCAACCATACGGTCAGTACAGCCTTTGCCGGAGAGAAGGCGGGCGTGGTGTTTGAAAACGAACGACGCTTTGATCTGGTGGTCCGGCTGGACAGCGCCCATCGGGCGTCCTTCGAGGATGTGGGCGATCTGTATGTGCCGACACCCACCGGCAATCAGATCCCCCTGGATCAGGTCGCTTCGGTGAGTTTTCAGCAGGGGCCGGCCCAGATCAGCCGGGATGATGGCAAGCGACGCATCGTGATCGGCTTCAACGTGATGGACCGGGATATCCAGTCCGTGGTCAGTGAGATCCAGGACAAGCTGAATCAGGAGGTCTCGCTTCCAGCCGGCTATTACTATACATTTGGCGGGACCTTTGAAAACCTCGAAAAGGCCAATGCCCGATTGAAGATCGCCGTCCCCATCGCCCTGGCCCTCATCTTCCTCCTGCTCTATTTTACCTTTCATTCTGTCAAGATGGCTGCATTGATCTTTACGGCCATTCCGATGAGTGCCATCGGTGGTGTCTTTGCCCTGCTGATCCGGGGCATGCCCTTTTCCATCTCAGCCGGGGTCGGGTTTATCGCGCTCTTCGGGGTGGCGGTATTGAACGGGATCGTACTCATTGCCACCTTCAACCAATTGAAGAAGGACGGCATGACCGATACACTCCAGCGCGTCATTGAAGGTACCCGGATCCGACTCCGACCCGTCCTGATGACGGCCATGGTGGCCTCCTTCGGGTTCATGCCCATGGCCCTTTCGACCGGAGCCGGTGCCGAAGTGCAAAAACCCCTGGCCACGGTGGTGATCGGCGGACTGATCACGGCCACCTTCCTCACCCTGGTGGTCCTGCCCCTCTTTTACCTCATCACGGCAGACCGGCCCTTGAGAAAGCTGATCTCGAAAAAGGCATTGTCCGTCATGCTTTTCCTGTTGATGCTGTCGGGATATAACCTCCAGGCTCAGATAACACAACGTGTACCGCTCGACGAGGTGATCCGGGAGGCCCGGCAGGGCAATCTTCATATGCAGGCAGGCCAACTGGAGGTGTTGAAAAACCAGACCCTGGTGGGAACCTGGCTGGACCTGCCCAAGACCGGTGTCTTTGTCGAGAATGAGGACCTGCTGCCGGACAATTCGAAGGGGATCCTGAAGATCGGACTCTCCCAGAGTATGGCGACACCCGGCTTGTACAAGGCGCGAAAGAAGGTGCTGGAACAACAGGTCCGCTTGGCCGAGTCGCGTCTTTCCCTGACCGAGGCCGAACTGATTCGTGATGTCCGGTCGGCTTATTATCAGATGTGGTATCTGGAAAACAAGGCGAACCTGTTCCAGACCCTGGACAGCCTCTATGCGGGAATGGCCGCTGCCACGGCCGTTCGGGTGCGGTCTGGTGACGGGCAGGTCCTCGACCAGCTGGCCGCAGATGCCAAGGCGAAGGAAACCCGGATGATCCGCCAGCAACTGGCACACGACCTGGCGATCGAACAGGAATCGTTGATGCGGGCCATGAATACCGGAAAGGCGATCCTGCCCGAGGCAAAACCACTGACCCGGATCGGGATGGATGCTACATCCGGAAGGAGGATGCATCCACTTCTCGAGCAGCAACAGGCTCTGGTCCGATTTGCCGAAACGGGTATTCGGGTCCAGCAAATGGGTCTGTTGCCGGAATACAGTGGTCGCGTCTTTACCCAGCGGTTGTATGGTGTGGATCCTCCGTTCTCCGGCTTTTCGTTGACGGTGGGCGTGCCCCTGGCCAGCAAGAGCCAACGCAAACGCGTGGAAGCTGCCCGGATCGATCACCAACTGCAGCAGGTCGCCCTCCAATCGGAAACGCTCCGGATGAACACCGCCCTCGCCCAGGCCCGGGAGCAGGTGGCACGTTGTGAACAGGCCCTGGTTTTTTATGAAGAGCATGGACTGACCCAGGCACAGAAGATACAGGAGATAGCCCTTCGTACATACGAGGCGGGTGAGATCAGTTTTGCCGACTGGATGCAGTTTGTCACCCAGGCAGTGATGTTACAGCAAAACCACCTGGATGCGCTGAATGCATACAACCAGTCCATGATCCGTTATCAATTCCTTTTCCAATCGAACTAAAACCATCTCCGGAACTTCCTTCCCGGGAATAAAAAATATACATCTGATGAAACAATCTATTTATATCCTCTTTGGCGCCATGCTCATCTTGTCGGCTTGTCAGCAAGCCGGAGATGGTCATGAACAGGATAGTGCCTTTAGCCATAGTCATGGCCCCGCTGCTGAAGTGGGTGAAGCCGGGCATGAGGAGACCACGGTTGGCCTGACAGCAGAGCAGATGAAAAGCATCGAGCTGCATGTTGGCAGTATTGAACAACGAAATCTGACAACCGGTATCAAAGCCAATGGACTGTTGAATGTCCCCAGCCAGAACAAGGCCGCGGTCAACAGTCTGTATAGTGGAATTGTCCGGAAGATCCATGTCCGCCCGGGGAGTGTGGTGTCGGCGGGACAGGCAATTGCCAGTCTGGTCAATACGGACATCATCTCCCTCCAGGAGGAGTATCTCTCCCTGGCACCCCGGATCTCCCTGGCAGAATCCGACTTGCAACGACAGAAAGATCTGGTTGCCGGACAGGCGGGCGCTCAAAAGAACCTGCAGGCGGCCATCGCTGACCTGGAAGGGCTTCGCATCCGAAGGGCCGCCCTGGGTCGGCAGCTGACCCTGATGGGCATCGGGATCGACCAGCTGACCCCGGAAAACCTGTCTACGGAGATCGTCGTCCGGTCACCGATCCGGGGGACGATCGGCAACGTCATGGTCCATATGGGTGAATTTGTCGGACCAGCCACATTGGTGGCAGACGTTGTCGACAATTCACAGCTTCACCTGGATCTACATATCTATGAGCAGGATCTTCCCTATGTGAAAAAAGGGCAGTCGATCACCTTTATCCTGACCAACCAACCCGGCCGCAGTTATCAGGCAGAAGTGTTTTCCATTGGTACCACCTTTGAAAATGACAGCAAGGCCATAGCGATCCATTGTGAGGTCAAAGGCAAGATCGACGGCCTCATCGAAGGAATGAATGTGACCGCACAGTTGAATGTCAACGATGAACGGGTGCCTGCGCTGCCTTCAGAGGCTGTGGTGAATCATGAAGGGCAGGACTATATTTTTATGGTCCGAAAAATGGAGGACAACCATACTCACGATGTGGGTGATCCGGCGCAGGGGAAGGATCCTTACCACCATGAGCCAGACGCCTTTTTCTTTGAGCGGATCCCGATAAAAAAGGGTACCAGCGAGCTGGGCTATACCGCTGTCACCCTCCTGAAAGAAGTGCCGGCGGACGCCCGGTTTGTGACCCGGGGTGGATTCTTTTTATTGGCCAAAATGAATAATCAGGGAGAAGCACACCAGCATTGATCGAGGTCGGATGTCGGGTAACCGGAGGCTGAAAAGGAAATCATGCCGCTGATTAGAATCAATGATCTCCTGGTCTTTCTCTATCCGTTCAGGAGGTATTTCTGACTGGAGGCGTTCATGGCCGGTGCATGGATCCAGAGTTCGGATCGGTATTTTTTTGCTGGGTGATCCTGATCTCTACCCGTCTGTTCAGTTGCCGGTTTTCCTCCGTGTCATTGTGCACCAGTGGTACACTATTTCCCAAGCCAACGGGGGTGATCCTGGAGCTTTTAATTCCCTGTTCCACCAAATAGGCCTGAATGGCATTGGCTCGATCACGGGAGAGTTCCAGATTATATTCGGTGCTCCCAATGGCGTCTGTATGTCCGATCACTTCCAGGTTTAATTCACGGTTGTGTTGGAGGTATTGGACCAGTTCATCAAGTGGTTCCCTGGATGATGGTTTGAGGATGGCCCGGTCAAATTCAAAGAGGATATTTTCCAGGGTCAGGGTCTCATTGACGATGAATTCCTGGACCGGTGACGCATCGAGGGCTTTGACCAATACATCGTCCACCAGATAATAGCCGTAGTCCAATCCATCCGGTTCTTTCCTGGAGGCCATGGATGGATCCGGTGCAAAATTGCCAATGACCAGATAGGCATAGGTGTCATCGGGTTCAAATACGCCGGATATCCGATGCCATAAAGTGGAATCACACGAAATGATTTCTTTATTTATTGACATTGGCTGGAGATCCAAGGTGCCCAGTTCCATTGTTGCGCTGGTCCGGTTTCGAGCCAATGCAATGCCAAAAGAATTGACTTTTACACTGGGTTGAATGGGGCATACCCAGTATTCGAAATAGTATTTCTGGCCTGTGCGAAGTGATTTCTTTAATTTGACCTGCAGGTACTCTTTGCAGGGTGAGAACCTGGACGGACAACCATAGGTTTTGATGCCGATCATCATCTTCCCTGTCCTGGGCGTGTGGGCAGACAGGTCGACCAGTTCCCTCGGGGGGAACATCTGCCCCAGGTAATCCAGGAATAATATATCCGGAGATCCCTGGGTCGGTGAATCCCAGTATTTCATATTCCTGTTGAATTCCCCATCGGTCCCGCACCATTTTTTTTCGACCTTGTTCACCTCCTCAAAGGAGGGATTGGGGACCAGGTTTTGCCCATATCCTGTACAGATGACGATCAGAAAAGACAGCGTTGAGATCAGCCTGGGCATCTTCCGGTTTTCAGGGTATAACGGCCCCGGTTCCTGATTTCGTACCCGGCTCCGATGGAACCGGTTCAGGAGGTATCCGATTTTCCTTTCCTGCTGAACCACCATGCGATCAGGTAGAGCACGGCAGGTGCAACGATCACACAGATCCATAGATCCAGGATCAAATCCTGTCGCAATAGAAACAGGCCGGCTACCCCGATCAGGGCCATAAGGGAACCGAGTAATTCCATACGCCAGGCCATCCACAATCCGATGAGGGTGCAGACAGGGAACAGGAAAAAGATCAGGACCTCCTTCGTGGAGGTAAAACCGGATGTGAAGGGTTCATCACCATCGATAATATGCCCGAGGATCATAAAAAGGAGAAAAGCCACGCTTAATGACCCCCAGATCCGGGCCACCCATCGCAGGACGGAGAGGGATTTGTGCCCGATCAGAGGAGTGGATACATGATTCATTCAGGGGTATTTCTGATGCAGTAAGCGAGATTTTATCACGAACCTCAGCGGGACACGATCATGGAACAGGTACGTACTTCCCCGTTGGCAGACAGCCTGCAGAAATACATCCCATTGGACAATCCCGATCCATCGACTGTAAACATATGATCTCCACCGGATAATTGGCCGGAGACAATTGTCTGGACAGGCTTGCCGAGCAGGTCAAATACGGTGAGGTTGACATTCATCGGATGAGGTATCGAAAAGGAAATAGTGGACCGGTTGCTGAATGGATTGGGGGCATTCTGATGCAATTGAATGGTGGTGGAGGGAGCTGGAGTCTCGGTGCTGGTGATCTTACTGATCTTGACACGCGCTTCCTTAAAGGTGATGGGCTTGCCCCAGGGCCAGTTGTAGCTCCCTTCAAAATAATAGATATGGACCCATCCCTTGTAGATGGTCATATCCTGCAGGGTAATATTATACGCTTCATGCGGTAAGGCGATATACCCGCTTCCCCCGTCTGTGCGGATGAGACTCAGGCCTGGTTCATCCTGTTTTTCCTGGTTGATCCAATACACGGTATGAAAGGGATCCAGATGGATATTCGATCCCATGTTGAAGGGGTGCACCCAATCCTCATCGAAGAGAACCGGAGCTTGCTCCCAGGTGCTGTCTGCAAGCCGGTACAGCTGTGGGAATGGTTCATCCAGATGGATATCCTGCAACAGATATACCCCGTCATCATCGGCACCCAGCTTTGTCGTGTATGCTCCCAGAGGGTCGCATCCATAATCACCTGACCAGCTGTCCTCAAAGCTGATGGTCCATGCACTGTCTTGTTTGACATATACCCTTGTGATCAGGGTATCCGGGCAACGACTTTCGGCAAAGGCCAGATAGAGGCGGTCATCCCTGGAAACGATACTGGGTTTTGTCTTTTCGGATTTACCGACCTCTGATACGGTCACCTGATTCCAGGCAGTCCCATCAAAGGAAGCATATTGAATGGGGTAATGATTGTTTGGGGGGATGCGTATGCCGTTAAAGGCAAATCCGACCTCCCGGCCATGAGGGGCAGCCGCCACGAACAGTTCGGGCGTGCCCAATACATTCACACTGAAGGATTCGATCCACGAGGAATCTGTGCGGGTATAGGCATGAATGCTCCGGACATTATTCGAATTATACCCGGCATAGATCCACGGTGTACCGGTCGAGTCGAATTGGATAGCCGTATTGGACAGGGACTTGCTGTAGTCGGGGATTTCCAGTACTGTATCCGTCAAAAAGGAATTTTCTCCCCTTATGCTATAGAGGAGCCAGGTGCGTGCTTCGCTGTCACTATAGAAATAGCTGAGATGGATGAGGCTGTCCCAGGTGGTACAATATAGTCCGTTTACCCCCTGCTGCCCGATGCCGGTGGTTGCAAAGGAGTCGAGGGTGGTCACCTGGATATCGATTTGGCTGCTGCCGCTCCACCATGCGAAGAGCAGGCAAAGTACTGGGAGGATCCGTTTCATCTGACCTGATTTTTGGGAAAATAGGCAGAATCAGGAGATAAATAGATGATCCAGGTCAGTGCGAGCACTTTCTACGGGAAAAAACCGGGAAGGCCATCAATAATTTTTCAGTCCAGGGCGCACGCTAAGGGCGACCTCTGTACAGCTGACTTATTCTACCTCCACCGGCGGGGTGTCCTCTTTGGGCTCTGTGCGCATCTGGAAGACGACCCCGATCTGGGGGATCAGCATATTGGTGGTGGCCTTCACCGGGTCGAAGGCACTGAACGGGTTTTCCTCAAATTCGGCCTCATCAAAATCATCCTTCAGTTTGAAGAAAGTGGCTTCTCCGCCAGCCAGATAGCTGCACTTCAGGTCCAGGGCAACCCCGGAGTTGCCGAAGAACAGCAGAAGGCCTGCTGAACCTCCGAATCCCAGCGTCCAGTCACCATCCGTATCCCGATCCTGTTCCTGCCAGTTGTCATCAAACAGATCCTGTCGGGCTTCCAGTCGCTTGGAGATATAGAAATTCTTGAATCCGATCAAGCCTTCCGCATAGGGTCTCACCCAGCCATTGGTTTCGGGCATGATCCGCAGTCCGCCATACCCGGAAAAGAGATTGGAGGAGGTGCGAAGTCGATAATCCCCATAAAATCCGCCTGGCAGGAGTACCGTAAAATCGCGACGGAGTTGTTCGAATCCCATCATCGACAAATTGAATCCGGCATAAAGGGGCATGTCTTGATTGATCTTGAAATACAGATCCAGGCCACCGCCAAAACCGACCTCATCATATTCATCCTGAAATGCTCCCTGGGGAAGTCCGATCTGGAAATCAAGGCCGATCAAACCGATCTCACGCTGGGCGTGGAGCGATGAGAGTCCCAAAAACAGGACCAGGGAAACGAGAGTGAGTGTTTGTTTCATAGCGATAGGTTTGCGGCAAAAATGAGGGAATTCCGCTTGATGATGAAGTATTGAAAGGGGTTTCGTTCTTTTTTAACGAGTGTTACCGTCCTGTGAATGTCGAGTAAAGCCCTTTGGTTGACAACCGAAAGCCAAAGGAGACCTTTTGAGAAGGATTGGTACGTTCATCATTTTCACACAGGACCAACCGATAAGCTCCGTTAATCCTTCCCTAATAAGATCTTCGTATTCTAATCCGAATTCTCAACCGGAATGCCCCGATCTGGGTCCCAAATCTTACCGCGACAGGGCTATTCTTCTTTACAAGGCTCTGTTGGGAATGCGAATTGAAGTTCCCAGTTGTATCTGCAAACGCCCAGATTCCACTTCCAGTGTTTCCGGTTCCCAAGGATAACCACTAACTTTCGAGTTGCCATGCCGCATGGCAAGACCAACACAATCTACCTATGTCCAAGAATTTGAGTGAGTTATCCGGCCGAAAAGGGTTGAAGGATAACCTGTTTGCCCGCCTTGGCGATACTGCCGTTGAAGAAGGAGCCCCCTCCGCTGAAGCACTGGAGGACCTGGCCCGGGAATTTCTGATCGGTACTGCGAATACCTACGGGACGGCCTCCTTTTATGATTTCACCCGCGAGGAAAACCGGGGAAAGAAGGCCTATGTCTGTAACGGTTCGGCCTGTCTGTGTGCCGGCACCCAGGAAGCGGTCCACCACGAATTGGAAAAGCACCTGAAACCCGACGAGATCGGTCATATGACCTGCCTGGGGCGCTGTCACGAGAATGGAGCCTTTTTCTACCAGGGAAACAACTATTCCGCAAAATCACCGGCCGAGATTGCCGCCATCCTCAGTGGCGACAAAATGCCCATGGATGATTATGCTGTTCGGAGTACCGGGACTGCGGTTCTCACCGGTCCGGTGGTCGATGCCCGTACCCATGTGAACCGGCTTCTGAGCCAGTCCCCCGAGCATTGGCTCAAGGAGATCGAACAGTCCCGATTGCGTGGACGCGGTGGAGCGGGTTTCCCCATCAGCATGAAGCTGGATTTTTGCCGCAAAGCGCCGGGTACGGAGAAGTTTGTCATCTGCAATGCCGACGAAGGAGATCCGGGGGCATATTCTGATCGCTACCTCCTCGAAAAACAAAGCGTGGCCGTCCTGATGGGGCTGCTGACTGCGGGCTACGTCACTGGGGCTCATTGGGGCGTGATGTATATCCGGGCTGAATATCCGGAAGCGGTACGCATGACAGAGGATCTGGTCAAACAACTGAATCAGGAAGGCCTCCTGGGGCAAAACATATCCGGGAAGGGATTCGACTTCCAGATCAAGGTGATCCATGCCCAGGGATCCTATATCTGTGGTGAGGAGACCGCCCTGATCAACTCCATTGAAGGGCAGCGCCCGGAAGTGCGGGTACGGCCGCCTTACCCGGCTGTCCAGGGGCTGTTCAACAAACCGACCGTGGTCAACAATGTAGAGACCCTGGCCGCCTTGCCCTGGATCCTGGAGAAAGGTGGCTCAGCCTATGCGGATCTGGGTACGGAGAAATCATCCGGCACCAAGCTGATCTCCCTGGACGGCCTGTTCAACCGGCCTGGTATGCTGGAAGTGGAAATGGGCACCTCACTCAAGGAGGTGGTCTATGAACTGGGCGGTGGATTCCGCGAGCCGGTCAAGGGACTGCACATCGGCGGTCCTCTGGGCGGTATTGTACCGGTCAGCAAGATCGGGGATCTGACCGTGGACTTCGAAGCGTTCAGCCGCGAAGGCTTCCTGCTCGGACACGCTTCCGTAGTTTCGATCCCGGAGCGGATGCCCATGGTGAAATACCTGACGCATCTCTTCGAGTTTGCCGCTTATGAGAGCTGTGGCAAATGTTTCCCCTGTCGATTGGGCACCCAGCGTGCTGCCGAGATGCTGCAAAAAGCGGAAGGTGGAACCTACAAGATCGACAAGGTCCTCTTTGATGACCTGCTGCATACCCTGCAAACGGCTTCTCTCTGTGCCCATGGCGGCGGCATTCCCTTGCCAGTGCGCAACAGTCTGCAGTATTTTCAGGCAGAGCTGGAGCAATACTTCAGTTAAGGAGTCTAGGAGGGGAGGAGTTGAGGAGAGGAATGAATACCTCGTTTGGATCGCAAATGAAACAGAAAAAACCGTAGTCACGCTTCGGCTATCTGAAGCAGACAAACGGTTAGAAAACAATAAGAAAGGCCTGGTTTTTAGGGAAAATCAACGGATTCCCCTAACTTGAAAAGCTTTTCTGTCAAACCTGTTACCAATGACACCAACCACACTGACCAAAGACGTCGCTGATACCACCAAGCTGAATGGCAATGGTGCCAGCACCGCCTATATCGACGGCCGCCCCTATTCATTGATCCCCGGTGAGACCGTCCTCCAGTTCCTTCGCCGACACAAGGGACAAGACTTTGTACCGACCCTATGTGATGCGCCCAACCTGGAAGCCTTTGGCTCCTGCAGGGTGTGCAGTGTGGATGTGGCGATGCAGGCCAACGGTTCAGCACGGACAGTAGCCTCTTGTCATACCCCCATGGCCTCCGGGATGCACATTTCACCGCACAGTGCCAACGTACAACGGGTCCGAAAAAACATTATCGAGCTGGTCCTGACGGATCACCCCCTGGATTGCCTGACCTGTGAGGCGAACGGCAATTGCGAACTCCAGGATGTCGCGGCCATGGTCGGTGTCCGGGATGTGCGTTACCCCGAAGGGGCCAACCACCTGGATCGGGAAAAGGACCTCAGTCACCCCTATATGGTGTCTGACCTGAGTAAATGCATCAACTGTTACCGCTGTGTCCGTGCTTGTGATGAAGTGCAGGGCCAGATGGTCCTGACCATGGCCGGTCGCGGATTTGATTCCGTCATTGCCAAGGGCATGAACCAGTCCTTTTTTGAATCGGACTGTGTGAGTTGTGGTGCCTGTGCCCAGGCTTTTCCGACCTCCGCCATCTCGGATGTGTACCAGTCTAAATCCGTTCGTGCCACCGAAAAGACCCGGACCGTCTGTACCTACTGTGGTGTGGGCTGCAACCTGGAAGTCTCCAGTACCAGTGGTGAGATCCTGAGTATTCAGGCACCGTATGATGCCGAGGTCAACCAGGGGCACACCTGTCTGAAAGGTCGGTATGCCTTCCACTTCTACGATCACCCCGATCGCCTTCGCACACCGTTGATCAAACGCAATGGCGTCCTCGAACCCGCTACCTGGGATGAAGCCTATGATTTTATTGCCAACAAGCTGACCGACATTCGCACCAACCACGGACCGGATGCCATCGCCGGCATCTCCTCTGCCAGGGCGACCAATGAGGAAAACTACCTCATGCAGAAGTTTATCCGTAGTGTCATCGGAACGAACAATATCGACTGTTGTGCCCGCGTCTGCCACTCTCCTACCGCCCTGGGCATGCAGCGGACCTTCGGCACAGGAGCGGCCACCAACTCGGTCGCCGATATCAAGCACACCGATTGCATCCTGGTGATCGGCGCCAACCCGACGGATGCGCACCCGGTGACCGGGGCCAAGCTCAAGCAGTTTGCCATGAAGGGCAAGACCACCATCGTGATCGATCCTCGGCGGACCGAACTGGCCCGGTATGCCACCCACCACCTGGCACTGCGGCCGGGCACCAACGTAGCCCTGCTGAATATGTTCCTGTATTACATCATCACCAATGACCTGGTGGACCAGAACTTTGTGGATACCCGGACAGAGGGATATGCTGAGTTTAAAGCAGGCATCCTGGGAATCAATCTCGATGAGACCGAAAAGGTGACCGGCGTCGATCGGAAGGATGTAGAAGCAGCAGCCATCGCCTATGCGACTGCACCGAATGCCATGTCCTGGCACGGACTGGGCGTGACCGAACATACCCAGGGTACGTTTACCGTGATGCAGATCGCCGACCTGGCCATGATCACCGGCAATATCGGTCGGCCTGGCGTAGGTGTAAACCCGCTTCGTGGCCAGAATAATGTGCAGGGGGCGGCAGACATGGGTTGCCAGCCTCATCAGGGTGCCGGATACCTCGACCTGACCAAGCCAGAGGTGATCGAGCGATACAACAAACACTATGGGGTGCCCCAGCCGAGTGGTGATGGGTACAAGATCCCGGAAATGTTCGATGCAGCCATCGCAGGCGACCTCAAATCGCTCTGGCTCATCGGAGAAGACGTTGTCCAGACGGACCCCAACACCGCCAAGGTGACCAGGGCGCTCGAGAATCTCGAACTGCTGGTGGTTCAGGAACTCTTTATGACCGAGACCGCCAAGCTGGCGGATGTGGTCCTGCCGGCCTCCTCCTTCCTGGAGAAAGACGGCACCTTTACCAATGGCGAACGCCGGGTGCAACGGGTCAATGCGGTCATCCCGCCATTACCCGGCACCAAGCCGGATGGACAGATCATTGCCGACATCATGAACCGGATGGGATACAAGCAAGCGGATTATACCGCAGCTGGTGTCCTGGAAGAGATCTCCCAGATCGTGCCCTTCTTTGCCGGCATCCGCTGGGAAGAATTGGGCGATAACGGTAAGCAATGGCCGGTGACCCCGGATGGCAAGGACACCCAGATCCTGCATGGAGAGACCTTCAAGCGGGGGAAAGGATTTTTCGAATTCTTTGACTGGCGTGAGAGTGGGGAATTGCTGACAAATCAGAAGGACTATCCCTTCATTCTCACCACCAACCGCGAACTGGAACATTACAACTGTGGCGCCATGACGCGCAGGACCGGAAACGTGGAGATCCTCACCGAGGACACGTTGATGATCCATCCGGATGATGCTGCCGCCTATCGCCTCAATGACGGAGATATGATCTGTGTGGAGTCACCCCGGGGGAAGGTGGATATCAAGGCCAAGGTGACCGACGAAGTGCGGCCGGGAGTCCTGAGTACAACTTTCCACTTCCCGGAGATCATGGTCAACAACCTGACCTCCGACGAGCACGACTCCGAGGCCATGTGTCCGGAGTACAAGGTCGTTGCCGTGCGGATCCGGAAGAGCAAAGGGAAGTATAAGGAGGGGGCGGTGAATGCCTGATGTGCATTCCTGAACTCGGGGGTGTAATTATTTTGAATGTCATGTTGGCTGGGTAAATGGTTAAAACCATTTACATGCTTCCGATTCGATTGTTCCCAGGGTTAACCTCCTCCGGCGGTCAGGAACCCCTGGGCTACTTGCGCTTGTGTAAAGGGTGATCTAAAACTCTTTTATCCTGGTTAAAATTACCCCGGAATGATCTCCCTAACCCAGTTCAGGATTCGTATTTCGAGATTTCAGTAAGGTATTATTTTGACTCATGTCCTACTTTATTCGAAATAGCACCTTGCTCTGACGAAGAAGCTCACCCATCTGGTTTCAGGGGCATTTTTCATATTGATCGGGAGATCTTCAACCCCTTCAGGGTTGATTACAAACCATATAAATACCCCGGGCACAGCCCGGGGCTATTTTTTTGAACCCCTCCAGGGTTCACCAACCTGGACCGAATCAAAATAATGTATTTGTATTTATGAGCAGAGAATTTCGTGCCCAGATGATCCCGCTTTTTGGGGATGCCCACATACTTTGATCTGGATTAAAAGTTCTGGATCCGTATCCCAAGCCTTCGGACTATTGTGATTTGCTCCTCGACTCCTTATCTCCTCCACTTCTCAACTATTTGGTCCAATCTTGAGAAGGGTGCCAGAATTCGGAATCCAGACTGCCGTGGCAGTAATTCAATAACGAAATAACCATTTTCGAGAATGGATTTTCGCGTCGCTGTGGCTTCGCGTATTTTCTCCTTAACTCCTCATATGTTTGTAAAAGCAGAGAATTTGGTTCATCTTGATCAGGATGAATCGAAGCCGGGCAGGTAAACACATTTTACTCCTAAATACGGTAAAGATACTGATATACGAGTTGAGGTAAGACCTGCCTGGTTCTCTCTTAGAGCCTGAACAGTACTGATGGAATCAATCGAAGCTATTGATATCCGGGATCAATTATGAGAAAAGGTGAAGAGGGGTTTTCGATTAGTCTTCATTTCTTAAATCGTAAAGACTATGGCAACAAGATGGATTCGTTATGGATTGGGATTGGACATGAGTAAGGACACTTTCCATGCATGTCTGGGTGGATATACTCAGGAAGGTGAGTTTAAAGTTATCGCCCAGCGTCAGTTTAAAAATTCGAAGAAGGGTTTTGACGAACTGGTGGAATGGTTGGAAAAGAACAGAAAGGAAAAGACCCTCGACTGGCAGATCCTGATGGAAGTGACCGGAGTGTATCATGAAGGCTTGTTGTACCATCTTCATTCTAAGGGCTTCCCCGTGTGTTTGGAATTGGCAAAGCGGGTCAAGAAGTACATTCAATCCATTGGCCATAAGTCGAAGAATGACAAGCTGGATGGACGGGGTATTGCCCAAATGGCATGCGAGCGCAAGCTGATCCGCTGGAAGCCAATTAGTCCGCAGATTCATTCGATCCGAACACTGTTGCGTCATCGTAAAGCCTTGATTGCGGCTCGGGTGCAGTTTGAAAATCAGCTTCACGCCTTAAAGCATGCGGCAGCCGAAGAACGCGTGGCAGAGCGTTCCTTGCGTCGGATGATCAAGGAGTTGAACACAGAAATTGACAAAGCTCAGGCGAAAGCGATAGAATTGGCAAAACAGAATGAGCCGTTTTTTAGAAAGATTAGTCAAATAGCAGAATCTGTCAAGGGCCTTGGGGTACTCACCGTCTTGATAATAGTCTCCGAGACAAATGGATTTGAAGAATTTACATCGATCAAACAGTTAGTCAGTTATGCCGGATATGATGTAGTCGAAAATAATAGCGGAAAATTCACCGGAAAAACGAAAATTTCCAAACAAGGAAATGCAAGAATACGAGCCGCACTATATATGCCATCTCTAAGTATGATAGGAAGTAAAGTGGAGCCATTTTACAGTTTGTATCTACGATTAGTGATACGAACCGGGGGCATCAAGATGAAAGCAGTTGTAGCTATACAACGCAAACTGCTGGTGTTGATATACACACTTTGGAAGAGGGATGAACGCTTTGATAAAACAAGATATCAAGCAGAACGATCGGCAAACCGAGCAGCCGTCTTAGAATTAGAAGTAGCTCCGATGTGACATCGGAGCTACACGGGATAGATGGCTCAAAAGAGCACCTTCCTTGTAAGTGTTAAAGTTAGAAGATAACCCTGAATATGCTAGGATTTAAACACAGTACCTTAACTCCATAACTCACTTCACCAGTGTCACTTCCCCCTTCACAAACCGCTGGCTTTCATCGGACATCAACAGGCTCCCCGTAAAAATATAGACACCTGGATCCAAGAAGATGCCCCGGCTTTTTCCATCCCAACCAAACTCCGGATTGCCAGGAGGCAGGTCAGCGTAGGTGGCCAGTTTATTGCCCCAGCGATCGTAGATGGTCATGGATTCGATCAGGGCCAGATCTTCCCCGCCATAAATCGTAAACCGGTCATTTATGCCGTCCTGATTGGGAGAAAAGGCAGTCGGGATATAGATTCCGGTGCGTACCAGGGTCAGATGAAGGATGTGTACCGAGTCGCAACCCGCCGCAGTCGTACTGTTGGCGAAATAGGTGCCGGACTGCCCGTAGCTGACCTGATTTACGGGCCAGATATAGGATGCACTATTCGTGGTCACGCTGTCCACATCTGTCCAGGAGGGGTGGATGGTGAGGATGAGCTGGCGGGAGGAGTCACAACCATGGATGGTCTGGCCATTTGAGGTGAATGTGGTGCTCTGGGTGTAGGTCTGTCCATTGACCGGCCAGGTATATACATCACAGGCCTGGACGATGTCGATCTGGTCGTAGGTGGGATAGATGGCAAGGTTCAGGATATGGGTCGAGTCGCAGCCATGGATGGTTTGGAATAAAGCGCTGTACTGCCCGGGGGTGGACAGTGTATCTCCTTCGAAGACCAATTGTTCTCCCTGGCAGATGGCCATACTGGTTTCTTCAGTGACATCCGGATAGACGGCCAGGTTCAGGGTGACCAGGGAGTCGCACTCGCCCGATGAAGAAAGGGAATCCAGATAGATCCCGGGAGTGGTGAGTTGATCCGTGCCAAACAGGTAGGATTCCCCGGCACAAATGGCGGCATCCAGGGATGTTTCCAGGATGGTAGCCACCTGGAGTGTCAGGTTGACCGTGCTGTCACAACCCTGGGCGGTCTGCAGATCGGCGATGTAAGACCCGGGACTGGTCAGGGATTGCCCGTCGAAGTAGAAGGATTGTCCGGAACAGATCTGGGCCTGTAGTGAGGTGGTTGCCTGCGGGTGTACGGTCAGGTCCAGGGTAACGGTGCTGTCGCATCCCGTCCAGCTGGAAAGAACTTCCATATACTGCCCTGTGGTGGTCAACAAATCTCCCTGAAAGTCATAGCTGTCTCCTTCACAGATTGCAGCATTCAGATCAGTGGTCGGATCAGGCAAGACATCCAGTGTCAGGGTGACGACCGAGTCGCACCCGCCGCCGGACAGGAGAGTATCCATATAGGTCCCCGGGGCAGAAAGGTCGAGGTCGTTGAAGGAATAGGTTGATCCCTGACAGATTGCTGCTTCCACAGATTCCTGGATCACCGCCACGACATCGAGGGTGAGCTGGATGGTACTGTCACAACCCAGGCTGGTCTGCAGGTCTGCGGTATAGATGCCGGGTGTACTGAGGTCCATGCCCTGGAAGGGGTAGGTCTGCCCGGAACAGATCTGAGCCTGGAGAACGATGGAGGGTGCCGGATTTACCTGCAGTTCCAGGGTAATGATACTGTCACAGCCGGCCTGATTGGCCAGGGTGAAGGAGTAGGTTCCCGCGGAGGAGAGGGTATCTCCATGGAAGACATAGGACGCGCCCTGGCAGATGGCAGAGGCTATATTGGAGGAGGTTGCAGGCAGGACGTCCAGGGTCAGCAACAGGGTGCTGTCGCATCCGTCCTGGGTTTGCAGGTCGGCCTGGTAGCTGCCCGGCTGGGTCAGGGTATCTCCGGCAAAGATGTAATAATCGCCGGTGCACAGATCGACCTCTACTGGTGTTGTGATCGATGGCAGGACATCCAGGGAAAGAATGACCGTACTGTCACAACCCCAACTGTTCTGGAGATCTGCGGTATAGATTCCCGGATCGGTCAGGGTTTGTCCGTGAAAATCCAGGAATTCCCCTTCGCAGATCTGCAGATCGATGGCTTCAGTCGAGGTGGGCAGGACGATGAGTTCCAGGGTGACGGTGCTGTCACAACCCTGGATATTCTGGAGCTCTGCAATGTAGAATCCGGATTGATCGAGGGCATCATTGTTAAAGAGATAGAACTCTCCCTCACAAATGGTCTCGGTGAGATCTTCCCAATGCACGGGCCAGACATCCAGGAGCAGGCCGACAATGCTGTCACAGCCGAATTGGGTTTGCAAATAGGCTTCGTAATAGCCGGGCTGATCGAGCAACTGGCCATCAAACAGATAGCTCTCTCCTTCACAGATGGCGGCTTCGAGACTTTCCTGTGCTTCCGGATGAATGGTCACCATGATCGAGGTGATCACCTCACATCCGTCTGCATCCGTCACCGTCAACCCGTACTGGCCACTTTCCGTAAAGGTGTTGCTGGGAGAGTTTGGATTTTGCCCGCCATCCCACTGGTAGGTCAGTCCTCCCGAGGCGGTCAGTGTGGTGCTGACACAGGCCACAGTGTCGCCCTCGATCTCAACTTCAAAAAGGGGCGGGTTTATTCCCCAGGTGATGTTCGTATAGTTTTCAGGAGTGGAGGAATAGATGGTGACGCAATCAAAGTCACCGGGAAAGACAATGATCCCATAGCCTTCCTGGCCAATGAGAGTGGTGTTGTTCACCCAGGTCATGCCGCCTCCATCAAAGACGACCTGATAGGGCAGGGAGAATTCCAGGGTCACAGGGAGGCCGGGGTTGCCAACGGAACTGAGAAGGAGGACAGGATTGGAGACGGTCTCTGAAAAACACATGGTGGTCTCACCTCCCGGACCGGATGCCCAGGTGGTCCGTGGAACAGTATTGTTGGGAGGAGGATCGTTAAAGGCGCTGAAAACGCCGTAGTTGTATATTCCCGGAGTGGAGTCGAAGGTGTAGTTGGTGGTCATGCTGACCGAGATCGGGCCATTCGGGGTGGAGATGGTACCAGTGGCTTCCATACCCGTGAATCCATCCCAGACAGCCCAGTCATAATTCTGATCACATTGGGCAAGGGAAGAGAGGGCCATCGGGAAGAGAATGGCCAGCAGAAAGGCTCTATAGCGGAGGGCATTACACATGTCAGGCCTTGAAAATACGATTTTGACAGGAACTGGTATCCGAGCACTGCACCAGATGCCGGATGAACGGGAATTCAGGATGGACTTTTGGCTTTACCCGATCCAGATCGATTCGATCAGCGCTTCAGCTCTGGTTCAGGGAGCCGGTTGGATTATCCTTCGCCTTTGTCACGAGGCTTGGCGGGGGCCAACTGAATTGAAGAGGCCGGTGACTCTCCGAGTCCGGGAGTGACACAGGCCCGGGAGCCTGTGAGAAGTGATGCCGGCTGGCTTTCTGACCGTCAGGATGAGTCTTTGTGATACCAGGAAGGAGAACCAGGTTTACAATGCGGCACCATGAGGAATGGGGCAAAGATCCTGACGTATCTTTAGAATCATTCGTCGACAGGCGAAAAAGCACATGAACGATTTCCTGGATAAAGGTTTCAGTAAGTTGAAATGTAAATTTGCAGATATGAGATACATACTGGCATGGACAGTCCTCCTCTTTGCGGGGTGCATGCAAACGGACGAGATCAGCTCAATCAATCCTGAAAACTGGGCGAAAAGGAGAGCAGAGATCAGCAGCCTTGATTCCCTGGAATACGGGAAGACCTATCTGTCAATCTATTCTCAGATCTACAGTACTTCAGAGCATAAGACCCATAATCTCACGGCCATGGTGAGTATGCGCAACACAAGTGACCAGGATACCATCTATCTGCTCAAGGCAGAATATTTTGACACGCATGGGAATCCGGTGCGAACCTACTTTGAGCACCCGGTGTATCTGGCCCCGATGGAAACGACAGAGATCATAATTGATGAGCTCGATATTTCAGGTGGAACGGGATCGAATTTCCTCATTGAATGGAAGATCCCCGAGAATTGCCCTGAACCGTTGTTTGAAGGAATTATGAACTCGACGATGGGACAGCAGGGCCTTTCGTTTGCCACGGTCGGTGTGCGTATCCAATAGAAATTCGCGTCAAATTGTCAAAAGCAATGAGTTCGATTACCATCCTTCCTTTGGTTACTGGAGTTATTTTTCTAGTGATGGGACTGGTCCTGCTCCGGTATTATCCGAAGAAGATCAATCCTCTCTTCGGATATCGGACCCGTCGATCCATGCGGGATCAGGCCAGCTGGGACCTGGCCCAGCAGTATTCATCCAGGGAGATGATCAGGGCAGGAGTGGGCTTGTGCCTGTTGTCCTTGCTCGGATATCTGGTCAGGCCTGCCGAAGCTGCGGGCTTCCTGATCGGCTTGGGGATAGTGATCCTGGCGACGGTCGTGATGATCCTGCGGGTGGAGTGGAAGCTGAAGGCATTTCACCTGGATCAGAGGACCTGAAACAGGGTCTCCAGGCCCTGGTTGGACCGGTCAGGTTTCGAATGTTCCCTATTTTCATGCATCGAGATATTCATGATTCACAACCGGAAAGATGGAAACCGCACAAGACCTCGCCACCCGTTTCAGGGAGGTTACGTTGAATGGAAAATGGATCGCCAATACCAATTATCAGGATCAACTGTCGACGGTAACCTGGGAAGTGGCCACGAAAAAGGTCGGGTCATTGAATAACCTGGCGGCATTGACCTTTCATATCCACTATTATATTGCCGGCGTCCTGCAGGTGTTTGAAGGGGGTGATCTGACCATCCGGGATAAATTCAGTTTTGACCTGCCGGAGATCAGAAACGAGGCTGACTGGCAGCGGTTGTGCCAGAAACTGTTCACGGATGCCGTGCAGTTTGCCACCCATGTAGAGCGAATGAGCGAGGAACAGCTGGACAGCGTATTCATCGACGAGAAATACGGCACCTTTCGCCGGAACATCGAGGGGATCATCGAGCACAGTTACTACCATCTCGGCCAGGTGTCGTTGATCAGGAAGATGGTGGAGCTGGGAGAAGCCACATAGTTTATTATAAGATTGTCCTATTAGATATGGATCCAAGAACCATCTGGTTAAATCGCTTGAATGAGACACCTTCATATTGCAGTATAAGTCCCCAAAGTGAATTAAGAGCAGCTATATTTCACTTTTGAGGTTAAACTTGAGATATAGATTATTATATTGTACTTTTAGGCGATAAAATGAAATAAGGCTGACATTCCGACAATGATCCAAGTGTGATTCAATTGGAAACATACCGAGCTGGACAGCTCCTGCGCACCAACGCAGGATACGATTACTTCTTGCCAACAAAGATCAATGATCACTGGATTTGGGAGGACCAGGAGATCAATGTATTGATCGAACAGGCAGCCATCAAACTTGGTGAATTGAATGCCTATTCTCGGTTAGTGCCTGATTTGAGGCTCTTTATACAACTCTATGTCACGAAGGAAGCCGTGATCTCAAGCAGGATCGAAGGGACGCGCACCCAGATGGATGAGGCATTGATGGAAGTTGAGGATATCTCTCCCGAGCGGAGGAATGATTGGAAGGAGGTCAACAACTATATCCAGGCGTTGCAACAAGCGATCACCAACCTGGATCAATTGCCCCTTTCTTCCAGGTTGCTCAGACACACGCATAAATTGTTGATGGAAGGTGCCCGAGGCGAACATAAACTGCCCGGACAGTTTCGCACCAGTCAGAATTGGATCGGTGGAAATAGCCTTGCAAATGCCACCTTTATACCGCCTCATCCGGACCATGTCCAAGACTTGATGGGTGATCTGGAGAATTTTATCCACAACGAGGAGATCCAGATGTCCGACCTGGTAAAAATTGCCATTGCGCATTATCAGTTCGAAACCATCCATCCATTTCTGGATGGGAATGGCCGGATAGGGCGTTTGCTGATCACTCTGTTCCTCGTAGAGAAGAAGATACTGACCAGTCCGCTGCTTTATCTATCGGCCTATTTTGAGCGCGATAAAGGGATGTATTATGACAGTCTGACCAAGGTCCGGAATAGGCATGGCATGAAACAATGGCTGACCTATTTCCTGGAAGGCATTGTTGAAACAGCGGAAAAATCTTCGCAGATACTGGTTCGGATCTTGGACTTGCAAAAGAAACTTGAAACCAAGATCAATCAGGAGTTTGGCCGCAGAAGCCAACAGGGTCTGGTACTCCTTCGCGGTCTGTTCGAGAAACCCATAGTCAGTGTCAATCAGGTGAAGGAAATGACCGGGTTGAGCTATAACGCTGCAAATTCCCTGGTCCAGGAATTTATTCAGGTGAGAATTTTAAAGGAAGTGACGGGATATGACCGAAACCGCGTCTTTGTGTTTGAGGAGTATCTACGCGAGTTTGACTGATCTGTCTGTCTGAAGTCAGATGGACCGATCTGAGGAAGCCAACCTGTGATGTATCTGACGAACAATGTATCTTAGGTCACTTAAAAGGACCTGCACTGCCAACTTGCAATTTGTCGATGTCCTCATAAGTGATGACAAACGGTTATAAACGTTTGTGGGTGGCTAGCGTGCTGATTATGAGGAGACCAGGGAATGGGCACTAGCAGAAAAGTGAAGGGAAGGACAAGTGGGTAGTTGCGGATATAAGAAAGTTATAGGGCATTATAGGACGACCGTGAACAGACAATAATTTCATAGTAATTAGACAACAATGACAACCAATAAACTTGACTTAAAACTTAGACCAACACAGATTTCGGACTTAGATACTTTGTTTCAATTTCAACTTGACAAAGAAGGTGGGTACTTGGCTGCATTTATGCCAAAAGACCCGACAGACAAAGCAGCATATATAATTAAGTACACAAAATTGCTAGGTGAACCGACAGTAAATAATCAAACAATCGTCATAGACAACATAATTGTTGGAAGTATAGCTAAGTTTATTATGGAAGGCGACACGGAAATCACATATTGGATTGACAGAAAATTTTGGGGACAAGGTGTTGCGACAAAAGCGCTAAAAAACTTTCTTGATATTGAAACGAGCAGGCCAATTTTTGGACGAGTTGCGTTTGACAATTTTGGTTCGCAAAAAGTATTAGAAAAATGTGGTTTTGTAAAAATCGGTTCGGACAAAGGTTTTGCAAATGCCCGACAAACAGAAATTGAAGAATTGATTTATAAACTGACTTGACAATGGACGAAAGAAAAACGCCCTATAACACGGGTTTTGCGTTAGTGGGCGGAAAGTACGAATAGAAACATTTGAGCAATTAATAAACGTTGGTACTGGTAGACAGTTTTCGGTTTCAAAAGCCCACCAACGCAAAGCCCGAAACCGTTAAATGCGAACTGATAATACCCTTTCCTTATGGGAGAAATAATCGATTTAAACGAAAAGGAAGTTGAGGCCTTCATTGCATCCCTGCGACCAGAGAATCCTGAAATAAGGGCCAAGCTTGACTATGGGTATACGTATACTAACCATACCATAGAGCTCTTTGAGATCCGTCCCGCTTGGAACGATCCGCAAGTGTTCCACAAAGAACCATTTGCGAAGATCAGATACATTAAATCCAGAAGGATCTGGAAGCTGTACTGGATGAGAGCCAGTTTGAAATGGAATGCCTATCTTCCTCACGAGCATTCACCCAGGCTCCAGGATCTGTTGTTAACCATAAACGAAGATGCGTATGGCTGTTTCTTTGGATAGATTAAGGCCCATCCTCAAAAGTATTGTACAAAGTCTTGAGGCTGGATACGTTTGTTACTTGAATAAATTGACCTATGAGGTAATTGACATTCCAGAGTCTTTGAGTCATCACGATGAACAGGAATATCTGGAGGTATTTCAACATGTTATTGATGAAGTCACGAAGAATGAATCCGATTATGTTCGGATAGAACCGCCAACAAGCTATGAAGGATTCAAGATAATGGAAGCATTTGTTGACCAACTGAAAGATCCATTTTTTCAAAGAAACCTGATGGATGTGTTGAATGGGCGGAAACCGTTTCAGCATTTCAGGCGCCTGATCGATGATTCCAAATATCGTCAAGACTGGTTTGACTTTAAGGCCGAGCAGGTTGAGAAGTTGGTTTTAGACAAGTTTGACCTGAAGGAGAATTGATTTTTTTCAAAGACTTCACTTATGGCAATGATAGATGAATGTACTTTTATTAGATTCGTATAATATGATTCGATTGTATATTATATTGTGCGCAATGATCGTCTGTTCCTGTCTGCCAGGGCAGGAAATCATCTACCTGGAGAATCCATCATTTGAAGATGAGCCTCGTGCAAATTTTCCTCCTCAAGGGTGGTTTGATTGCGGGTTTCCGAATGAGACGCCACCCGACACTCAGCCAAGCTCTGACTCTGATAACTTAATATTCGGGAATACTTTTCCGCCGCAAGACGGGAATACGTATTTGGCCATGGTAGTCAGAGACAATTATACCTGGGAGAGTGTTTCTCAAGTATTGTCATTTCCATTAAGAAAGGGAGAAGAGTATCAGTTCTCTGTTTTTTTGGCCCGATCTAAAGATTATTTAAGCCCTAATAAGAGAGGTGATCGGGTCTACTATACAATACCTACTATCCTGAGAATTTTCGGTGGGAATTCACCCTGTGACAAGGCTGAATTGTTGGATAAATCTCCTCAAGTGGTTTCCGGGGAATGGGAGCAATACAACTTCACCTTTCATCCTGAAGATGATTATAGGTGGTTAATTTTGGAGGTTTATTATCAAGATGACTTCGATTCTGCATATAATGGAGCTTTATTTCTGGATAAATGCTCACCCATTTACAAGCTTTCCAATGGAGTTTCAATCAAGGATTTGGCGAGCATTGAATTGTTAATTGAGCGTATTCGAGTTTGTTATCCTTTGGATAATATGGTTGATTCCTCGGGACTCCAATTGACACATGCTGAAGTTATCAAGCGATCGAGCCTATTTGAATCAGCTCTTTATGAAAATGGATTGAAATGGTTTCTGGAGTCTATCAGTTTTCAAAATCTTACAAGAGTGATTTCATGTTTAAATAGCATTCAATGTGAGGATCTTGGATTGCTCCTCGTTGAGGCAGGATCTATATATCATTCAGAAAAATTAGGGGTCAATGTGGAGAAAGAAAGGAAGAAAATTGAAAAACTGGAGCGGAAGTGTTTTAAGATATTGGAGGATAGAAGGCTGGATAAAGGGATTAAATCTTATGCCCATGCATATTTCGAAAAACTGAATACTGAAGTACCAAATTGCGAATAGGGTATTTCTATTTCTATATGTGGTAAAAATTCACACCACCACCAGCCCCCTCTCCCTCACCTTTTTCATCTCCCGGCCTTCCCAAAACATCTCAAATGGGACATTTCCATCAGTAGGGAATTGATTCATTAATTCGCCGAGATTCATTCGTTCCTCGTGGGCAACGGATAATCGGGGTAGCATATCCAACAGCCACTCGCCTTCCGCCCTGGGTAATTTGATGGTCACCGATTCATGCAGATCATGGATGGTCAACTCCATCCCGGGGATATCTTCTTTCTTAGAAAGTCGTGTTATGGTACGCCCTGAGATGGGGCCACCCAACCAGACCACTTTGGCACTGGGTCTCCATTTATCGGCCTCCGGTTTCTGCAATGCAGTTGCGATAAAGTCCTCTGGAATGGTGGTTTCAGGAATCGAAAAGTCAAACCATTCTTGCAAGGGAAAATCAAAGCCGATGCCGTGCATATAGTTGAGCAGCGATTTTTTCAATCCATAGCTGAACTGGTCGTGATCTATGCCCGTTGCATCCACAAAGTCCATGTCATTATTGGCAAAGGTACCCAGAGTAGTGGTGGTAGATTCCACGCTGAATGCTTCCGGTTTTAATCCCACCGGACTGTGGGCCGTCATGGCAAACTGGTGCCAGAATCCCGACTGGATCACCCCGGCCTCAAAGAGTTGTCGCACCATCTCCAGCGAGTCAATAGTCTCCTGCTCGGTCTGGGTGGGGAAGGCATACATCAGATAGGCATGGACCATGATCCCCTGCTCCGTGAAATTGCGAGTCACCTGAGCCACCTGGGATACACTCACCCCCTTTTGGATGAGATCCAACAGCCGATCGGAGGCGACTTCCAATCCACCAGATACGGCGATACATCCCGAAGCACGCAACAGTTTGCACAGGTCACGGGAAAAGCTCTTTTCAAACCGGATATTGGTCCACCAGGTGACGGTCAGTTTGCGCCGGAGGATCTCCAGGGCCAGTTCACGCATCAGTGCTGGCGGGGCGGCCTCATCGACAAAGTGGAAGCCGGTCTCTCCCGTCGCGGCGATCAGTTCCTCCATCCGGTCACAGAGGAGTTGGGCGGTCAGTGGCTCGTATTTCTGGATATAGTCCAGGGAGATATCGCAAAACGTGCATTTGCCCCAGTAACATCCATGGGCCATGGTCAGCTTGTTCCACCGGCCATCGCTCCACATCCGGTGCATGGGGTTGGCCACTTCCAGGACGGAGATGTAGCGGTCCAGGGGCAGATCGCTATAGTCCGGCGTGCCGCAGTCCACTTGTTTGTAGTCCTTGTCCAGGGAGAAATTCAGATAATCCACCCTGCCATCCACCAGGGCGAACGTGCGTTTTAACAACACTTGCGGCCGCTTGCCTGCCAGGTGTTCCATCAGGTGTTCGAGGGGCGCCTCACCATCATCCAGGGTGATATAATCGAAAAATTCGAAGACCCGAGGATCGGTCAGGGAGCGCAGTTCGGTATTGGCAAAACCGCCACCCATGGCCACGGGCAGGTCGGGATGGTGGGTTTTGATCCATTGGGCACAGCGGAAGCCGGCATACAGATTCCCGGGAAAGGGGACCGAAATAGCCACCAGGCCCGGCTGGATGGCCACCAACCGTTCTTCAAACAGGTCGACCAGCAGGGTGTCGATATAGGTAAAGGGTGCCTGCAGGGTTGCATAGATCTCATCGAAGGTAGAAGCGCATCGTCCCAGTCGCTCGGCATAACGGCTGAAGCCGAAATGCGGGTCCACACATTCCTGGATCAGGTCGGAGAGGTCTTCGAGATAGAGGGTGGCCAGGTGTTTGGCCTGGTCCTGGATACCCAGGGCGCCAAAGGCCCATTCCAGATCGTCCAGTTGGGCAAAGCGGGAGGCTTCCGGGAGGAAGTGGTCCTGGCAGATGCGATGGGCCAGAGTGGGGTTCTTCCCCTGGAGGAAGGCGATCACCGCATCGATCGTGTGGATATAGGTTTCCCGCAAGGCATTGATCCGTCGGGCATTCTCTGATAACGGAGTATCCCCTGGTTTTATCTGATTGAAGAGATCGGTCAGGCCTTCCTTGCTAAAGAGCCTCAGGATCACCTCAATGCCCAGGTCGTCCTGGCGAGCAGGGATATTCCGGCTGCGGAGAAACCCCTTCAGGTATGCGGTGGCCGGATACGGGGTATTCAGCTGGGTGAAGGGAGGCGTGATCAGATAGGCGGGGCCCATGGAGTAACCGTATTTGCGGCAAAATACGGACTCGGAAGGCGAAATGATTTTCTGGCCTGTTTACTATCTCGTTTAGGGGATTCTTCCGGCGAAAAAAAATGTTTTTAAATGAATAGGAAGAATTACATTTGGTTCATCGATTTCTCGCGTCCTCAGGGATTTGCAATTTGCCCGTTTGGACTCCTTTATATTTTGGAATAGATCATTTTTCATATCCCACTGTACCTTTTCATTTTGCGAGTCAGAATAGGTCAGAGGATTGCCAACGGTCCAGTTTCAAGGAAAGTGTTGAGGTTTCTGTTTTTCTAACATGTCACCACACAATTTGATTGATATGAGTCTTCAACTGGTTCGTTTTCTGAACATCATTATGGCCGGAATCATGGCCGGGGCTGTATTTGTGATCTGGGTAGGGTACAATCCGCGGGGGTATTCTGCCGAGACGTATATTGAACAGCAGCAGTCGACGATCATGGCCTTGAATACATTAATGCCTCTGCTGGGGTTACTTACGATCATCCTCACACTGACCGCATCGTACCAGCATAAGGACGACCGCACCATCATGGTGACGCTCTTGATCGCCGCAGGTTTCATGATCGCCAGTGGGTTAACCACTCGATTTGGCAACCAACCGATCAACGCCATTGTCATGACATGGGATAAAGCCACTCCACCAGCGGACTGGACAACCCTGAGGGATCAATGGTGGTCGTATCATATTGTGCGAACTATAACGACATGTTGCGGGTTTGCGTTAGTCGTTTGGGGGACAATTAGAGGGGTTGCTTGATCTCCTTTTCCTCTACTGGCCAAAGTTCAGTTCTGTATATTTGGATGATTAATGCCTTGAACACTTGTAAACCACATTGGGTTCGCATCCAGGGATAGGGTATATTCACATAGATGAGAAGGTACCCTATACCTTTCTGATCATCTGGTGATTAAACCCGACCTGCCCACATTTATCTAAGGCATATGCACAACATTCGCCCAGTCATCTTTCTGCTCCTTGTTTTGGTCTCCAGTTGCACGAAGGACAAGGCCATCATCGGCGACCCCTCCGGGAATACCCGACCCAATATCCTCCTGATCATTGCAGATGACCTGGGGATCGAAGCAACCCCGGGCTATCCTATCGGTGCGATCAAGCCAACTATGCCCCATCTGGAGAAACTGGCCCAAAGCGGGATCACCTTCGACAATGTCTGGTCTTTTCCTCTGTGTTCACCCACCCGTGCATCCATCCTCACCGGGCGATACGGCTATCGAACCGGAGTCCTCAACGCAGAGAGTGCCTCCACCATTCCCATCACCGAAACCACCCTGCAAACCGCGTTGGATGAGGCTACCGATCATGCCTACAGTCATGCCATTATCGGCAAATGGCACCTGTCTAACGGGGAGCCGAATCGCCCTACGGATATGGGAGTAGGCTATTATACAGGACTGCTGGGCGGTGCCGTCCAGGATTATTTTACCTGGCCCCTCACCCAGAATGGCCAAACAGCCCAGTATGCCGGATATATCACCACCAAAATCACTGATCTTGCCATTGACTGGATCGGAGATCAAACAAAACCCTGGTTTTGCTGGGTGGCTTATACCGCTCCCCATACGCCGTTTCACCTGCCACCGGATTCCCTGCACAGTCAGGGTATACTGCCTTCGGATCAGGCCAGTATCGATGCCAATCCCTTGCCCTATTACATGGCCATGACGGAAAGTGTCGACAACGAAATGGGGCGACTGATGCATCATATTCCTGCCAGCGATCTGGAGAATACCATCATCATCTTTATCGGGGACAATGGTTCACCGCCGCAGGTGTTGCAGGCACCGTATACTACCGGACAAGGGAAGGGGAGCCTGTATCAGGGTGGACTGCACGTCCCCCTGGTCATTGCCGGAAAAGGAGTGACCCGGAAAGAGCAACGCGAGGCTGCCCTGATCAGTAGCACTGACCTCTTTGCAACCATCCTGGAAATGGCCGGCGTGGTTCAACCGGAAATAGAAGACAGCTATAGTTTCTACCCTCTCCTTTCTCAGTCTTCTTCCGGATCACGATCTTTTCTGTACGCGGAGATCCTCAATGCCACACCCAACAAATCGGGGTACACCGTACGGGATGACGCCTACAAATGGATCCGTCTGAACAATGGACAGGAGGAGTTTTACGATCTGATCAATGACCCGTATGAGCAAGATGATTTGCTGACGGGAGTCCTCACTGCAGAGCAAACCAATGCCCTGACCGCCCTGCAGGAAGAGGGTGCCCGGATCAGGCAATAGTGGGGTGCCATGGCATTTGGAACATTCCTGATGTTCTGTCGGGTTCTTCATTCCCACTTCTGCGGTCGTACCGTATCTTCATGCCTTTGGTTTCAGAAACCCACCCTTTCTTCCCACTAAAAGGCATTTACGAATGACTGTTTATCCTCGTTTTCTCTCGCTCCTGTTGATCCTGATCCTTCCCTTGTGGATGGCTGCACAAAAGGCAACTGACAAAGACTCATCACAGGATCCCACCCTGGAAAAGGTCGGCATGAGCGGATTGACCTTTCGTACGATCGGGCCGGCTGTGACCAGTGGGCGCGTCATTGATATCGAGGTCAATCCATCTGATCCCAGTGAGTGGTATGTCGCCTCGGGCCACGGGTCCCTGTGGAAAACCACCAATGCCGGTGTCACCTTCTCGCCCATCTTTGACGGCCAGGCTACCTATCCGATGGGGGCTGTCGCCCTGGATCCGTCCAACCCTCATGTCGTCTGGGTCGGGACCGGTGAGAACAATGCCCATTCCTACGTCATTCCCGGAGACGGGGTGTTCAAGAGTGAGGATGGCGGAAAATCCTGGGTCAATAAGGGACTCAAGGAATCGCAGCAGATCGGGGATATTCTCGTTCATCCGACCCATTCGAATATCGTATGGGTGGCGGCCTATGGCCCGCACCGACAGCCGGGAGGCGACCGGGGTGTCTTTATGACCCGGGACGGAGGCGAAACCTGGAAGAATGTCCTGCACCCCAGCGAGTACACCGGGTGTTGGGAGCTGCATATCGATCCGCGCAATCCGGATGTCCTGTACACCGTCGCGCATCAGCGCCAGCGTTATCTGACCACCATCGTCACAGGCGGTGATGAGAGCGGGATCTACAAGTCGACGGATGGCGGTGAGACCTGGAATCGATTGAAAGGCGGATTGCCACAGACCATGGTGGGACGGATCGGGATGGATGTTTCTCCCGTCGATCCGGATGTCCTTTTTGCCGTGGTGGATGCCAAGGAAAACAAGGGTACCTACAAGAGTACCGACGCCGGGGCCAGCTGGACCAAAGTAAGTGACTATGTGACCTCCTATGCCTTTTATTGCCAGAAACTGGTCTGTGATCCGGTCGATATCAACCGGGTATACGGGATGGATGTCTTCAATCAGGTGAGTATTGATGGAGGCGTGACCTGGAGCCGGTTCGGAGAGGATAAAAAGCATGTCGACAATCACGCTCTCTGGATCGAACCCACAGATGCGCGACATATGATCTCCGGTTGCGACGGTGGCGTGTATGAGAGTTTCGATCGGGGAAAGACCTGGCATTTCAAGGCCAACCTGCCTCTTGCGGAATGTTACAAGGTGACGGTAGACAATGCCAAGCCCTTCTACAATGTCTATATCGGCACCCAGGATAACAACAGCTTGGGCGGTCCATCCCGGACCATCAATTCCGGTGGGATCAGCAATGCAGATTGGTATTTCACCCTGGGAGGTGACGGGTTTGAAACCCAGGTGGATTGGGCGGACCCGAATATCGTCTACTCCCAGTCGCAATTCGGCAACCTGACCCGCTATGACAAACGAACGGGGGAACGGCTTTACCTGCGCAGCTTTGAAGGGAAGGGGGAAGAGGCCTACCGGTTTGACTGGGATGCCGCCCTGCTGATCTCCCGACATGATCACAAACGCTTGTATCACGGCGGAAACAAAGTCATGCGTTCAGATGATCGCGGCGAGAGCTGGCGGGAGGTCAGTCCCGACCTGACCCGTGGTGTGCCCAAAGAGTTGCACCGGTTGATGGGCCGCAGCTGGAGTATTGACGAAATGGTCGCCAAATCCTCCTTTGCACATATCGTTACCATCGCAGAATCTCCACTGGATGAAGACATCCTGTATGCCGGCTCAGGCGATGGCTTGCTGCATTATTCACATGACGGTGGACAAAACTGGGAACGGGGGCAGCTGTACGGATTACCGGAATATGCACGGATCCATCACATTATTGCATCTGCCCATGACACCGCCGTGGCCTACGCAGCCTGCCACGACTTCTTTGCCGGCAATTTTAAGCCCTATCTGTATAAGACCACCAATGGAGGACAGAGCTGGAACCTCATCAATGCCAACCTGCCAGAGAAGGGAGTGACCTATACCATCGGTGAGGATCACGTCAATCCTGATCTCTTGTTTGTGGGCACGATGTACGGGGTCTTTGTATCCAATACGCCCTCCCCGCATTGGGTGCAACTGAAAGCAGGCCTGCCTGCCTCCATGTGCGTCATGGACCTGGATATCCAGCGGGATGAAACGGACCTGGTGGTCTCCTCCTTTGGCCGTGGCGTCTATATCCTGGATGACTATTCACCCCTCCGGGACTTGACTCCGGAAACGTTGAAGGAAGATGCTGTCCTCTTTCCTGTCGATGAAGGATTGATGTTCATCGAAGCGGATCCCCTCGGTTTTCCGGGTGTGGGCTTCCAGGGTGCCAGTTATTACACCGCTCCCAACCCCGAGGTGGGTGCGGTCATTCGCTATTATATCAAGGATGAATTCAAATCACTGAAGGATCAGCGAAACGAATCCGAAAAGAAGACCCAGGAAGCTGGCAAGGATGTCCGGCATCCGAGCTATGAGACCCTGAAAAAGGAGGCTGCCGAAGAAGAACCCTATGTACTCTTTGCCATCACGGATCTGGAAGGGCGGACCGTACGCACTCTCAAGCAGGCCATGGCCACCGGGGTGCAGGAGGTGATCTGGGATTTTCGGACGAGCCCGGTCGGTCCGGTTTCGCTGAAACCCTATGACAATTCGGTTCCCTGGAATTCTCCTGAATTGGGATACATGGTCGTACCCGGTCAGTACCTGGTTTCGATGTACCGGGTGGATGCCGGGCAGATGACAGCCCTGTCTGAACCGCAGGTCCTGACCTGCCGGCCCTTGCATCAGGTCAGTATTACCCCTTCCGAGCAGGTGATCCTGGATCGCTTCAATAAGGAAGTGGCCCGACTGTCCAGGGCCATGTCGGCAGCAGATGCGCATCGCAGTCACCTGGAATCCAATTTGCCTTACCTGGATCAGGCGGTGAGAAATGCACCCGTGCTTCAGCCTCAATGGTTGGCGGATCTCTCTGCGATCAAGATGCGGTTGAAAACCATCCAGGAAAAGCTGAACGGAGATCCATTGTTGCCCAAATATGAAGGGCAGGGAAGAATGTCCCTGAAGGGGAAAGTCGATCTGATCGTCTACGCATTGTGGTCCACAACCTCTAACACCACGGGTACTTTCCAGAGGGCCTATCAGGAAGCGAGGGAAGACTTTGATCAGGTGCTGGCAGAGATGCGCGAAGTGGATACCTGGATTCAGTCGCTGGAGCAGATGCTCGAACAGGCCGGGGCGCCTTATACGCCCGGCCGTTTCCCGGAATGGGATAAGAAATAGGCCAATGCCAGTGGAAGACACGTTGAGTTGAGATTGGGTTATTTCGATCACAAAGAGAACCCCGGAGGGGTTCAATATGAATTGCCCTGGGTAAAACCCGGGGTGTCAAGTGAGGGACAATGCAACCACGGAGTGGTTGAATGTTCGCCGATGTTTTTCAAGTCGAGGTGTCGAGGAGAAATGCTATTGAATTATTTCGAAAAAGGGAATCCGGATGATCAGCCCTGAGGGGCGAAATCTCACAGCGTTGGGCGACGCCCAATGCTGTGAATCTACGGATCCAAGGAGCCCTGAAGGGGCGAAATAAACACTACAGTTCAGGGTGGAGATGGAAGCCAGAACGAGAGGGCTTGAAATACCCATATCTGGTCTGGAAGGAAGGCTATTGTCCGATTGGCGACAGCCACTGACGAGTATGACGATGATAGTCGAGGTGTCGAGGCGGGAAGGAGAATGGTTATTCTGATCTTTCGAAAGGGGTCTGACGCATGCACCCTGGAGGGGTTCAAGAAAATAGCCCCGGGCACAGCCCGGGGTGCATGGGTGATCCATGATCAACCCTGAAGGGGTTGAAGAGCGCCCGAATGATAGCACTGGCTCCTTATGATTGAAGATAGGAGCCGAGGAGAAGGTGGACATGACCGTTTTCAACCGGAGTCAGCTGCACTTGAGGTGGAAGTTGATGCAATTTTTCATTTTCTTTGATCGAATTGTCCCCTTCTTCCCGATCAGCTTCGTCATGGGGGTGAAATTGATTCTACGCATTAAAATGATTGAAACATGAAAGACTTCATGATGATCTTTATCGGTGCCAATTACGAAGAACTGGGTTTGTCTCCGGAGCAGTTGCAGGGACAGATGGGCAAGTGCGTCTCCGGACCGCACAAGATGGTGTCCGATGGACCGTTTGTGGAAAGCAAGGAATTGGTAGGAGCCCCCTTCCTTTGAAGCCACCAACTGGGAGAAGATCCGGCACTGGTATGCCCACCTGAATACTCTGGTCCCATCCGCATCCTCTCGACTGGGATTGTGTATTGTCCATCTTCAGTTGGCAGATTATGAAGAGGCGCTGGCCCTGCTGGAGGAGATCCATGTCGGGGAGCTGGAACATCGGGCCTACCTCTATTACGGTTGGTATGCCGAGTAATTTATCCGGACAAAGTAGGGGAGCCAGGCGATCCAGTTTCTGGATGAAGCCATTGCCGTGGCCACCAACGAGCTGGAGATCGACTACCTGACCAGGAAGCGATCAGCTTTGTGGTTCTCACTGCGGGGTGAGAATGGAGTTGGCAAGCAACCCTGACAGAGTCTTTATTCCATGCTGTCTTCCGACTGAAAGCCTGCCAGCAGGGTGTCACTCTTGATATACAGCAGCTCGGTCGCATTGATGAGGTCATTGCAGATCCCGGTTACATAATTGCTGTCGTTGGCCAGGGAAGTGGCCATTTCACTTGTGATCAATTGGTTGCGGATCAATTCATCCAGGGTGCCATCCACCAGCACATCAGATCTTCTGATCTTTTCTTTCAGCTTTTCCAATGACTTCAGATGGCTTGCAGGATGTGTGTCGACCCGGGTCAGATGGATCTCACGAAGCACACGGACGACCTTTTTGCGCAGGTTGTTGTATTCTTTCTGGATATGCTCGTTTTCGGAAAACATGTATCGATTGACATTGTCCCGAAGTTCACGAGCATCTTTGATCGCCTGCACGACATGGCGGTTGGCCAGTTTCAGCTTGTTGATCGCCTCCACCTTGGCCGGGGACAGTGAAAAGAGGGTCAGGGTGGTAGTTCCGAATTCGATGATGGAGCTGTAGATCGACTTGACCTTGGTGTAATACAGCTCATCGATATCAATGTCGATGACTTCCGTGGAGGATCGGATCAGTTTTTTTGGTTTGATCCCGGAGGCGATGTCCGTTCGATGGAGATTGAGGGCATGAGCAACGATCTTGTAGGTCGGGCCTTCAAACAGTCGCTTGGACTCATTGACCAGGGCCTGGATGGCTGTTTGCGGATAGCGGAGTGCGTCCTTGTTCAGGAATTTGGGCTGGTCGATGGCCGGTTCTGGATCTGCAGTTGCCGGAACCATCTTTTCGATGATCCTCACGATGATGGGAATGAACCAGATCAGGATGAGGGTATTCAGAATGTTGAAGGTGGTATGAAAGGCAGAAAGGGCTACGGGGATAGCCAGAGGTGAATCAAATGCAGATACATGACCGATCTGTGTGTACGTATCGATAAACCGGAGGGAAGGATAGAGGAAGAAGAGCATCCAGATGACTCCCATCGTTTGTGAAATGAAATGGGCTCGGGCTGCCCGCTTTGCCTGGAAGTTGGCCACGATGGCTGCAAGATTAGCCGTGATGGTGGTCCGATATTTTCTCCCAACACCATGGCCGCTGCCAGGTCAAAGGGGATCCAGCCTTCATAGCACATCACCAGGGTCAGGGCCATGGTGGCACTGGACGATTGGATGATGACCGTCAGCAGGGTCCCGATCGCGAGAAACAGCAGGACCGAGAGGAATCCCATATCCGTGTAGGAGGTCAACCAAGCCAGGACATCCGGGTTCTGTTTGATGTCCGGGACCGCCTCTTTCATAAACTGAAGGCCAATGAAGAGGATGGCAAATCCGATCAGAAACTGGCCCCATTGACGTGTCCTGTTCTTCTTGGAGAACAGCATTAAAAAACCGAATCCCACTAACGGAAGGGCAATGGCACTCATGCTGACCTTGAACCCCAGCAGGGTGATCAGCCAGGCGGTGATGGTCGTACCAATATGGGCACCCAGGATGACACCAACCGCCTCTGTCAGTGTGAGGAGTGTGGCATTGACAAAGCTGACCACCATCAGGGTGGTTGCCGATGAGGACTGGATGACCGCGGTGATCAGAAAACCGGTGAACACTGCGAAGAACCGATTGCTGGTCAGCGAAGCCAGGATGGTCCGCATCCGATCACCGGCAACCTCCATCAGGGCATCACTCATCACCTTCATGCCGTACAGGAAGAGGCCCAGAGATCCCAGAATGGTCAAGATGTCGCCTGGTCCGAAGGTCATATTGATCGGATCAGGTTTTCTTCAGTGATATACCCTGCTCTGTGTAAGCACATTAAGTATGTATTTTCTTACAATGATTATCCTGTCGTCTATCGGCAACAGGATTGGTTTTCCAGATGACCTGGATCAATCCTGTTCAAGGTAAAGATTTCGCAGTTGAATAAGATCCCTCCCGGGAGGATTGCCTAACTTTAAGCTAGGTGAAGAAACATCCGGCAGATGCTGTTGGGGTGTATCATTCTTGCCCTATATTGCCAACCATAAATCGGCGTCTATGTATGAGGCACCGGAAGAGTTGCACATTTGAAGGACAGCTCCTCTAAGAGCGCGAAGCGGAGGTCCTGATCATGTGAATGTAAAGCAGTAAATGTTCAAAATTCATTGATGTAGGTTTATGGAAATATTTTACCTGGTCATTATTGGTGTCCTTTTTCTATTAGCGATCTCGGATCTTATCGTAGGCGTCAGTAATGACGCTGTGAACTTTCTCAACTCAGCGGTAGGTTCAAAAGCGACTCATTTCAAGACGATTCTGGCGGTGGCCGCTTTGGGGATCATCGTCGGGTGCACCTTCTCGAGTGGTATGATGGAAGTAGCTAGAAAGGGCATTTTCCATCCCGAACACTTCTACTTTTCGGAGTTGATCCTGGTTTTCCTGGCGGTCATGGTGACCGATGTGATCCTCCTGGATGCCTTTAATACCTATGGTATGCCCACCTCCACCACGGTATCCATCGTGTTTGAGTTGCTCGGCGCAGCCGTAGCGATTTCCATCATCAAGATCTATACATCTGAAGACGGGTTGGACCTGGGCGAGTACATCAATTCGGGGAAAGCCCTGGCCATCATTGCTGGCATCCTCCTTTCCGTGGTGATTGCCTTCAGTGCAGGTGTCCTGATCCAGTTTCTGACCCGCCTGCTCTTCTCCTTCGAATACAGCCACCGACTCAAGTACTTCGGCTCCATCTGGGGCGGTCTGGCCATTGCATCGATCACCTACTTTCTGCTCATCAAGGGCTCCAAAGGGGCTTCCTTCATGGATGACGGACTGAAGGATACGATCATGAACAATACATGGGCCATCCTCTCTATCAGTTTTGTGGCCTGGACGGCCATCCTGCAATTACTTACCATGTTCACCAAAGTGGACATCCTCAAGTTGATCGTGCTGATCGGCACATTTGCCCTCTCCATGGCATTTGCCGGGAATGACCTGGTCAATTTCATCGGCGTACCTCTGGCAGGATACAACGCTTACGAGATCTGGGTAGCGTCCGGTGGTGCCTCTCCGGACGGATTGCTGATGGATGGCTTGGCCGGCAAGGTGCCGACACCGACCATACTCCTGTTATTAGCGGGAATTATCATGACCGTTACATTGTGGTTTTCAAAGAAGGCCAGATCGGTTGTCAAGACCTCCCTGGATCTGGGTCGCCAGTATGAAGGAGCAGAACGATTCACCTCCTATACTGTCTCACGGCGGCTGGTCAGGAATTTCTCCAAGATGAGTGCTTCCATCACCCGCGCCTTACCCGCCGGGTTCATGCGGACGATGGAAAAGCAATTTGACGAACGCCCCTTCTCGGCAAAACAGGCCCATCTGGGAGACGAAGCGCCATCGTTCGACTTGATCCGGGCATCTGTCACCCTGGTAGTCGCCAGCATCCTGATCACCATCGGGACCAACCTCAAATTACCCCTGTCGACCACCTATGTGACCTTTATGGTCTTTATGGGTGCCTCACTCGCGGATGGTGCATGGGGTCGTGAAAGCGCAGTATATCGGGTTTCCGGAGTGCTCTCCGTGATTGGCGGCTGGTTCTTTACCGCTTTGTCTGCCTTTGTCATTGCCTTCATCCTGGCCAATATTTTCTACTTCGGCGGTATGATCGCCATTCTGGTTGTGCTCATCATTGCTGTGATCGTGGTATACCGTTCTCACCGTTATCACGGCGAACGGCTGGAGGAACAAATGGCCTTTGAAAAAGGTATGGAGGAAGATGGCTTGAACAAGGATCAGGTGATCCAGTTGGCAGGAACCAATATCGCCCGGATCCTGAGTGGTGTCAGTGAAGTGCTGGATCGTTCATTGGAAGGCCTGGCCCTGGAAGACCTGCCCAAACTCAATAAAGCTTACACCGAATTCCTGGACATTCACAAGCGTTCGCAGAAGATCAAACGACGGGCAAACAAGGCCATTGAAAAGGTTGAAGATGAGCATATCGAAGCGGCACATCTCTATATTCTGGTGGCCGATTATCTGAATGAAATGACCACCAATGTCAGTCATATCGTGAAGCCCAACCTGGATCATGTCGATAATAATCACAAACCGTTGACCTCACTTCAGGTAGAAGAGCTGGCCGCTATTCAAGAGCAACTGAAAGGACAGATGGCTGCTACTGTGCAAGCGTTTTCCAATCCTGAGTCTCTTAATATGCATCAGCTCCAAATGGAATTCGACCATTACGTCAAATTGATTCGCACTTACCGGAAGAACCAGATCAAACGGATTAAAAATCAGGAAATCGGGACGCGCAACAGTGTACTCTATCTGAATTACCTGGCGGAGTTTCGAAATCTTGCACTCTTCTCCAATCGCATGGTCAAGGTGCTCAATGAGTTGATCCTCAATCCGGAAGAATAGGCCTGAGGGCAGTTCGTAAACGATTTATTCCTGTGGTAGTTGGATCTCCAGACAACCTGGAAGCCTGTTTTTTCGTCCTGTAAAGGACTGTTCGGGCAGTTCATTTAATTCGAGAACAAAACCACCTGACATGCCGCACAGCTTTACGATGAAGAAAGTGTTCCCGGTCACACCGGAACGACTTTTTCATGCCTGGTTGGACAGCGACGAACACGCTGCCATGACCGGAGGAGAAGCCACCTGTGGTCAACAGATGGGAGACACGTTTACGGCCTGGGATGGCTATATCTTCGGACAGAATCTTCGACTCGAACCGAATGAAGTCATCGTCCAATCCTGGCGTACCCTGGATTTTAGAGAAGAAGATCCTCCTTCCCGACTGGAAATTCAATTCAATCCTTCCGGAGAAGGATGTGAGCTGACTCTTATCCATAGTGAGATTCCAGACGGTCAGCCCGATTATGAACAGGGCTGGGAAGACCACTACTTTACCCCCATGCGCGCCTATTTCGGGGCGTAATCTTGAATTATCCGAATAGATCAATTTTCCAGGAGTGCCACTCTTTGGACCGGGAGAGGTATGCTACCTCAAATCATTCCGACAGGAAAGAATACCATCACTTGAATAAAAATCTGCACTATGAATTGGTTATTATTTGCACTCCCCCTTCTCCTTGGCTATATCCTCTGGTTCGGATATTTGTTTTTTACCCACAGGCCCAGCCGGTCCATGGCTCTCTTTGCCTGGGCTCATTTACCCTATCTGCTGGTGAATCTGGTGGCCCCGTTTCGCGGTATCCTCGATCCGGATTATGCCGGATATTCCCTTGGACTGATCCAGCTTCCGAAAGGGATTGCTGTGACCCTGATCGTGGGGTTCCTGGTCCTGATCTGTCTTTTCCTGATGTCAAGGGCGTTGATGGATCGGATGAATGGGTTGTGGACCCTTGCATTTTTACTTGATCTGCTCCTTGTCATCCTGGTTGCTGCACCCCTGCTAATAGATATATTGGGAAATATGGATGCCTTTCGTGTGGAGTTGGGGGAGGACATGCAATTCAGTGGGTTCCTGGTTGCCCTGCTGGTTTTTGTTGTCTTTACCCTGCCCACAGGGTGGGCCTGCTATACTGCGGCAAGAAAAATGGTGTCCACGAAGCGAATTGTAGCTAGTTCAAAGCCTGGTCAGGAATCCTGGTCCGATACATGAGGTCAGCAAGAATAAGCTGATTGTTGGGCCTGCCTGGACAGTGCATGCGACAAGTCTGGTATCTTTGAAAAAATCCTGATCGATGGCTTTTCTTTTACCACAGGTTTCTGCTGAAAAGGGCATCAGGGTGGCCACACCCGGAGATGCAGCCGCTGTTGCCGGGATCTACAATACCTATATCGCCAGGACTGTAGCCACATTTGAATTGGATCCGATCAGCCATGAGGAGATGCAAAAAAGGATGACTGTTGTTCAAGCCGGTCATCCCTGGCTGGTGGCTGAGAAGGAAGGCCAGGTCATCGGGTATGCCTATGCATCTGCCTGGAAGGGCAGGGAGGCATATAAACAGACTGCAGAAACCACCATCTATATCCATCCCCGGCATGTACAGAACGGGCTGGGGCTTCCCTTGTATCATCAGCTTCTTTCCTTATTGAAGAGCCTGGGGCACCACGTTGCCATTGGCGGGATCGCCCTCCCCAATCTACCCAGTATCCGTTTACACGAACGTCTCGGCTATGAAAAAGTGGCCCACTTCAGGGAGGTCGGGTTTAAATTCGGTCAATGGATCGACGTGGGATACTGGGAATTGATCCTGGATCATTTTTCAGACACCCGCGATTAGGTTAGTCAGAAATACGCCTTAATTCGTCATTTAATCCGGACTTCCGTTTCTTCAGTGCCTGGAGTTTCTGATTGCCAAACTTCCAGGTCAGGGTCGCGCCGAATCGCCTGTTGTCTGCCCGGTATTCACCCTTGATCTCCAGGCCGCCATAATTTCCATAATAGGGATAATCACTGTCGTTGTTGAAGATATCGGTTGCCGACAGCCGCACTTGCAATTGCTTGTTAAAAAATCTTTTCGTACACCGATATTCAATTCACTGGTCGCTTCGATCTGGATGGTTCCCCTCCAGATCCAGGGGCCTTGATAAGCGGCGGTGATGTCCAGGAAAAATCCTGCGGGTAACTGGATATTGTTTTGGAAACCTGCGATGAAGCCTGGGCTGATATCGGTCCGAAAAAAACAAAAGGCCTTCACAGGAAGGCCTCTTGTTTTGACTGGTCGATCGGAACGGTCTAGAGGCCCAGTGCCTCTATGCCCTGTTCATATACAACATCAACCGGGATGCCTTTTTCCGAAAGGCGATCCAGGTCGGCCTGGAGCTGCGGGGTGATCTGCCCTTTTTGTGTCACCAGATCTGCGGCTTGCTGGTAGGCACCATCACCCTGGATCTGAAGAATGAGCGCACCCAATGCGTCGGTGGCTTTCTGCAGGTTGTCGAAATCGATCTTGTAGGTGCCGGTTGTTTCATCACGAACAAACGCGCCATATTCCTGGAAGAAATTGAATCGGATCATGTTGGCTTTGCCGTGTGCACTGGAAGCACCAAATCGAACAGAACGGAAAATGCTGGCCATGAACGTCACATAATAATCCTCCATGGTGGCACCGGTCAGTTCGCCTTTTTTAAAGAGCTGGTTGACCATATACAATCCCAGGATATCTGCTTTTCCTTCTTCGAGGGCAGAAGCATGTTCCTTGAGGGCTTCACGAATACTGCCTTTGCCATTGATGGTATTTTTAATACCCAGTCCGTGGGCCACCTCATGAAACATGGTGTTGGCAAAAAAGGCATCGAAAATGACATGCTTTTGCTGTGAAGGGTCGATCAGCTCTTGTGCGATCGGGATCAGGATCTTGTCAAATTTGGCCCGCATGGCATTTTTCAATTGCAAGCGGCGGGTGCCTTTTTTCAACTGCACCTCCTCGTCATTGGGCAGGTTGATGGCAATGGTCTTACTACCGGCATTACAATCTCCGGAGTAGTAGATGACATCGTATGCGTTCAACTGGGCATCGCTTCCGGGCTTCTCCTTTTTGTACTGATCTGCACAGGGCAATCCTTTCTGAAGCTCGGGCATGAAGGCTGCATATTTTTCCAGGCGCTGGCTCCATTCCATATCCTTGACCAGGACATAGGCTTCGTGTGAAGCCTTGTACCCGAAAAGCTGGTCTTCATATGTCTCGATCGGACCGACCACAAAATCAATATGATTGTCCTTCATGTCCATCCAGGCCAGGTCGCTGGGTTGGTAGTTATCCGTCCGCAGGGCTTCTGCGCGCATGGAGAGATATTTCTTCAGTCCGGCATCTTCGGCCAGTTCTGCGGCCTCGTCCAACAGGGTGGCTGCGCGACCGATCTGGTCGGCAAACATCTCCCGGTACGGAATGGTCATCAGATCGCCATTTTCATTGCGGCGGACAAATGTGTACAGGCTCGCTTTATCGGGGAGATCAGCTGCTTCGAATTCTTCCTTGGTCATATCTGCCGGATAATACTGGGCTCCGGCTGGTTTTTCGCCTACGCCCGGCACAAAGGGTGCATTCCCGCCCAGGCGGTCCCAGGGGCCGTAATTGATCACGGCGAATCTGCCCATATCCTCATTTTCGATGGATGCCAGGAGTTCATCCCGATCTCCGTATGCTTCGTACCAGAACAGGGTATCCATGATCCTGGCCACTTCGATCAGGATCGGGATCATTTGACGTTCCGCAGCAGAAAGAGCTGAGATATCGGTCGTCAACTTCACGGTAGTATACTTGCCGAGCAGGGCCTGCATGGCCATGGCCGTAGAATCCTGTGTTTCCATTCCGTCAGTGTTTTCTGCCTCCGCAGAACAGGAGCTCATGGCATAGATCATGGATCCAAGCAGGAGAAAAGTCAATATGCGCATCATAAAGGGAACTATTTTGCGCCAAAGATAGGATTTAGATAGGGAGTGAGGGAATCAGGGCAGGTAGGATGGTGGCGCATCTTTCGATCTGATGGGTCGAATGCATAAGATCATTTTTGGGCCTGGTTGGTGGCGATCATTCCGTTTTCTCAAAACCTCCGAACTTGGAGGCTAAAGGGTACAGGATCAGCAGGACAGCCTGGCTGCGGGAATGGTGGGATGGTGAGGTTGTTTTTTGTCCTTGTGGCATCGGGTACTCAATAGAACCGGATCAGTTGTATTGGGTCGGTCCGCCAGGGTTGTAACATTGGCCAAAAGGGCATGAATTAAAATGCTTCAGAATTGGAATGAAAGAATCCAAAAAAAATGAGAAAATCAACTATGCACCCTTTCTTTGATGTTGGCCGAATGTGAGTGTGTTCTTCTGCTTAAAATTTGGAACCATTGGTGGTGTGATCAAGCTTGAAGTTGCCCGGAGTTGGATATGCCTGATATGCCGAAGACAACTGGATGTAAACGTTCAGGGTATCGGCAATAGAGAAGTGAATATGTTATCATAATGACGCAAATCAAAAGACGACCGTGAAGCAAAATGTAATTGTTTTTATTGCGACGATTTTCCTGTGTAATCTGAGTGCTTTCGGACAGAAGGGTCTCGACAAGTTGCGAAATCATGCAAATTTTGAATGGGTAACCGACACTTTGGAAATGAACATGACGCTGTATTATGAGAAAAATAGCTATGCTGAAAAAAATAGGGAAAGACTGAAGGAAAGGGTAAGTCGCCACTTGATCAATACGTTGGGCTTTGTCGGTGTTGAATCGTACGATAATCCTATTCACTACTTTATTGTTGAGGATAGGGGAAGAATGGAAATTCTTCTAGGACGTACAATAAATGGGAATGCAGATCCAAAGAACAACTATGTAACCGGCATATTTTCTGAAACCATAAAATCAGTTTATAGCAACCACGAGCTATTCCATTTAATTTCGATGAATGTATGGGGTTATCCCAAGACCTGGATCAATGAGGGAATGGCGGTGTATTCTGACAACGCCTGGAATGGGCGTGATCTATATGAATTATCAAAATATTTTGTAGAAAATGACAAGTATGTTTCTATCGGAAAACTGGCAAAAAGATTGAGAAAATATGACTCTATGGTTGCATATCCCTTGTTAGGTGGATTTGTGAAATTCATAGATGACACTTATGGGAGGGAAACGATTAAGCTTATCTGGACAAAAGGCAGAAAGAGCTTGAAGAGACATATCGGAAAAAGTCTGTACGACCTGGAACAGGAATGGTTGTTCATGCTGAATGCAATGACCGACAAAGACACCAATTCCACTAAATAGAGAATGCCGGCAACAATGGTTTTATGGAATATGGGTCTGATGCAATGGGACAATTATCTTCGATTCGGCCTTCAGATAGGTTATCGGATTCGAAGGCCAGGTCAGCAGAGACCTGGGGACGGGTGTCGCTGCGAAGAAAGGGTTTCAAATTCAGTGGCAATCTTTTCGCGGTTTATTCTAACCGGTATCCATGACCGGGTATTGTTTTTTGATTGACCACGAATTTTAATTCGTATTTCCAGGTTCCTAGCTGGTCGGATCGGCCACATAGCCGATAAACATTGGAGTATTGGTCGGGATATGACGCAATACCAGGACAAAGGGCCGGTCATACTTGAACAGGGGAGGTGCAGAGGTAATGCCAAAACCGATGGAGGTGACAGCCGCTCCTTCTGCGCCATGTTCATCTACTTCCAGGATCGCCTTGTGTTTGATCTGATTGATAAAGATGTTTTGACTGGCTGTCCCCATAAGGGTGAAGTCGGCATTTCTGTCTGAAAAGGCATCCTGGACACCGAGGTTTTTCAGACTCTGGATCAGGTCATTTTTATAGGCGAGCTTCAATCGGGGGAAGAAGACCATGGCCCGGTCAAAGACCATCTGATCCAATAAATTCTGGTAGACAGCGGCATCCAGGTTTGCATGCCAATCCGTTGCCTGATTGGAGGCCACTGGCTGGACCAAACTGAAGCTGTAGGTCGAATCCTGAAACGGGATATCGACCAACCGGTAATCCTCACTCTGGACAAAGTTGAAGTTTCGATCGGCATTGACAAATGACGCTGTCACTTGCTGCCCATCTTCTTTGGTAAAGGGAAGTTGGACGGTCTGTTCTTCATCAAATCCCGTAGCCCAGTCCGCTTTGAAATGGAGGGCATTGATCAGAAAGGCGACATCCTCCTGAGCAATCTTGTCCAGGATACCATCGATCTTGTTCTGTGTATGGTCTTTGACCCAGCCATTGATCTGGGACAGTGCGTTCTGGATATCATCGAAAGGCAGATCTGACGATTCGCAATTGTAATACGTATGAAGGGTTTCCAGAAATGGGCCTTTGACGGTCATTCGACTGGCATCATAGAAGAAGTGGTTGGCGACTGTCACCTGTGGCTGCCCACTTTGTTGCGTAAGGAGGGTGGTCAGATCCTTCTGGAGGGGATTGATCTCGTCGATCAAACAGCCCTGGCAATGCAGTGCTTTGAAGAGTTCGTCCCGGGTGTTTCCCCGCGCACCGTTGATGGCCTGGAGCAAGGCCGTGTGAATACTGAACGGGGAAAGCAACACATTTTCACCAGGTTTGGCCAATTTTTCCTGTGCAAAGAGATCCCAGGCCAGGGACTGGCTCATTTGGGCAACATCGGCAACATCCTCAGCGGATATGGGATTTTGATCTGCAGGCAGGGTATCTTTTTGGCAAGCAAAAAGAGAGAGGAACAAGCATAGAATGAGAGGTCTCATGAGTCAAGTATTTCTATTGTTCTTTGCTATCAACGTTGTCCTGAGCCCTTTTGTGTGGGTGCTGGTTTCATTCTTGTTCGCAGGTTTTGGATTTGGGATCTGAATCAAACGCTTGGCCGTTCAAGGTTCAAGGTAGCCCCGATGGATCAGGGCACCAGTTCAACGTTTAACGTGCGCTCAAGTTATATGTTGAGCTATGTCCACAGCAGGCTGGTAGCCAATCGTTTTGGATTGAATACTTTATTTGGAGGAAGACTTACTTGAGCTCCTTTGTACCCGGACGATCCGCCTATTGGCGGATCGTCCGGGTATAACCCCTGACTGTCAGCCGGTTTTGGTCTTTACCTTTTGCCCTTTACCATTTACCTAATCATATGAAGGAAAGTTAATGCCAAGTGGTGAAGCCACTGAATTGCTCAGCCCCGATTCCTCGGGGGAAAGGTGCGCTGCTACAATAAGATTCTACATTGGAATTCAGGGCCCTTTACCCATTACCCATTACCAACCCATCAGGATACGTTCCTCCAAGTTTACCGTACCCAGCGAATACCGAATACCATATTTGGCGACAGTCACTTAGTTTCTCATAAACGAATAAACCCATTAACGAATAACCGCCCTCCGTACCACTCAGAGAAGGTATGCCATGTCGGAATCAGAAAGCACTGGTGTATTCAGACGAATTGTACGAGCACAATCCAGCCGAAAAATTAATGGATCAAATAGAAATGGGTATCAGGCCGTCTGCAAAGCAGGAATGCCCTGGGGTACCAGCTCTTCTGCTTCTACTGCCTGTGGTACGACTTCGAACCGGTAACCCTGCGCATCCAGCTGAGCCAGCAGTCGAGGGAGGACAAACTTCAGGGTCTCGAAGGATTTGAGACTGTCATGGAGCACCACAATAGACCCGGGGCTGACATTATTCATGACATTGGCCAGGCAGTCATCGGCAGACAGATCGGGGTCAAAATCACCGCTGAGCACATCCCACATTACCACCTGGTAGTGGCGCTGCAGGAATTGGGCCTGGCTGGGGAGGATACGACCATAGGGCGGACGGAACAAATTGGAGTTGACCATACGAGCAGCCTTGCGCACATTGCGCAGGTAGGTCATATTGTCGGTGGTCCAGCCGTCCAGGTGATTGTAGGTGTGATTTCCGGTGAGATGACCGGCCTCCACAACCTGGCGATAGATATCCGGATGCTTTTCCACATTGTGTCCCACACAGAAGAAGGTGGCACGTGCATCATACCGCTCGAGTTGCTCCAGCACCCAGGGCGTGACCTCGGGTATGGGGCCATCATCGAAGGTGAGATGGACGACCTTGTCATTTTCAGGGAGACGCCAGGTAAATCTCGGAAAGAGAGACTGGATAATGCGTGGAGTGCGAACGAGATACATAGTGACAGTGCTCAACAAAATGTTTTTCAGCTCAGAAGGTTCACTTGAATATCTCCGTTTGCGAATGTTTACCTTTGCGTGCGGAAAACCGGGCGATCCTTTGCCTACGGCAAGGAAACGTCGGAGTGATCCGAAGCGCTGCCAGGGCGCTCTCTTTTTTTACAATTTCTTTCCAGGCACGTTGAATTCGGGCATGGAAACGCTCAATCCAGGTTATGACTCAGAACAGACCCGTCCGCGTACGATTCGCACCCAGCCCTACCGGGGCCCTGCATATCGGGGGTGTACGTACCGCCTTGTATAATATGCTTTTTGCCCGCCAACACGGGGGTACCTTCCTGCTGCGTATCGAAGACACCGATCAGAATCGGTACGTTCCGGGAGCAGAAGACTATATCCTCGAGGCCCTGGCCTGGTGTGGGATCGTTCCGGATGAAGGGCCCACTCAGGGTGGATCGGTGGGGCCTTACCGCCAGTCTGAACGCAAGGACCTCTACCGCCAATATGCAGAGCAACTGGTCGAGCGTGGCCACGCCTATTATGCCTTCGACCGTCCGCAGGATCTGGATGCCATGCGCGAGCGACTCAAGCAGGCGGGGAATCCGGCAGCCCAGTACGACCATCGTATTCGCATGGATATGCGCAACAGCCTGAGCATGGACCCGGAAGATGTGACCCATCGCATGGAAGCCGGAGAGGACTTCATCATCCGCCTGAAGATCGAACCGGGGCAGGAGATCCATGTCCGGGATGAGATCCGAGGCGACGTGGTCTTCCAGTCGGATGAACTTGACGATAAAGTACTGCTCAAGACCGACGGCATGCCCACCTACCACCTCGCCAATATCGTCGATGACCACCTGATGGGCATCACTCATGTCATTCGTGGTGAAGAATGGCTGCCCAGCACAGCCCACCATGTACTCCTCTATCGCGGATTGGGCTGGGAAGACACCATGCCCGCTTTTGCTCACCTCCCCCTGATCATGAAGCCCGACGGAAAGGGAAAACTCAGCAAGCGGGACGGTGCCCGATTTGGCATGCCTGTGTTCCCACTTTCCTGGCAGGGGGAAACGGAAGAGGATTCCTTCACCGGCTTTCGGGAGACTGGTTTCGATCCCCGCGCAGTGGTCAATTTCCTGGCCTTTCTGGGATGGAATCCGGGCACCGAGCAGGAGATCTTCAGCATGGATGAGTTGATCAAAGCATTCTCGATTGATCGTATCCATAAAAGCGGAGCGCGCTTCGATTTCGATAAGGCCCAGTGGTATAACCAGCAATATCTTCTCTCCACGCCTGCTTCGGAGCTGGCAGCGTTGATCGCACCGCTGGTGGAGGCACAAGGCTGGGAACGAGACCCCTCCTTTCTGGCACAGGTCTGTGATCTCATGAAAGAGCGGGTCAGCTATGCCCGGGATATTCCGACACAGGGATCCTACTTCTTCACCGATGTGGGGACCTATGATGAAGCCATGGTGCGGAAGCGCTGGAAGCCAGATTCGCGAGCGCATCTGGAAGCCATCCTGACCCGGTTACAGGCGCAGGACACCTTCACTTCTGAGGAACTGGAAGACCTGGTCAAGCACTACCTGGAGGAACATCAGCTCGGATTCGGTGCCGTCCTGCCTCTTTTCCGACTCGCCCTGGCGGGCACCATGAAAGGTCCTGGCGTCTTTGAGATGATGGAAGTCCTAGGCAAGGATCGCAGTCTGGCCCGCCTGGAGAAGGCTATGGGGGATTTTGATCGGATCTGCGGGTAATTTTACTATTCGCTATTCGCTATTCGCCTGATTACGTCAGTGGCTGTCGCCACTCTGGCAGCAGGCTCCCTCTGGGCCGGTAATAGGTAAATGGTAAAAGGCTGTCTTGCCCTGAATACTGGAAAACCGTGAATCATATACCGAAATCTGCTCCCTCTCCTTTGCAAGGAGAGGGTTGGGGTGAGGTTAATACGGCCGTTCGCTGTTTGCTATTCGCTATTCGCCTGATTACGTCAGTGGCTGTCGCCACTCTGGCAGCAGGCTCCCTCTGGGCCGGTAATAGGTAAATGGTAAAAGGCTGTCTTGC